>NZ_CP096660.1:0-300000 GCF_023238205.1 Halorussus limi
CTCTCGTTTGCGAATGCGTTACCGTTTCCGTAAACGGAACCGTAAATGTACTTTCTCCCACAGATGTCTGACGAAGGATTAAGTGAGTTGTTTGCGTTTGCGCAAACGCAAATTATGTCTCGGTCCATTCGCGCCTGCACCTTCCTCGACAAGGGAGGAACGGGCAAGACCACGACGGCGGCCCACCTCGGCGTCGCGCTCGCCGAGCGAGGCAACGACGTGTTGCTCATCGACCTCGCTGGCAAACAGGGCGACCTCGTCAAGCACTTCGGCCGGTGGGAGACGGTCGAACGCCAGATCGCCGAGGACGACGACTGGCCGAACATCTCGACGGTCTTTCAGGACCAGTGGGGCGCCATCGCCGAGAAGTTGGGCGACGCCGCGGTGGACGACCTGATTCTGGAGACCGACGAGGGCGTCGACCTGATTCCGGCCCATCCGGGACTCGACAGTCTCGACGCCGAACTCGGCAACATCGACGACGCTCACGACCGCTACTCCCGACTCGACTCGTTTCTGGACGAGTACATCGAACCGCTCGGCTACGACGCCGTCCTCATCGACCTGCCGGGCCTGACGAACAACGTCAGCTACAACGGCCTCTGGGCCGCCCGGAACGTCATCGCCCCGGTCGAGATGGGGCCGTTCGAGTCCGAGCAGGCCGAGGCGCTCCGGGCCGACCTCGACAAAATCGGCGCGAACTTCGACGTGGACGTGAAACTCGCCATGGTCCTCCCGAACAAGGTCGACACCCGCACGAAACTCGCGGAAGAGTACCTCGACGCCTTCGAGGAGGCCTACCCAGAGGCGTTCGTCTCCTCGCACGTCCCCGTGAGTCAGGACATCCGGAACGCAGCGGAGTCGGGGCGGACCGCGTTCGCGCTGGAAGAACCGTCAACGACCGCCGAACGCGCGCGAGAAGCGTTTCTAGAGAACGCCGAGACGCTGGTCGAGCGGCTGGACGAGTCCGAACGCGCCGCCCCGGCGGGAGGTGAACTCGCGTGAGCGACCCCGACCTCGAAGAACTCCGCCAGCAGACCCAGCGCACCGACCGACTCGCGGAACCCGACGCCCGAGACGACGGCACCGACGACCTGCTCGAAGACCTGGTGGACGCGCTCGCGGCCATCGACTCGGGCGAGCAGGCCAAGACGTTCGCGGCCAGAGACGAGTCGGTGACCGCGCTCCTCTCGACGCTCGACGACCGCCAGCACGACCTCGAAGCCGTCGGCACCGCCTTGCAGGGCGCGCTCGGTCGCGAAATCGAGACCGACTCGCTCGACCGGAGCGAAATCGTCCGCCTCGCGGTCCGACTCGGTCTCCGCGAGGCCGCCCCCGAGTACCTAGACCTGCTCGCCGACGCGTCCGGCGAGTACGCGCGCCGAAACGTCTGAGCGGTCACTCAGGCCGTTTGCGGCATCGTTTACGCAAACGTTTCCGTTTTTGTTAACGTGAGTGCTTCTGTTCGCGCTTTCGGCGACGATGCCGTGTTTCATCCGAATTTCATTTTGGTCTGACTCCGGGTCCGATTTCGTTTCTCTCGCTTCTCGCCGCCGGGGTTTCCATCCTGAATACGTTAGCGCATACGGAAACGATACCGTAAACGGATACGGAAACAGATTTGTCACCGCGGTGTCGATGCTTGCCCGGGGGCGCTGGTGAGTCACGCGTCGGAGAGTAGGCCGATAGCCGGACTCTGACGGAAACGTTTGCGTAAACGGTAACGCAAACGAAATCGCAAACAATGAGTCGGCTTCTGTCCGAACGTAGTTCTATTCTGACATGCGGCGTAGAGTTTGATAACGGATGGCGACGTATTACTGGTCGTGACCGACGACGCGCCGACGTTCGACATCCCTCGGCGGCCAGAGCGTGTCTATCCCCACGACGGCGGGGTCGAATACGAGGGCGGTACCGTCTTTCGGCTCTCGCCAGACCCCGAGGCTTCGGAGGCCGAGCTGGCATCGCTCGTGGAGCGGGTCTTGGACGGCGACCGGTACACCTACGGCGACTGGTTCGAACTCCCCGCGCCCGTCTATCTAGTCCACGACGAGCGCCACTCGACGGCGTTCCGGGTCGTGATTCGCGGCGGGAGCGTGGAGTTTCACGTCCTGCCGGACACCGCCGCGGAGGCGCTGCGCGGGATGTACTCGCGGCTCTGCGACGCGGGCGACGTCGGCTGGTGCGTCGCCTGCGAGACGACGCGGCCGGAGTGAGGGTTCCGTATCGATTTTCGAGCGGGCGCGGTAGCTTTTTATCGCCGCCGCGATACCCCCACAGTAATGACCCTCCCCACGACCGACGACGCCCAGTTGCGGACGAGTGACACCGAACAGGAGATGTGGGACCTCGCCGAGGGCGGCAACCCCGCCGAGGCCCGCCGGGCGTACCCGAGCGGGTGGCTCTGGCTGACCGGCGAGGAGTCGGTCCGGTCGCTGCTCGCGGCGCTCCTCGACGCCGACACCGAGGCGCGCTACGGCGTCGACGACCTCGCCTCGCGTTCCGACCTCGCCGAGACCGAAGTCGAGGAGGCCATCGACGCGCTCATCTCGCTCGGCGTGCTGGTCGCCGACGAGGGCGCGTACCGCGTCAACGACTGCGCTATCGTCTACCACGCGGCCGCGGAGCTGTCGGCCGCCGTCGAGGCGACCGGCGCACCAGACGACGAGTCCGGGTTCGAGTACCTCGCGCGACTCGAATCGGTGCGGCTGATGCTCGACGCCCTGCTGGAGGTCGATCCGGACCGGTCGCTCGCACAGGAAGACATCCATCGACTCAGCGGCGTCTCGCGCAAGCGCGTCTGGCATCACGTCGAGAAGTTAGTCGACCTCGCGGTGGTCGAGGAGTCGGGTGACGAGTACGTCGTGGGTGCCGCTTCCCCCGTCGTTCGGTGGGTGCAGTCGCTCGACGCGGCGGTCGTCGGCGCGACGCTCGCCCCCTCTCACCCCTGATTCGGCGCTCGCTTTCCGTGGCTCCGGTGGACGGCCGATTCGCGCGAACGCCGGTCAGGCGGTCGCTTCCTGCGGTAAGTCCACGTACTGAGTCTCCCACTCCCGGCGGGCCTCGATTTCCCGGGTCCCCCGGCGGGTGAGGGTGTAGTAGTTGGTCCGTCGGTCGCGCTGGCCCTTCTCCACGAACCCCTTGTCCACGAGCGTATCGAGGTTCGGGTAGAGTCTTCCGTGGTGAATCTCTTTCTCGTAGTACGATTCGAGTTCGTCCTTGATAGCGAGGCCGTGTGGCTCGTCCAGTCCCGCGATGACGTAGAGCAAGTCCCTTTGGAATCCTGTCAGGTCGTACATCTTCTCCCCTTTTAGACCGAAATTTCCGTATGGGCAAAAGGATGATGGCCGTTACGACGCCCCGGACCTGTCACGGCCGGAAGATAGCAAAACCGCCCGACGCTATCGGTTTGCGTCCGTTAAGCATTCCATACTCACGGACTCGAGCCACGTGTCCGCGACCGCCGACTCGTCGGTTCTATTCGCGCGAGGTATGGCAACTATTCGCACTTCGTCGCCGTCCGACACGGCGTCGGTCAGGTCGTGTTCGAGCAGGACCGGTAACTCCGTCTCGCCGGTCGGGTCGCGCACTCGAACTTCCCGCGCGTCCACGTATTCGCTGGCCTCCGGCGCGAACGAGAGGTAGCCGACCGAACTGCACCGCGGGCACTTGGCGTGGGACCGGAACTCGCGGCCGGGTTGGGCGACGTGGCGCGTGACTTCCTCGCACTTGGCGCATCGGAACCCCGCGCGGACGACTTTCGGACGGAGCGGCCCCGTCTCGGCGACGACGCCGCGCGTGGTGTGGAGTTCGTTCAGGTGAGTCGCGCGAATTTCGTCCAGCGCCACTTCGCTCTCGGCGGGCAGGTCGCTGACCCGGAGGTACACGTCCCGCATCTCGCGGTCGGTTTCGTCGGCGAGGAAGCGCCCGAGCGCGGCCTTCCCGGCCCGGAGCGCCTCGTCGGGGTTCGCCAGCAGGGGCCGGACGAACTGGTAGTCGTGGCCGAACCGCTCGCAACTCACCGACAGCGCGCGCTCGTCGGGGTACCGCTCCACGAACCGGCGCACCGACTCGCCGCGGTCGCGGTACACGTACTCGTACCACTTTTCCGTCAAGTCGCCGCTTCGCACTGACATGGACGTCCCTTCTCGCGTTCCGGTCTTTGTTACACGCCTCCTGTCGGGCGAAGGTTCCGGTTAGCGTCGGCCTTCGAACGTCTGGTTCGGGCGACCTCCGATCGTTATCGTTTGCGCTTTCGAATTCGTTTACGAAATCGTACACGAATTCGAATCCGGAATCGTTTCCGAAGTCCCTTCGTCACCGTTCGGTCTCCCTTTGAGCGTGGTCGGGCCGCAGAAACGACCCTTCTCGGTGCCGGCAGGCGTTCATTTTGGACCCGTAATTTATGTCGCCTCGCGTGCCATGAGATACCATGTCTTCTCCCCCCGCGGACGGCCCCGACTTCGAGTCCTACCGTGACTCGCTCGGTATCGACGCGCCCGACGACCCGGACCACGCCGCCCTCGCGGACGACCTCCGGCGGGCCTGCGAGGGCGAGGTACGCTTCGACGAGTACAGCCAGATTCTCTACGCGACCGACGGGAGCATCTACGAGGCGCGCCCGGCGGGCGTCGTCTTCCCGACCGACGGCGCGGACGTGCAGGCCGCGGTGGAGGTTGCGGCCGACCGCGGCGCGCCGGTCCTGCCCCGCGGCGCGGGGTCGTCGCTCGCGGGCCAGACGGTCGGTCCCGGTTGCGTGGTCCTCGACCTGTCGCGACACATGGACGCGGTCCTCGACGTGAACCCGGACGCCCGGCGCGCGACGGTCCAACCCGGCGTCGTTCAGGACGACCTCGACGTCGTCCTCGAAGAGTACGGTCTGAAGTTCGCGCCCGACCCCGCGTCCTCCAACCGCGCGACGGTCGGCGGCGGCATCGGGAACAACTCGACGGGCGCCCACTCGGTCCGGTACGGCATCACCGACGCCTACGTGGAGGAAGTCGAGGCCGTCCTCGCAGACGGAAGCCGGATTCGCGCCCGCGAAATCGAACTCGACGGCGCGGCGTGGGACGACATCGTCGCGGGCGACGACCGCGAGGCCCGCCTCTACCGGACGGTCCGGGCCATCGTCGAGGAGAACGAGGACGAAATCGAGGAGCGATACCCGAACCTCAAGCGGTCGGTGTCGGGTTACAACATCCACGAATGCGTTTACGTTAACGAAAGCGGAAACAAATGCGTAAACTTGTCCAAACTGTTCGTCGGCGCGGAGGGCACGCTGGGAGTCGTCACCGAGGCGACCCTCTCGCTGGTGTCGAAACCCGACGACACCGCGCTGGCGCTCTACTGCTTCTCGGACCTGCTGTCGGCGATGGAGGCGGTGCCGGTCGCGCTCGACTACGACCCGAGCGCGGTCGAACTCATGGACGACGAGGTGTTCCGATTGGCGCGCGAGTCCGCCGAGTACGCGGAGTACGCCGACCCGATTCCCGACGACGCCGCGGCCGCGCTGATGTTGGAGTTCGACTCGGAGGTCCACGACGACTTGGCGGACGCCGTCGCCGAAACGAACGCCGAGTTCGTCCACGCGGGAGCGGCGTTCGACGTGTTGGAGGCCTACGACGACGACGCGCAGGCGAAGCTCTGGAAGCTCCGAAAGGCGGCGATTCCGCTGTTGATGAGCATGGAGGGCGACCCGAAGCCCTACCCCTTCATCGAGGACGCGTCGGTTCCCCCCGAGGAGTTGGCCGAGTACGTGCAGGGGTTCGAGGGCGTGCTGGAGGCCCACGACACATCGGCGGCGTACTTCGCCCACGCCGGGAGCGGCACGCTCCACGTCCGGCCGGTGCTGAACCTGAAGGAAGCGGCGGGCGTCGAGAAGATGCAGTCTATCGCCGAGGACGTGACCTCGCTCGTGTTGGACCACCGGGGGTCGTTCTCGGGCGAACACGGCGACGGCCTCGCTCGGACGCAGTTCAATCCGAAGCTGTACGGTCCCGAGTTGTGGAGCGCGTTCAAGCGACTCAAGACCGCGTTCGACCCGGACTGGCGCATGAACCCCGGCAAGGTGGTGTTTCGGGACGCGCCCGACGACGTCGGACCGACCGATTCCGACCGCGGGGTCGGGACCGACATGCGCGAGAACCTGCGGTACGGCCCGACCTACTCGTCGCTCGAACCCGCCACCGCGCAGGACTTCTCGGCGGAGGGCGGCTTCTCGCACCTCGTGGAACTCTGTAACGGGTGTGGCACCTGCCGCCAGACCGACTCGGAGGTGATGTGTCCCTCCTACCGAGGGATGAACGACGAGATGGCGACGACCCGGGGCCGGGCGAACATGCTCCGGGCCGCGATTTCGGGGGAGCTACCGCCCGACGAAATCCACAGCGAGCGCTTCCAGAAGGAGGTACTCGACCTCTGCTTGGGATGCAAGGGCTGTCAGAGTGACTGCCCTACGGGTGTGGACCTCGCCAAACTCAAGGCCGAGGTCAAGCACCGCTACCACGAGGAGGAGGGCGCAGGCCTTCGAGAACGTCTGTTCGCCGATGTGGACCGACTCGCGCGAGTCGGGTCCAAACTCGCGCCCGTCTCGAACTGGCTGGCCGACCTACCGGGCGCCGGCGTCGTCGCCGAGAAGACCCTCGGTATCGCCCGCGAACGCGACTTCCCGTCGTTCGCCAATCAGTCGTTCGAGTCGTGGTTCGCGGCCCGCGGCGGCCCGCGGATTTCCGCCTCCGAGGCCGCCGACCGGGTTCTGCTCGTCCCGGACACCTACACCAACTACGTCTACCCCGCGACGGGCCGGGCCGCGGTGCAGGTCCTCGAAGCGGCGGGCGTCCGCGTCGAAGTGCCCGACGCCGACCCGAGTGGCCGCCCGGCCTACTCCGAGGGGTTCCTCGACGTTGCCCGGGAGCGCGCGGCGTCGAACGTAGAGACTCTCGCGCCCCGCGTCCGCGACGGCTGGTCGGTCGTGTATCCGGAACCCTCCGACGCCGCGATGGTGCAGGACGAGTACCGCGACCTCCTGTCGGAGTCGCCCGAGGCCGACCTGCTCGCCGAGAACGCCTACGGCGTATGCGAGTACCTCGACCTGACCCGACGCGACGACGCCGTCGACTTCGACGCGCCCGACGCCCGACTCGCCTACCACGGCCACTGCAACCAGAAGGCGCTGGGCACCGCCGACCACGCCGCCGCGGTCCTCGCCCGGGCGGGCTACGAGGTGGCGGCGCTCGACTCCGGGTGCTGTGGCATGGCCGGTAGCTTCGGCTACCACGCGGAACACTACGACCTCTCTCAGTCCATCGGCGCCATCTTGCGCGACCGGATTTCGGAGGCCGACGCCGACGAGGTGGTCGCGCCCGGCGCGTCCTGTCGCTCGCAACTGGAGTCCGAACGGCCGACCCACCCCGTCGAGAAGTTGGCCGCGGCGCTCCCGCACCGGTAAACTTCGTTATCTTTCCTGATAACTGTCGGATAGGTTTAAAACTGTGGAGTGAGTTACGACCAACTAACGAAATGCAACCGATGGAAGCCGCCTACGTCGTACTCAGCGCGGTCCTCGTCGTCGCGGGTCTCACGCTCGTCGCCAAGTCGGCCCGCGCGTACCTCGAAACCGAGAGTCGCTCGATGCTCCTGCTGACTATCGGGTTCTCGCTCGTTGTCGCGGCCGCAGTCGCGACCACCTTCAGCGCGTTCATGACCAACTTCACCCAGAGCAGGGTCCTGCTCACGGTCAACTACGCGGTCACGACGCTCGGCTACGTCTTCATCGTGACCAGCGTCCGGGCGCAGTAACGCCGGATTTCTCTCCCGCTCCTTTTGCCATCCTGCCGACTCGCAAACCTACTTGCCGGGCGACGCCGACGGTGTACCCGTGACAGACACCTCCGAGTTCAGGCGACGCCTCCGCGACGGCGACCCCGTGGTCGGCCACTGGCTCTCGGTCGGCCACCCGGCGGTCGCGGAGGTCTGCGCCCGCGACGCCGACTTCGCGGTCGTGGACACCGAACACGCGCCGACCGACCTCGAAACCGTGGCGAACGTGGCTCGCGCAATCGAATCCGCGGGGGACGCGGTTCCGCTGGCCCGCGTCGCGTGGAACGACCCCGTGCGAATCAAGCGCGCGCTCGACACCGGCGTTTCCGGTGTCCTCGTGCCGATGGTCGAGTCGGCCGAGGAGGCCCGCGAGGCGGTCGAAGCGACGCGCTACCCGCCCGAGGGCGTCCGGGGAATCGCGGGGTCGCGCGCCAACGACTACGGCCGGGACCTCGCCGCGCAGGTCGAGGGCGACGAGCGGACGCCCGTGACCGTCGTACAGGTCGAGTCCGAGCGAGCGGTCGCTAACGCGGGCGACATCGCCGCGGTCGAGGGCGTGGACGCCCTTCTCGTCGGCCCGGCCGACCTCTCGGGGTCGCTGGGCGTCTTCGGCGAGTACGAGTCCGAGACCTTCCGCGAGGCGGTCGAGTCGGTCCTCGACCGGGCCCACGCGGCCGACGCGCCGGTCGGCACGCTGGCGACGAACGACGACGAGATTCGGCTCTGGGCCGACTACGGCTACGACTACCAAATCGTGGGCACCGACGCGGGCTACCTCGCTTCGGGGGCCGAGCGGGCCCGGAGCGCCTACGAGGACGCGATGCGATGACCGGCGACTCGCCCGAAATCGCGAGCGACTCTCGCGACCTGACCTGCTACCGGTGCGGTGCGAACGCGGCGTTCCCCGACCGCAAGCGGTGCGACTGCGGCGAACCGCTCTGGTTCGACACCGACGCCGCGGCCGAGGCGTTCGCGTGGCCCGACGCGGGAACCGGCGTCAGTCGCTACGCCGACCTCCTCCCCGTCGAAACTGGGGGCGACTCCCGGACCGACGGCGGCGTGAGCGCGGCCGCCGGCTCGACGCCGCTCGTCCGCGCGTCGGGCCTCGACGCCGACGCGGGGTGCCGACTCTGGCTGAAAGACGAGAGCGAGAACCCGACGGGGAGTTTCAAGGACCGGGGGAGCGCGGTGGGCGTCGCGTGGGCCGCGCGGGCGGGCCGCGAGTGGGTCGGAACCGTCTCGCACGGCAACATGGCGATGAGCGTGGCCGCGAACGCCGCGGGGGTCGGCGGCAGCGGGTCGCCCCGCGCGCTGGTCCTCGTTCCCGACGACATCTCCGAGGAGCGACTCGCCGCCATCGCGCAGTACGACCCCGAACTCGTCCGGGTCGCGGGCGACTACGGCCGCCTCTACCGCGAGACGCTCGACGCCGACGCGCCGGTCGAGTTCGTCAACTCCGACACGCCCCTGCGCGTGGCCGGCCAGAAGACCACGGCGCTCGAAATCTGCGAGGCGTTCGCCGCGGAGACGCGCACTCGGACGAAGCGCGCGCCAGACGCCATCGTCCTCCCGGTCAGCAGCGGCGGCCACGCCAGCGCGACGTGGAAGGCCCTGCGCGAACTCCGGACCGCCGGCCTCTTCGCGGCGGCCGACCTCCCGCGCCTCTACTTCGTGCAGGCCGCGGCCTGCGACCCCATCGCCGCGGCGTACCGCGATGGAAACGACTCGGTGATGCCCGCGGACGACGCCGGCGACACCGTCGCCTACTCCATCGCCAACGCCGACCCGCCGAGCGGGACCCGGGCGCTCGCGGCGGCCCGCGCGACCGACGGCGCGGTCCTGTCGGTCCCGGACGACGAGATTCTCGACGCGAAGGCGACGCTGGCCAGCGAGGCGGGGTTCTGCGTCGAACCGGCCTCGGCGACGACGCTCGCCGGAATTCGGCGACTCGCCGACTCGGGCGAACTCGACGCCGACGACGACGTAGTCGCGGTGCTGACCGGCACGGGGTTCCGGGAACTGGACGCCGGGAGCGCGACCACCGAGACGGTCGCGCTGGGGGACCTGTCCGAGCGCCTGCGGGCGCTCACCGCGTAGACTCCGAGTCGGACGGCGGGTCGCGCGGTCGGTTCCCCGGCGGGTCCCGCGACCGACCCGCGGCGACGAGCGATCCGACCGCGAGGACGAACAGGTAGAAGGTGACGACTCGCCCGGCCCCCCAGACGAGGTGGCCGTCGCCGAACAGCGGTTCGACGAGTCGGACGACCGGATACACGAGCGTTTCGAGGCCGAACGCGCCGTCGCCGAACAGCATCGTCACACATACGACGGCAGAAAGAGGATTCGGTAGACCGGCGACGCGTAGATGTCCACGACTTCGGGGAGCAAGCCACCGAGCGCGAGGAACCCGAACACGGCGAGGGACGTTCTGGACGCGAGCGCGGTTCGGAGCGAGCGGAGGGCGGCCACGTCCGTAACCTCTTCGGCGTCAGACAAAAAGGCCGAGCTACTCGTCGGCGAAGCGAATCTCCTCGATTTCCCGGCGCTCGCCGTCCGGGCCGTCGTCTTCGTACTTGTAGCGGACCTCCGACTCCTCGTCCTCGGCGACTCGATGCGAACCGTCGCAGAACGGGTAGTCCTCCGAGAGGCCGCAGAGGCAGACCGCAATGTCGCCTTTCTCGTCGTCGAGGTCGCTCTCGTCCAGTCGGAGCGGTCCGGTCGCCTCGTGCGTGACTTCGCGGGCCATGCCCACCGGTAGGAACCGAACGGTCTTAATCCCCGTTTTCGCGCGCCCGGTCGTACGCGCCGTCCCGCGCGAGTTCGCCGCGCTCGGCCAGCACCTCGGGCGTCCGGCAGACGCCGTTCGCGCCCGTGACCTGCGGCACCGTGCAGTTGTTGCAGTTCTCGCAGACGGCCGCCGCGCGCTCCGCGTCCAGAATCCGGGCGGGGAGTCGCGGTTCGGCGTAGAACGGGCGGCCCATCCCCACGGCGTCGCAGGCCGGCGGCCCGCCGTCGTCCCCCAGTAGCCGGTCCATCTGCTCGCGCGAGCGAATCCCCCCTTCGAGCAGGACCGGAACCGAGACCCGTTCGCGGACGCGACGGGCGAGGTCGGCGTTCCACGCGGGTTCGAAGCCGTAGAATGCGCCCTCGATTCTGTTGGCGGCCGCGACCAGCGCGGCCTTCCACCGACTGCCGAACGCCGCGACGTACCCCTCCCGGAAGTCGGGGTCGCGCCACGCTCGCTCCGGGAACCGCCCGCGGACGATGCTCATGTCCCAGAACGTCGAGACCCGGACCGGCACGAAGGCGTCGTAGCCGACTCGGTCGAGTCGCTCACAAATCGCTACGGCGTCGTCGGCGGTGAGGTGGCGGCGGACGAACGGCGGGGCCTCGGTCTCGGCGGGCACCTTCGCCATCACGGGGAGGTCGCCCGCCCGCGCGCGAATCTCGTCGTAAACCACCTCGAAGAAGCGCGCGCCGTCGCCGAACTCGTCGTCGCGGCGGTTGTAGAACGGCGAGAGGAACTGCTGGAGGATGCCCATGTTCGCGCCCGCGAGGTGGACGCCGTCGTAGCCGGCGTCGGCGGCGTTGGCCGCCGCGCGCCCGAAGTCGGCCACGAGGTCGTACACCTCGTCGGTCGAGAGGACGCGGGGGTCGAGTTCGAGGAACCCCAACCGGTCGGCGGCCCGGAGCGGCCACGGCGGCCGCGAGACCGCGAGTTGGTTCAGGTCGGGGTTGGCCCGGCGGTACCCGACGTGCCACGTCTCCATGCTCCGGAGGCCGCCGTGGTCCAACTGCGCGAAGACGCGCCCGCCGCGGTCGTGAATCGCGTCGGGCACCGCCGACAGACGCGCGGCGAACTCCGGGTCGGCGAGCGGCGTCATCGCCGGCGCGACTCGGCCGCCCGCCTCCCGGACGGGGGACGCGCCCTGACAGACCAACCCCGCGCCGGCGGCCGCGGCGGGTTCGAGTTCGTCGACGAGAGTCTCCGGAGCGTCGGGACCGTCGCCCGCGCATTCGAGGAGTGGGGCGCGGTAGAGCCGGTTCGGTAGTTCGACGCCGCCGATTTCGAGGGGGGCTTCGAGTTCGGACACGCTCCCGTCGTGGTTCGACGGGTTTCGGGTAAAGTGTTGGGCCGCGGATGGTCTCGGACGGGAAGCTATTCCGCTCCCGGTTTGCGTCGCTCCGAGGTTGGCTTGTCGCCGCCGTTCTCAGACGCCTGTATCTTTCTTTCAGCCGTATCTACACACCCCAAAGAACGAATATCATTTCTTCACCGAAACACTTTTTAGCCCCTGGGCTGAATTATTACAAGAAGAAAAGTTCCGAAAGTAAATCGGCGCTCTTTTCTATCAGTTCCGCGTAGCTTTTTCTCCGGCGCTCGAATCCGAGCGGTTCGGGCGCGCTCGTAGGTGTAATCGCTACCGACCGCTTCGTCACCCGCGCGCGGCGACGCCGCGGTCGGCCGACGCGCACCGCCAACCAGCCGACTCCCCAGTCTCGATTCAACCATGCACGACGACACGCAAGCGACCGACGACGCACCGTCCGCCCAGACGCCGCCCATCGACTCGCTCATCGACCCCGAGCGCCTCCGTGACTGCGAGGACGTCCCGTTCACCGAGGAGACGGCGGTCCACGACGACCGCGACCACTGTAACACCGATATCGAGGGCAGAGCCGTGGTCGGTGTTACCAACGACGCAGGGGAAGTCCTCCTCGCAGTTCACGAGGAGGAGTCCGTCGCCATGCTCCCGCACGCCGGGGTCGAACCGGGGGACGACTGGGTCGCGGTCGGCCGCGATACGGTCGAAATCACGACCGAACTCCCCTTCGAAATCGACGGCGTGGCGGTCGTCCGAGAAATCGACCACGTCGTCGAAGGCGAGGACGAACCGCACGCGACGACCTACGGCGTCGTCTTCCGCGCTTCGCTCGCGTGCGACCCCGAACGTGCAGTCGTCGGGGACCCCAGTCACCCGGAAAACGAGCATTGGAACGCCGAGTGGTTCGATGCGGTCCCCGAGAACACGCCTCAGGGCGACGGTCTCGTAGAAGACGACATCCGCCTGTTCGTGGACTGACGTTTTCTAAAACGCAAACCTGGCCAAAAACGTAAACGTTTGCGTAAATGCAAACGACTCGATACGGAACGACTTCGAGACGCTCGCCGTCGGTCGAAATCGGCGACTCGAAGCCCCGCTAAGTCACGCCGACCCGCACGACTGCTCGTGCATCTTCACCCGGTTCGTCGGGTCCGGGCCGTCGAGTCGAACCGGTTGCTCGACGTAGTAGAGAGCGACTCGCTCCACGTCGTCCTCGTGGGTCGCGTTCCACCGTTCGCAGAGGTAGTCCGCGAAGTGAGGCCGGAGCGGTTCGGCCGCGCTCGCCCGGAGGTCCATCATGTACTTGAACCACCTGACGTTCCGATAGCTCGCGGCCACGTCTGGCGGTTCGTCCCACCTGACCGCCCGGCGGTGGAACACGTCGGCGCGCTCGCCCGACTCCAGTCGCCCCGGCACGACGTACCACCCGTCGGTCGTCCGGGGTTCGGGCGCGAACATGTCCCACCGGTACTCCTCCGGGTCCGCCGCCGAACTCACGTCTTCGGGCAGGGCGACGTACCCGAGCGCGGCCGCGTTCCAGACGAGGACGAGCGCGAGCAGGCCCCCGACGACCGGCGGGCGGGCGCGACTCGCCCACCGGCCGAGGCGGCGTACGCCGCCGGGAACGCGGCGGCGGACGTTCGGGAGCGCGGCGGCGACTCGCGCCGGCGCGTCCGTCTCGTCGAGCCACTCGCCCAGTCGCGACTCGCGGACCCTCGCGCCCGCGGCGTCCCAGAAGACGCCGGGCAGGAACGGAATCAGCCCCGCGATGGAGAGCAGCGGGAAGACGGTGATGCGCATCGTCAGCGCCATCCCGAGGTGCATCCCGACGAACAGCGCGGCGAACGCGGCCCGCGCCCATCCGGTCAACAGCAGGAGTCCGACGGAGGTCACGAGCAGCCCGAGCCACACCCTGTCGAAGGCCCTGAGCAGCGCCGGATACTGCGCCAGCGTCTCGCCGAGTCCCACAGTCAACTGGTCCAGATTGAACACGTACAGAATCGCCTCGCCGCTCACCCACAGCTCTCCCCGGAGCTTGTAGACCGCGTTCGTGGTGTAGACCAGCACGACCTGAAGTAGCAGCGCGGCGGACGCGACGCTGGCCACTCGCCCGGACCGCTCGGTCTCCCGACGCGCTCCGTCCCGCGCGCGCCGGAGCGCGTCCACCGACCACCGCCTCCCCAGCGGCAGGAACGCGCCCCAGAGCAGCAGGCGTCGGAGCATCGAGTCGCCGCCGTTGAGCAGGACGGGGTTCCGGGCGTGGAGCGAGACCACGAGGACGAACGACACCACCGTGGCCAGTCGCGTCCGGTAGCCGACCGCGAGCGCCACCGCGAACGCTCCGGCGACCAGAAAGAGCAGTCCCACCGCCCACGGCGACCCGAAGCGGGCGTGAATCGAGACGAGGGCGATACCGCCGAACTGCTCGCGGAGGACCGACCGCGGCAGGACCCCGGCGTCGGTGTAGAACGCCACGAGGTCCCGCGACCGCAGGTAGAGGTCCGTCAACAGGAGGAGACCGAGCGAGACACGGAGCGCGGCCAGCGCCCGCGGGTCCACGCCGAACCGGCGCGAAAGCGCACTCCCGGCGCGGTCCCGGAACCCCGCCGCGAACGATTGCACGTCCATGATACGCCGCGTTATCAGCTACGACTTGTAAACGTAGCGAAGCGACCGCCGCCGGGAGTTAAGTCGGAAGTCGTCGTACGGACCGACGTGACGGTCTACGAGACGGACCTCCCCGGCGTGGGTCGCAAGTTCGAGTACGAAATCGACGGCGACGACCGCCTCGTCGTACTCATCCACCACGACGGCAGGCGCGAGGTGTTCCGGCGACCCTCCGCCGAGGCCGACAGCGAGAAGCTCTTCGAACTCTCCGACCGGCAGGCTCGCGAGTTCGGCACCCTTCTCGAAGGCGCGTACTTCCAACCCGTCGATTTGGAGCGCGTGCAGGTGCCGCTCGGCGAGGAGATAATCGAGTGGCACGAGGTCGGTCCCGACTCGTCGGCGGTCGGTCGCTCGCTTGCCGACTCCAACGTCCGGCACGAGACGGGCACGTCCGTCCTCGCGGTTCAACGCGCCGACGAGACGGTCGGGAATCCGCCGCCGGAGTTCGAGTTGAGCGCGGGCGACGTGGTCGTCGCGCTCGGCACCCGCGCCGAGCACCGGACGCTGTCGGACCTCCTGTCGGACTGATGGCGGAGGTCCTCGTGGAACTGGGCGTCGCGTTCACCGCCCTCGCCGTCGCGGGCGCGCTCGCCGCCCGCCTGAACCAGTCGGTCATCCCGGCGTACATCCTCGCGGGCGTCGTCGTCGGTCCGAACCCGCCCCGGACGCTCGGTCCGGTGGACCTGACGCTGGTCTCGCGCTCGCAGATGCTCGACGTGGGCGCGGAACTCGGCGTCGTCCTCCTGCTGTTCTTCCTCGGGTTGGAGTTCAGCCCCGACCGCCTGCTCGCGCGACCGACCCGACTCCTCGGCGTGGGCGCGACCGACTTCCTCGTCAACTTCGGCGTCGGCGCGGCGCTGGCCGCGCTGTTCGGCTTCCCCCTGTTGACTGCGCTCTTCTTCGCCAGCATCGTCTACATCTCGTCGAGTGCGGTGGTCACGAAGTCGCTGGTCGAACGCGGGTGGATAGCCGACCCCGAGAGCGACGTCATCTTGGGCACGCTCGTCTTCGAGGACCTGCTCATCGCGGTCGTCCTCGCCGTCCTGACCGCGGTCGCCCTCGGAGGTGGCGGCGTCGCCGCGGTCCTCGCGTCGGTCGGGACCGCCGCCGCGTTCCTGCTCGCGCTCGCGGCCGTCGCGGTCTACGGCACGTCCTACGTCGAGCGCTTGCTCTCGGTCGAGGCCGACGAACTCTTCTTGCTGTTCGCGGTCGGCGTCACGACGCTCGTCGCGGGCGGAGCGCTCTCACTCGGCGTCAGCGAGGCCGTCGCGGCCTTCTTCGTCGGTATCGCGTTCGGCCGGACCGACCACGCCGAGCGCCTCGAAAGCGTTGTCGGCCCGACCCGCGACCTGTTCGCCGCGGTGTTTTTCTTCACCATCGGTCTCTCGACGGACGTGACGACGTTCCTCGACGTTGGCGCGCTCCTCGCGGTCGCGGTCGTCGCGACCGGTCTCTCGAAGGTGGCCAGCGGTCTCCTCGGCGGCCGCTTCTACGGTCTGAACCGACGCCGGTCGCTCCGGGTCGGCGTCGGACTGGTCCCCCGGGGAGAGTTCTCGCTGGTCATCGCCTCGCTGGCGACCGCGGCCGGGGCGACCCTCCCGCGGACCGAGGAACTCGCGTCGTTCACCGTGGGCTACGTCCTCGTGATGAGCGTCGTGGGCACGGTGGCGATGCGCTACGTCGATTCACTAACTGCGTTCGGCGGTGGAGAGTGAGAGCGGAGCAGGGCGGACCGGCGGGGCGCCGACCTATTTCCACTTGATGGAGCAACCCCGCGAGGGCATGAACTCCAAGTCCACGTCCTCGCCCGCCAGCACCGCGTCGATGGCGTCTCGGACGTAGATTTCGGTCGGTTCGTCGTCGGGGTTCAGCGCGTCGTCGAGGCGGCCGTGGTACGCGAGGGTGAACTCGTGGTCTCGCGACTCCGCCGTCTGCTCGCGGCGTTCGCCGCTCGCGTTCGAGGCGCGTTGCGCCTCGCCGTTTCTGAGCAAGAAGGGGTCGGGCGTGCAGGCCGCACCGTAGGCCTCGGCGACTTCTTGGGTGTCGTCCCGGAGGTAGGCGTCGTAGCGAACCGCCCCGTCCTCGACGTACTCGACCATCTTCTCGTAGGAGTCGTCGGGGTATTCGGCCTCGTCGTTCGGGTTCACCCCGACGACCGCCGCGTCGTCGTACTCCGCGGCCACGTCGTTCAGTAAGTCGAACTTGGCCTGCGCGTACGGGCAGTGGTTGCAGGTGAACACCAGCAGCACGGCGTCGTAGTCGGCGAAGTCCGCGAGCGAGTGGGTCTCGCCGTCGGTACCCTTCAACTCGAAGTCGGGGACCGGTTCGCCGCGTCGCAACTTCTCCTCGGACTCTTTCATCACCATGCGCGGGCGTTCGCGAGCGGCGGAAAAATAGGTTCCGTCGTCGCAGCGCCGGAGGGCCGGAAACGCGGCGCTCTCGCCCGGCCTACAGCGACAGGTAGGGAATCGTCGCCCGTTCGCTCGCGGAGTAGTCCAGCGCCTCTGACTGGTCGGTGCCGTCGGGCGTCACGAGGTCGATGACGTTCGGATTCGCGTCGTCGTCGCGTCCGCCGCCGAAGACGTAATCGCCGGCCTCGGCCTTCACTGGGCGGATGCGGCCGGGACTGTACCCGTCCTGCCCGAGCAGGAGCGGGACCAGTTGCTTGCCCGAGAGGTTTCCACCCACGGCCGACTTGGGCACCTCGATTTTTATCGCGTCTATTGATTGATAGCCCGACAGGCGCACGTCGCGCGTAACCGTCGACCCGTCGGCGGCCTCGACCCGCGGCGCGACGAATCCTTCTGCGAACACCCGGTACTGGTAGGGGGCCTCGAAGGTCGCGTTGACGCCCTCGCGGGCCTCGGTCGTGCCACCGGAGGCGTCGGGGTCCCGGAGGTAAATCTGGACGTTCTGGACCGAAATCGCGTTGCCGCCCCACGGGTTCGTGAGTTCGCCCGCCAGTCGGACGAGGAACTGGTAGCTCTCGTCGGTCTCGTAGACGCCGAACGAGTCGATGTCGAACGCGCCGTCGACGAACGCACCGGCCTTCGGGTAGACGTAGCTCCCCGGCCCGTGGTCGTCGTCCGCGGGGTCGTCGAACTCGGCGACCGGGTCGCCCACGTCCACGCGAGCGACCGTCTGCCGGGCGACCGAGGTGCCGACCTCGGTCACGTCGCCCGCCGTCGCCGCGACCACCGTGAGTTCGGTCTCGCCGTCGCCGACCGCGAGGTCGACGGAGAACCGCCCGTCGCTCCCGACTTCTCGCCGGACCGTCTCGCCTGCGGTCTTGACGACGACCTCCGCGCCGTCGGTCGTTCCCGAGACCGTGACCGTCTCGCTACCGACGACGCTCGGCGGGAAGTCGACGTCGAGGCTCGGCCCGTCGGGACGCTGGCCGTCGGCGTACCGCTTCGCGACGAATCCGGGTCGCTCGACCGGTTCGCCCGCGTCGATGGAGTGGGCGAGGCGGACGAACTGGGCCATGCTCCACGCCAGCGGCGTGGCCGACCCAGTCCCCGCGCCGAACTCCCAGCCGAACGCGGTGGGTTCGGGCCGGTCCCAGACCTGTTCGGGAATCATCCGGCCGGAGTTGGCGAACCCGGCCATCGTCTCCAGCAGGTTCCGGGGTGCGGTCGCGCCCGAGTCGGTGCCCGCGAGCAGTTCGTACTCGCCGCGCTCGCCCGAGAAGATGGGCCAGAGCCGACCCTTCCCGGAGTTGTCGAGGCTCCAAGGCGCTCCTGCGGGGTACTTGTCGCTCCCGTCCTGCTCGCCGTAGCCGTCGCCGTTGTACCGGTAGAACGCCGGGCCGTGGGGCGTCTCCACGCGGATGGTGTCGTCCACGACCGACAGCGAGTTGCGTACCACCTCGTCGTCCCACGGTTTGACCCCGAGGCGGACCAGTTCGAGGAAGCCCGCGTCCACGACGTTGCGCTCGTCGAGTCGCGGCCCGCCGTTGTTGATGTCGAGTAGCGCGCCGTCCTCGGGGTCCCTGTCGTCGTTGATGCGGAAGTAGTAGGGCGTCTCGTCGTGGGTCTCGGTGCCCGTCTCGGTCGCCATCCAGTCCTCGGTGCGGGCCTGCCACTCGTCGGCCAGCGCGAGGTAGACCAGCGCGTCGGCGCGTTCGCCCTCGTCGGCCGCGAGTCGGGCGGCGCAGGCGAGACCCGCGATTTCGGCCGCGGTGGTCGAGGGCGAGTACCCCGACTCCTCCTCCCATCGCTCCTGTCCCGTCGCGGGACCGTTGGCGACCACGTAGTCCGCCGAGCGCGCGACGTTCTCGTAGTCGAAGCCCACCGCGTCGAAGTCCTCGTCGCGGCGAGACAGGTACTGGTAGGCCATCACCTGCGGGAACGAGATGTTGTCCATCTGCTCGCCGCCCCACCGAGTCCGGCCGTCGAGGAAGGTGTTCTGCGGGAGGAAGCCGTCCTCGCGCTGCTGGTACTCGTAGAGGTATTCGAGCGCCGCGAGCGCGCTCTCGTCGTCGCCCATCGCCGACAGCGCGGTGTACGACTGATAGAGGTCCCGCGACCAGACGTAGTTGTAGCCGTAGTCCGCGGGTTCGTCGGCGACGACCGCCTCGCCCCACGGGACGCTCGGACTCGCGACCCCCGCGCCGGGGAACCGCTTGGACTCGACCGCTTTCAGGACCATCGCGGCCGCGTCGTACTGCCGCCGGAGGGCGGGGTCGCCCCGGACCGAGTCGGGGGTCTCGACCGTCTTCAGATACTCGCGCCACCCCTTCGCGTAGTCGGCCCGGACCGCGGAGAACGACGCCGAGAGCGCGCCGGTCGCCTCGTCGGCGGCCGCGCGCTCGCCGTTGTCCTCGGCGAACCCGAGCGCGACCGTCTCCGTTGCCTGCGGCGCGTTCCCGGCCACCTTCCCGACGAGCGCGACGTTGCCCTCCGCGCTGTCGTGAGGCGCGAACGCCCCGTCTTCGAACAGCGCCTCCACGTCGCCGCCGACCACGTCGGCGCTCGCGGCCTCGAACCCGCCGTCGGCGGCGAGCGCGACTGCCACGTTGTAGGGGTCGCCGTTCTCGTCCAGAATCACGGCCCCGTCGTCGCCGGTGGTGTCGCGGGCCGTCAGATAGCGGTCGCCGCCCTCCCCGCGGACCCGGGCCGCGTCGCCCTTGCCGCTGTTCGAGAGTGCGGTGTCGGCGACGACGTAAAGGTCGTACTTCTCGGGGCCGCGCGACCGGAAGCGCACGTCTGCGAGGACGGCGTCGTGGCCGGGGTGGGCGGCGTACTCGACTTCGAGGCTCCACCCGCGCTCGGCGTCTTCGACAGTCTGTTCGAAGACCAGCGCGTCGACGTCGGCCATCTCGGTCGTCCGTTCGATTGGCGACTCGTCGTCGTCCTTCCTGCTCCGGTCGAACGTCCGGGCGGCGTACCCCGAGTCCGGGTCGGCCACCACGAAATCGAGCGTCCGGAGATTCAGCAGGTCGATTCGGGGGAATCGGGCCTGCGTCAGCGCGCCCTCTGTCAGGGTGAACCAGACCCGAGAGGGGTCGTCCTCGCCGTGGTCGGCGACGGTGCCGACGCCGTACTGCTCGCCGGTCGTCCAGTGGGCGGTGTCACCTCCGGTCGGCCGCGCGGAGGCCGCGCTCGCCCCGACCAGCGGGAGCGTCGCGCCCGCGCCGACCGCCTTCAGTACGTCTCGTCGCGACTCGCTCGGAATCCAGTCGTATTCTGGCACGCTAAAAGCAACGATGTATTACTACTTCATTCTTACCGCCGAACGAGTGGAAACTGAAACGCGACCGCGGGAAAGAAACGTCGAAATTCGCCGCCTCGGTCTCGTCTCGGCGAACTACCGTCGCACTCGACGTTTGTGCCGGGACTCGATTACCGGGGCGACGCGACGAGTTCCTCCGGCGGGCCGCCCGGCAGTTCGTCTCGGTCGTGGGGTAGTTCGAAGTCGATGGCCGGACCCTTCGGCACGATGCGCTTGGGGTTGAGGTCGGCGTGACTCCGGTAGTAGTGTTCCTTGATGTGGCTCATGTTCACGGTCTGGGCGACGCCCGGCGTCTGGTAGAGGTCCCGGAGGTAGGGCCAGAGGTTCTCGTAGTCGGAAATCTGGCGGACGTTGCACTTGAAGTGGGTGTGGTACACCGCGTCGAACCGGACCAGCGTGGTGAACATCGCAACGTCGGCCTCCGTGAGTCGGTCGCCACAGAGGTACCGCCGGTCGTCCAGCAGGTCGTCGTAACGGTCGAGCGCGTCGAACAGTTCCGTGACTGCCTCGTCGTACGCCTCTTGGGTGCCCGCGAACCCGGCGCGGTAGACGCCGTTGTTGATGGGGTCGTAGATGTCCTCGATGGTCTCGTCGACCTCGTCGCGGTAGCCCTCGGGGTAGAGGGTCACGTCGTGCTTGGCCACCGCGTCAAACGCGGTATCGAGCATCCGCATTATCTCCTCGGACTCGTTGTTCACGATGGTCTCGCGTTCGGTGTCCCACAGCACGGGCACCGTGACCCGGCCCGTGAAGTCGGGGTCGGCCGCGACGTAGGTCTCCCGGAGGTAGTCGAAGCCGTTGACGCGGTCCTCCGTACACCCCTCTTTCTCGGGACTGAACTCCCACCCGTCGTTCTCGCGGTAGGGGTCCACGACCGAGACCGAGATGGCGTCCTCCAAGCCCTTGAGCGCGCGGATGACGAGCGTCCTGTGGGCCCACGGGCAGGCCAGCGAGACGTAGAGGTGGTAGCGCCCGGCCTCGGCCGGGAACTCGGTGTCGTCTCGGAGTTCGCCTCGCTCCCCGCCCGAACGCTCTGAGTCGCCCCGCGACTCGCCGACCCAGTTCCGGAAACTGGTCTCCTGTCGGTCGAAGTTCCCCTCCTCGTCGGTGGATTCGTAGGCGCCGGTCCGCCACTCGCCGTCCACGAGCATGTTCATGACGCTTCGGAATAGGTCTCGAAGCGCAAAAGGACCACTGCTCGCGGCAGTCGCGGCCCGAATCGGAGTTCGCCGACTCGCTCAGCGGAGGTGCGACGAAAACGCGACGAGGACGACGACGCTCCACGTCACCAGACCGACGCCGTAGAACAGAAGTCGCACACGTCCCGAGACGCCCGAACCCGACCCCGGCCAGATTCCCATGTCGTCCACCATCGCGCCGAGTCCCGCGTTCTCCGCGAAGGCGCTCCCCGAGGCGCTGACCTGCCCGGCGGTTCCGCCGCCGAGCGCGATACAGAGGACGCCCGCCCCGGCGAGTGCCAGCACGAGCGCACCCGACCGCGTGAGTGCGGACGCTCCGCCGACCGTGAGGAGTCCCAGAAGTCCGGCGTCCAGCGCCAGCGGTCTCAATAATCTCCGATAACTCATGTTCAATCCCCGACTGTCTGGCTCCGACTTATCAACCTTCGGTATTCGAGCGTCTACCGCCGAATCGCCGCGTTCCGAAGTCCGTACAGCGTCGGCAAACGCGCTACCGCTCCCCTCCCACGAAACTCTGGGCCAGTTCCGCCTCCGCCCGCCGGAGTCGATACGAGAGCGTCGAGCGCGGCAGGTCGAGTTCCTCGGCCAGTTCCGCCACGGTAATCTCGCGGGGCGTCTCGTAGTAGCCTCGCTCCACCGCGGCCGCCATCGCCTCGTAATGGGTGTAGGGGAGCGCGGGCCGCCCGCTGTAGGCCGAGAGCCACGCCGACTCGTCGGTCACTTGCCGCAGGTCGAACCGGACGCCCGCGCCCGCCGCGGTTCGAATCACGTCCGAGAGTTCCCCGAGGTTGGCGTCGCTCGGCATCAGGACGTGCCACTCGTAGCGCGGGCCGTGGCGCTCCGTGGCGAAGAGGACGCCGGGACCCAGATACTCCAGCGCGAGGTGGGGTATCGACCGGCACCCCTCCGTCCGGGTCCACCCGGTGAACAGGATTCGCGTGGAGGGGTCCCGGTGGAGCGCCTCGACTCGGAGGTCCCGGCCGCAGCCGTCCGCCCCGAAGCAGTCGGCGGCGTGGCCCGACTCGGCGTAGGCCGCCTCGGCGCGCTCCAGTGCCTCCGTCGGGCCGGTCAGGCGGTCCACCCGCCAGCAGTGGTCCGGTACGACCGCACAGGCCAGCGAGTGTCCGTAGAGGTCCGAGTGGGCGCGAAACGCGTCCGCGACCGGGTCGGCGCCGCCCTCGTACTCCAGCGCGAACGAAAAGGCGCGCATACTCTCCGTTCGGCGCGCGCCAAGTTAGGAGTGGGTGCTACTCGTCTTCGTCCCTGCGCTCGATGGTCAACTTGCGGCCGTTCTCCCGGCCGCGTTCGAGGACGAGTCCGGCCGATTCTCGCTTTCTCGCGTCGACCGTCTGCTCGAACCGGCAGTCCGAGCAGACGACGGTCACGAGGTGTTCGGCGTCAGTCATCGGCGTTCCGCTTCGGACTGGAATCTGCCGTCCCGGTCGCGCCGACGTGACCGACCGCCACACGGGTCCGCGGTCGGTTCGCGCCGACTCTGGTCGCAACGAAGACCTGTCCGTCGGCGTCGGCGGAGGAATCGCCGGACGACAGCCCGGTTTTCCCCGATCCGACGCTCCGCCGAGGCGAGTTGGCGCACGCCAAGCGAGAAGACACGTATCTCTCGGCCTTGTCTTGGAGTATGGTCGAAGCAGGGCAACTCGTACTCACCGCCATCATGGGCGTAGTGTTGTTCGCCGTCGCCGCGTACATACTCCGAATCGAAGACTGGCGGTCGTACACGCCGCTGACGGGGGGCGGTGGCGGTGCCTACCGCGAGGGTGCAGAGACGACTCACGCGGAGAAACCCGGCGGACTAGCCCGCTGGTTGACGACTGTAGACCACAAGGACATCGGTATCCTCTACGGTATCTACGGCCTCACCGCGTTCGCGTGGGGCGGTATCAACATCATCCTGATGCGGACCGAACTCATGACGCCGGACTCCGTCATCATCGGGGCGAACTTCTACAACTCGCTGCTGACCTCTCACGGTATCACGATGCTGTTCCTCTTCGGGACGCCGATTCTCGCGGCGTTCGGTAACTACTTCATTCCGCTGCTCATCGGCGCGGACGACATGGCGTTCCCACGAATCAACGCCATCGCGTTCTGGTTGCTGCCGCCCGGCGCGCTCCTCATCTGGTCCGGGTTCTTCTTCGCACCGCTGGGAATCGGCATCGAACCGTCTCAGACGGCGTGGACGATGTACACGCCGCTGTCGGTCGAACAGACCAACCCCGGCGTGGACCTGATGCTGCTCGGCCTCCACTTGACCGGCGTCTCGGCGACGATGGGTGCGATAAACTTCATCGCGACCATCTTCACCGAGCGCGGCGAGGAGGTGGGGTGGGAGCGCCTCGACATCTTCTCGTGGACGATGCTCACTCAGTCGGGACTCATCCTGTTCTCGTTCCCGCTGCTGGGGAGCGCACTGGTCATGCTCCTGCTCGACCGTAACTTCGGCACGATGTTCTTCGCCGTCGAAGGCGGCGGACCGCTGCTCTGGCAGCACCTGTTCTGGTTCTTCGGCCACCCCGAGGTGTACATCCTCGTGTTGCCGCCGATGGGACTGGTCAGCCTCATCTTACCTAGATTCGCGGGCCGGAAGCTGTTCGGGTTCAAATTCGTCGTCTACTCGACGCTGGCCATCGGCGTCCTCTCCTTCGGTGTGTGGGCCCACCACATGTTCTCCACCGGCATCGACCCCCGGATTCGCGGGAGTTTCATGGCGGTGTCGCTGGCAATCGCCATCCCGAGTGCGGTCAAGACGTTCAACTGGATTACCACGATGTGGAACGGGAGACTCCGGTTGACCACGCCGATGCTGTTCTCTATCGGTTTCGTCCAGAACTTCATCATCGGGGGCGTCACCGGCGTCTTCCTCGCGTCGATTCCGGTCGACCTCGTGCTGCACGACACCTACTACGTGGTCGGGCACTTCCACTTCATCGTGATGGGTGCCATCGCCGTCGCCGGATTCGCGGGCATCTACTACTGGTTCCCGCTGTTCACCGGTCGGATGTACCAGCGCACTCTCGGCAAGTGGCACTTCTGGCTCACCATGATCGGGACGAACATGGTGTTCTTCTCCCTGCTCATCCTCGGCTACGGCGGGATGCCCCGGCGCTACGCCACCTACCTCCCGAAGTTTCAGGACCTCCACGTCGTCGCCGGAATCGGGACGTTCGTCCTCGCGTTCGCCCAACTCATCTTCGTCTGGAACATCGTGACCTCGTGGATGGAGGGCCGCCGCGTCGAGAGCGGCGACCCGTGGGACCTCGAAGAGGACGGCCTGAAGACCAAGGAGTGGGCGTGGTTCGAGCGCAAGCGCGAGACGGCCCTCACCGACGGCGGCGACGAGGGCGTCACCGACGGCGGGGGAGATCCGACCGCCGACGCCGACTCGTAGTCCGACGACCGAGCAAACCCCCCAGTCGGGTCGCAGACGCGTCCGGCGGCGACGGGTCGCGTCTCACTCGCCGCCAGCGAACGGCCCGACCTCGTCCACCGGAATCACCGAGTAATCGACCGTGAGGGTGTCCTGCGTGGCCCGAATCTTCCCGACGAACGTCGAGATGTCTTCGAGACCGCCTTCGAGGATGAACAGTTCCATGCAGTAGTGGTCGCCGACGTGGTTGTGAACGTTCGAGGTCACGAGGCCGTCGTACTCGTGGCGCAGTTCCATCATGCGCTGCTCGACGCCCGAGTTCTCGTAGTTGAACAGCACCGTGACGACGCCCATCAGGTCGCGGTCTTCGAGTTTCTTGTCCTCGAACTCGCCGAGCAGGTTGCGTCCGGCCTCCCGGAACACCTCGCTCCGACCGGTGTAGCCGTGTTCGTCGGCGAACTCGTCGATGCGCTCCAGCAGTTCGTCCGGCATCGAGATACTGACGACTGTCACGTATTAACCGAGCCACCGGAAAATAATAGCTGTTAGCATTCGAGGCGGGTTTCGGGCCGTCGAGTTGTTAACTCCGGCGGTAGCGCCCGAAAAGTGGTCCTCCTTCATTTCTCCTGTCTTGGCGTGGTGAACGGAATCGTCGCCGCGGTACGCTCCGTCACCGTCGCCGTCCGGACGATGAACGCCACGAGGAGCGCCAAGGGAAGCAAGGCGATGGTCACCGTTATCGGTAACAACACGGCCGAGTACTGGGTCAGTCCGGTCCCCGCCCGGGCCGTGAGCCCGAGCAAGACGAGTATCGAGACCAGTTCCGCGGGGAGTCCGGCGTAGAGCAGGACCCGCGACAGCGACGAGAGTTCCTCCTGCAGGTAGAGCGACTTGAAGTACTGGCGCGCCACGTCCACCTTCTGGAGGTGGTCGACCAGATTGTCGAGCGCGGTCATCACGGACTCCGGCAGGTCGTCGCCGTGGCGCGACCGAATCTTCCGAACCCGGTGTATCTCTTGGGCGTAGTTGGTGGTCAGCGTCGTCGACAGCACGTCGAACGTGTCCGCGTCCGAATCCCCGAGACGGTCGAGAACGTCGTCCGCGTGGTCGGTCAGCGACTCCACCACCTCGTCTATCTCCGAGCGCACGTCCTCGCCGACCGGGCCGAACGTCATCCCGCCGATTCGCTGGGTCTCCCGCCGGGTGTTCTGGAAGAGGAGTTCGAGGAACTTCAGCGGCGTCACCGGCGCGACTTCGCCCGCGTGCTCCTCCACCTCACGGCGGTAGTCGATGACGCTCTGCATCTCCGACTCCAACTCGCCCGGCGAGTTGAACTCCCGGCCGAGCAGCAACTGATTGATGGAGACGACGACCGTTATCAACGTGAGGTTGCCGCTGATCAGTCCGCCGAACACGTAGTAAACCGGCTGAGGCCGCTCCATCGGAACCCACCCGAGAGCCTCGACCGAGACGAGTACGATAGCTACAATCACCAACAAGCTGGCGGCGATAAGCAGTCGTTGCCCGTCGAGGAGCACCCACTCTCTGAGTCGGTTCTTCTTCGCGGCCAGTCTCGAACCGCCGCCGGACCCCTCCGAACTGTCCGACGTTACCGCGTCGTTCGTCGTCGCGCCGCTAGACGTTCTCGTTCCGTCGCTCGATTCCGTCGCTTCGCTCACTCGACGTGATACGGCGAGAGAACGGAAAACAGTAGTTGCCGCGGGCTCTCGCGCTCCGTCAGCCTCGACGCCGCGCCAGCAGCGCGGCCGCGAGGAGCGCGACCAGCGCCGTGCCGACGCCGAATCCGGGGACGCCGGGCGCGGCGTTACCGAGACCGTTGTCGTCGGCCTTCGAGACGCCGAGTTTAGCCGTCTGGCCGTTCACGTCCACCGTGTAGTTGCCCGCGGCGTCCACGCGCCGGACGAAGGTGACTTCCTTCGTCTCGCCCGCGGGAACGCGAACGGACTTGTTGGCTATCTCCTCGCCGAACATCGTCAGCGCGACCGCCTGCTCGCCGGGTTGACCGCCGGTGTTTTCGACGGTCGCGGTGATCTCGACTCGCTCGCCCGCCGAGATGGACGAGGTGTTCAGCGCCACGTCCGTCACCGCCGTCTCGGCCGGGAGCGTCTCCACGACGGTCAGGTTCCCCGTCGAGACGCCGCCGACCGTCGCCTCGTAGGTGCCGGGCGACGGCGCGGTTCCGGTCAGGGTCAGGTCCCTCGTCTCGCCCGGGGGCACCTCGACTCGCTTCGATGCCAGCGCGCTCCCGTCGACCGTGAGGTTGACCGTCGCGCTCCGGGCCGCGGTTCCGGTATTCCGGACGGTCACGTTCGCCGTCACCTCGTCGCCGGTCGCCACGGTGTCGGCCGAGAGTCCGGTCTCCGTGACCGACAGCGGCCGGTTCGCGCCGACCGCGAGCGTACCGAGCGAGTCGGTCTTCACTTTCACCCGGTAGCCGTCGGCGGTCGACTCCGAAACAGTCGCGTCGAGCTTTCGCCATTCGCCGTCGTACTGGTAGACTGCGACGTCCTCACCCGAGGCGAGTGCGCCGAGCGCGGACTGCTCGACGGTGAATTCTACAGACGCGTTCGCGACCCCGTCCTCGAAGTACTTCGCGTCGAGGCCGAGGTACGCCAGCGACTCGTCGGTCGCGGTCAGCGCCGGAGTGCTCTCGGGCGCGTCGGCGCTCACCGCGGTCTGGAAGACGACGTGTGCGTCGTCCCCGGTGGGTTCGACCGTCAGGTGCTCGAAGCGCACGCCGGTCTCGTTGGCGACCGCGCTGGCCGGGATGTCGGCCTCCACCGTCCGGCCCTCCTGGGCCTGCCGCACGTCGATGGCCGCGGTGTTCGCGCCGGTCCGCTTCGTCTCGGTCAGAATCGGCGGCGGGCCGAATCCACCGCCGCCTCCGCCGCCACCGCCGCCTCCTCCGCCGGAGACGGCCTTCTTCTTTGGCTTGACCTCGATTCGGGTCGTCGCGTTGTCGGTGTTGCCGTCGTCGTCCACGACCGTCACCGAGGCGGTGTACGTGTCGGAACTGCCGTAGGTGTGGGTCGCGGTCCGGTTCTCGCTCGTCGTGTTCGCGTCGATCGTCCCGTCGCCGTCGAAGTCCCAGCGGAACTCAGTGATGCTCCCTGTGTCCGTCGAGTTACTCGCGTCGAAGGTCACGGACTTGCCTACCCGCGTCTGGTCGGTCGCCGAGAGCGCGGCGCTCGGCTTGCCGGTGACGCTGATGGCTATCTCGCCGGTCGAGTTCCGGTGGCCCGCCGCGTCGGTCACGACGAGTTCGACCGTCGCGGACCCCTGCCGGTCGAATCCGCCGAAACTGACGGTCTGGCCCGTCGCCGTACCGACTCTACTGCCATCGCTCCGTCGGAATATCCACTCGTAGGTCAGCGGCGTACTACGGTCGCTCGCCGAGGCGCTGACATCGAGGGTGCCGCTGACCGACACCTCGTCGCCCTCCTCGACGCTGACCGAGTCGATGGTCGGCGTCGTCGCGTTCGTGACCGTGACGGTGAGATTCGCCGTGTCCGTCCGACCGTGGCTGTCCGTGACGGTCAGCGTCGCGTTCTTCGTACCGGACGAGTCGTAGGTCCACGCCACGTTCTGGCCGGTCTCCTCGGGACCGGACCCGCCTCTGAGGTCCCACTCGTAGCTCTCGATGACGCCGTTACCGTCGCTGCTCTCGTTCGCGCTGAACGTCACCGGCGCGCCCGCTTCGACTTCCGTCGGAGTCGCCGAGGCTCTGGCCTGCGGGTCGTCGGGTTCGACGACTTGCACCGTCTTCGTGACGTTGGCGGTGTTACCGATTCGGTCGGTGACGGTCAGCGTCACGGTCTTCTCGCCCGCCGAGGAGAAACTCCGTCGGGCGGTGTCGCCGTTCGCCGCCGTCCCGTTCAGGTTCCACTCGTACTGCGAGATTTCGACGTTGTCCGAACTCGCCGACCCGTTGAAGGTGACCCGTTCTCCGACGACGTGGCTCCCGCCGTCGCCCTCGCTGGTCACGCTGAAGTCGGCGCTCGGCGCTCGGTCCGGTCTCACCTCGACCGTCGTGGACGCCGACACCGACCGTCCGTCGGCGACCATCGTCACGCTCACCTGCGCGGTGGTGGAGCTATTGTAGGTGTGCGGGACCTCTCGCGTCGAGGTGTTGGCGTCGATTTGGCCGTCGCCGTCGAAGTCCCAGCGGTACTCGTTCGCACCCTCGCCGGCGGTGAACGTCACGCTCTCGCCCGCCTCTATCGGGTTCGAACTCGCGCTGAGGCTGGCTTCGAGGTTCTGGCAGTTCGCGCCGCGCTCGATGACGACCGGCTGACCCATCTGGAGGTCCTTCATCTCGCCGCTCGTGTTATCGTGGCCGGCGTTGTTGCGCACGGCCCACTTCTGAATGTCGCCGGTGAACGAGGCGTCGATGGTGACGCTCTCGCCCTGCTCTAAGTTCTGGAACCCGCGGTACGCCCCGCCGTCGGTTCCGTTAGTACCCCAGACCCAGTCGATGTCGAAGTAGCCGCCGCTGAACTCGCTCAGGGGTTGGGACTCGTATTGGGCCTGCCGGTGGCCGTAGCGGACGTTCCCGTCGGTGTAGTAGTCGTCCAGTCCCTGCGGGTACATGTCGTCGATGTACGCCCACTCGCCGCTCGGCAGGTTATCGAACGTCCACTCGGCCGTGCCGCCGCCGGGAGCAGGTTCGAGGAACCCGTCTCCGGGGCCGTGTTCTCCGTTGTACGGATTGTGCGAGGAGGTGCCGGTCTCCTCGTACAGTTTGTCGTGGCGGACGACGAGGCTCACCTCGCCGTCGGCGTTCTCGTAGAACCAGAGGTGGCTGTGGCCGTCGTGCGACCAGTTGTACTTCCCGTAGGTGGCGTACTCCCAGCCCTCCATGATGTACTGGTCGTTGAGGTACGGCGCGTAGTACTCCGTCTGACCCTTCCACGCCCGTTCGGGCCCGGGGTCGGTGTCGTTCCGGTAGCGGTAGTCCATCTGGGACTCGATGGACTCGAAGCCGTTCCAGTCGGGGTTCTCGAAGTCCCCGTACACGTCGGACTCGGGCGGTCCCTCGTAGTACTCCTGCTCTCGCAACTCGACTTCGGGGACCATCTTCGGGTGGTCGTAGGAGTACGGACTCACTTCGTAGCAGACCGGCGTCCCGGGCTGTCGTACCGTGTAGACCGGTCCGTCGCCGTGGTCCGCCCGTGCCGTTCCGACCAGTCCGACGATGCTCGCGGGGAGCACCGACGTGACCAACAACATCGCAAGCGTGATACTCAGTATCGTGGTTTTATCGGCGTTCATCTCACTGCTACCGGTCCGTATTCGCGTATTTCCCTTTGTTATGGACTCTCTGGGCGGTTCTCTGGGGAATGCTACGTGTCGACAGGATGTCCTTTCTGACGTGACAGGTTCCGTGTACTGCCGCGTAGGCGACGATTACGGAGCGAGTCGAGCAGGTATCGACGCGAGCGAGAAGGACGATTCGGGACCGCTACCGTCGGTTGCTCCGACTGTCGAATCGAGCGACGGTCGGTCGGGGCCACTCGGTCCGGACTTCACCAGTCCGGAGCCCGGCGGACTGGACTCCACTAGACCGGGTTCCATCAGACCCCATCTGCGCCGCGGGTGCGACGCCGCCAGCACGCCGGGCGGTCCGGTCGGCGGGAGAGCTCGAAAATTTGGGTCAGTTCTCGCGCTGAATCCTGATGTCGTTGTCCGAGATGTCGTTGCCCGAGAGATTCACGTCCGCGCCCGTGGTCGAGACGCCCACGAGGTTGTCCGTGATGGTGCTGTTCTCGATAGTGGCCCCGTCGGCGTCCTCCACGCGGACGCCGTAGGCGTTCGAGTAGGACTTCACGTTCCGAACCGTCGCCGAACCGCCGGTCACGAGGATACCCGAGTGCCAGTCGTCCACCGCGACGTTCCGAATCGTCACGTCCTTCGCGTCGACGACGGCGATGCCCTTGGTGTGGCTCACGCCCCGGCCGTCGATGAGGTGTCCGTTACCGTCGAAGGTCACGCCGTCCGCGGTAATCTCGATGCAGGCCTTCGAGATGGCGGTCTTCCCGCCGTTCTCGATTTTCTTGGACAGGACGTAGGTGCCGGGTTCGTCGATGGTCGTGCAGGAATCGACGGTCCGCTGTGCCGCGTCGGTCGAACTCGGTGCGTCGAACGCGCTCGCGCCGGGTACCGCCGCGCCCGCGAAGGCGACGTTCGCGCCCGCGGCGACGGCGAGCGCGGCGACGAGGACGCCGAACCGGCGAACGTCTCGGAGAGTCACGCTCTCGGCAACGGGAGACGAGTAGTTATACCCACGGTGCAGTTCGACCGCTAACCCGCGCGAACGAAACGGTAAGCGCGGGCTAATCGCTGGGGGTTCGCCGCGAGCGTGTCCTTTGCTCGCGGGGAACTCGTTCGTCGTCCGCCGGTCTCTCCGTCGGTGTCGCGGTCAGCGTCCGTCGGTTCGGCACTCCTCGCAGACGGCCACCTCCGCCGAAATCGGCGCCTCGTCGGGACCGACCGGTAGAACCGTTATCGGAACGTACTCTCGGCAGTACGCACAGCGTTCGATGGCCGTAATGTGCGTGTCCATGTGGCTTTCCTCAAACCCCCACTACTCAAATGTTACTCCGGCTGTCAACCTACAGAAATAAATCTTGTGGCCACGTGTTGGAAAAACAACGACAGAATTCAGCCGAACGCAAGCCGTTTGTTCGTCGGTCCCGTATCGCCGACCAGTGACCGACGCAGACGACGAGACCGACGAACTCGATTCGGGAACCGAGGGCGCTGCCGCGCGACGGGAGTCCGACGACGCCAGCGACACCGGTACCGACGAAACCAGTACCGACGATATCAGCGACACCGATACTGACGACACCAGCACCGACGACGCCGAACCGGTGGACGGGGACGACTCGGCAGACGCAGACGACTCGACGGATACGAACGACCCGGTGGACGTGGAGGACTTCCACGACGCCGTCGAGCAGTACGGCCGGCCGGTCGTCACCGCCGAGGAGGTGGCCCGCGCGCTCGACCGTTCGCAGGCCGAGACTGACGGCGCGCTGGCGGGTCTCGCGGAGGGCGAGGGCGTCGAGCGGCTCGACGTGTCGAACGACCCCGTGGTCTGGTATCCGACCGACTGGGGGAAACTCGCCGACCGCGAGCGCGTGGTCGTCTTTCCGAAGCGCCGCGAACTGGTCGTGGACCAACCGACCCAGTTCACGCGGGCGCAACTCTCGCAGTTCGCTCACCTCGTGGACACCACGCGCGACGGCGGCTACATGTACGAGATTCGCCAAGAGGACGTGTGGGCCGCGCCGTTCGACGACTTCGAGAGTCTGCTCGGCACCGTCCGGGACGTGCTCCCCGAGCGGTCGCCCCACCTCGAAGAGTGGATAGAGGGCCAGTGGAAGCGCGCTCGCCAGTTCGTCCTCCGGACCGACGAGGAGGACGGCTACGTCGTCCTCGAAGCCGCGAGCGAGGACCTGATGGGCAACGTCGCGCGCCAGAAACTCGACGCGGGCCAGTTGCGCGCGCCCCTCTCGGACACCGAGAGTTGGGTCGCCGAGGAGTCGGTCGCCGAGGTCAAGCGCGTCCTCTACGAGGCCGGGTATCCGGTCCGCGACGAACGCGACCTCGAAACCGGCGAGGAACTCGACGTCCAACTCAAACTCCGCCTCCGCGACTACCAGCAGGAGTGGGTCGACCAGTTCGTGGCGACCAAGTCGGGCGTCCTCGTCGGTCCGCCGGGGAGCGGCAAGACCGTGGCCGGGATGGGCGCGATAGAGGCGGTCGGCGGCGAGACCCTGATTCTGGTGCCGGGCCGGGAACTCGCCAGTCAGTGGCACGACGAACTGCTCGCGCACACGACGCTCTCGCCCGACCAAATCGGCGAGTACCACGGCGGCGCGAAGGACGTGCGCCCCGTCACGATTGCGACCTACCAGACCGCCGGGATGGACCGCCACCGTCAGCTATTCGACCAGCGCGAGTGGGGCCTCATCGTCTACGACGAGGTCCACCACGTGCCGTCGAAGGTGTTCCGCCGGTCGGCGGACCTCCAGAGCAAGCACCGCCTCGGCCTCTCGGCCACGCCGGTCCGCGAGGACGACAAGGAGGAGGAGATATTCACGCTCATCGGCCCGCCCATCGGCACCGACTGGGACGCGCTGTTCGAGGCCGGCTACGTCCAAGAACCCGAGGTACAGATTCGCTACGTGCCGTGGGACGACGAGACCTACCGCCACGAGTACGGGAGCGCGGAGGGACACGAGAAGCGCCAACTCGCCGCGAGCAACCCCGCGAAACTCGACGAGATTCGCCACCTGCGCGCCGAGTACCCCCACGCCAAGACCCTGATATTCGTGGAGTACCTCGACCAAGGCGACCGACTGGCCGAGGCGCTCAACGTCCCGTTCATCTCGGGCGAGATGCGCCACGCCCGGCGCGAGCATCTGCTTCAGGAGTTCAAGTCGGGCGAGCGCGACACCTTGGTCGTCTCGCGGGTCGGCGACGAGGGCATCGACCTGCCCGACGCCGAACTCGCCATCGTGGCCTCCGGACTCGGCGGTTCCCGGCGGCAGGGCGCACAGCGCGCGGGCCGGACGATGCGACCGACCGGCAACTCCCGCATGTTCGTCCTCGCCACGCGGGGGACGACCGAGGAGGACTTCGCGCGCCGTCGCATGCAACACCTCTCGGCGAAGGGCGTCCGCGTGACCGAACAGAGCGCGCAAGCGGTCGAGGACCGGCGGCCGTAACTCCGCTTACCGGCTCGTACCGACCGAATAACGAGGTAGCCGGAAGCCGATTCGGTTCCCGTGTCTCGTGCGCTCGTCGTCGGAATCGCGCTCTTACTCGCTTCGACTCCGGCCGCGCCGAGCGTCGCCGACGCCGCCCAGTCCGAACCCGCCACTATCGACTCCTGTGAGACCATCGACGAACCGGGCCGGTACGCGCTCGCGGCGGACCTCCGGAACGTCTCGGCCGGCCAGTGCATCTCGATTCGGGCGAGCGACGTGACTCTCCTCGGTCGGGGTCACCTCGTGGACGGCCGCGGTGCGTTCGGCTCTGCCGGAGTTTCGGTCGGCGCGTGGGACCGCCCCGTCTCGAACGTCACGGTCCGAAATCTCACGGTCGCCGAGTGGGACGACGCCGTACGCCTGACCGCGGCCGACCGGGGTCGCCTCGCGGACGTGACCGCGACCCGTAGCCGCGTCGGGGTGCGACTCTACGGCGCGAGCCGAAATCGCCTCGCCGACGTGCGCGCGACCGACAACGCGGTCCACGGCGTCTCGCTACTCGACGACAGCGACGGGAACCGAGCGAGCGACGTCACCGCCGCCAGAAACGCGCTGTTCGGCGTCCACCTCGGCGCGGACTCGTCGAGGAACCGCGTCGAGAACGTCACGGCGCGTGCCAACGAGTACGGCGTCACCGTGGTCGGTGCGGACGACAACCGCATCGTCGGTGGCCGCGCTGTGGGCAACCGCATCGCTGGGGTCTGGCTCTCGGCCGCCGACGGCAATTCGGTCGCGGACCTCCGACTCGACAACCGGTTCTACGGCGCGTTCTTGGCCGACGGCGCGGCGAACAACTCGCTTCTGGGAAATCGCGCTATCGGGAACCCAGTCGGGTTCCGCCTCCGGAACAGCGACGGGAACCGATTGCGGGACAACACCGCCCGACGTAACCGCGACGGATTTCTACTCATCGAGAGCGACCGGAACGCCGTCGTCGGGAATCGCATCGTGGGCAACCGCCGGGGCGTCTCGCTGCTGGCCTCGGACGACAATCGCGTCGAGGGGAACGACTTCCGGCGCAACCGGCGGACCTTCGTGGTCGCGCGAGGGAGCGAGAACAACAGTGTTCCGGAGTGAGACTGTCCCGTCCGGATAGAAACCTATATCGTTGTCTTAGCACGCTACGAAGTCTTTTAGCGAATGTATATATTGCCGGACTCCGAGCGTCACCAGTCGCTCTCGTCCGTTCCGGAGACGGACACGACTCTCCGCGCGCCGAAACTCGACGTTTAAGTCACGCGGCCTTCTACCACGTGGCATGCCAGACCTGTTCGAGACGACGTTCCGCGTCGGCGAAGTCCTCGACGCCGAGGCGTTCCCCGAGACGAACAAACCCGAGATGGCGAAGCTGCGAATCGACCTCGGCGACGAGGAGGTCCAGTCGGTCGCTCAGACCGGGTACAACTACGACCCCGCCGACCTCGTGGGTCGGCAGGTCCTCTGCGCGACGAACCTCGGGTCGGTGCGCATCGCGGGCGAGAAGTCGGAGGTGCTGACCGTCGGGGTCCCGGACGAGGAGGGCCACCCGGTCCTCGTCGGACCCGACGAGGACGTGCCGTTGGGCGGCGAGTTGTACTGACTCCCGCGCTGAGAGAACGAGTCGGTCGCTACTCGCTCCCGAAGGCGTGTTTCTTGACCTTCGCCGCCCACTGGGGCCACTCGCGCCGCTGCTCTACGTCTATCTGCGCGTCGCCCGACATCGCCTTGATGGCCTTCGCGTCGGCCCTGTTCCAGACCGCGCCGTCCTCGTGGAACAGGCCGTTGATGATGCCGCGCTTGCGCATGTACCGGACGTAGGCGGGTTTCACCATCAGCGACCAGAAGAAGTTGCCGACGCCGTGCTGGTGGATGACCGGCGCGATGGAGGCGTAGTCGGGTTGCCACTGTTCGACCGTCTCGTTGCTGCCCCACCCGTAGTTGGCGATGCGCTGCCACTCGGTCAGGTAGACCGGCATGTCGAGGTCCTCGCTGAGTTGGACCGCGTTCGGGAGAAGGTCGTGGTAAACGTCCTCGTTACTCGGGAAGTTGTAGTGGAACTGGAGCAGGTCCGCGCCCCAGTCTACGTAGTCGGCGTTGTTGGCGAGACTGGTCGACCCGACCGTCAGCGGGACCGACCCCCGATTCTTCGCCATCGTCTCGAACATCCCGCCGGCGAAGTTCTTCATGTCGGCGAGCCACCCCGGTTCGTTCATCGCCTCGATGGCCAGCAGGCGGTCGTCGTCCTTCCAGCGGTCCATGAACCACCGGACGAACTCCCGCGGTTTGTCCCACTTCGACTCGTTCTGGACCACGTCGCTGGCCGGCGACTGGACCGGCGGCGCGGTCAGCGGGTCGGTGTCGTGGAGGTTCTTCTCGGTCGGTTCCTTCCCGACGCTCTCGAACAGACCGAACAGCACCTCTATGCCGCGGTCGTCGGCGGTGGTCAGGAAGTGTTCGATGGACTGCTCCAGTTTTCGGGAGTCCTCCAGCCACTGCTCGTAACTGACCCACGTCCGGACCGCGTTGAGGTTCACCTGCTCGGCGTAACCGAGGTCGCGTTCGATGACGCTCTCGTCGTACCCGTGCCACATCTGGAACGTGTTCCACGCGCGGGAGGGGACGTAGAGGGCACCGCGAACGTCGACCGGTTCGACGTTGGACTGGGCCATCTCCTCGGGGGTGGTCTCGGTCGCGGTGGGGGTCGTTGACGGGGGTGCGTCGCGCTGGTCGCCGCTACTGCGCTGTCGCTGGGAGTCCGTCGGGGCGGCGCAGCCTGCAATCCCCGCAATTCCCGCTACCGAACTGGCTCGTAAGAACCTCCGACGATTCATTGGACCGATTCACGACACCGCCTTGTGTAAAAGTGTACCTACGTTGTGCGATAAGTCGGGCCTGAGAAACTGTGTAACGCGGTGTTTCTGTGAGTTCGCCAATAGACGCTATCTCGCTCCTCGGAGGACGATTTCAGCGTCGCATTCGGGGCAGACGTCTCTGCTGGCGTCGAACTCGGTCTCGCAGAACGAGCAGAGATGTTCGTCGGGGCCCGCGGATGCGCTCGCGTCTGTCTCGTCACCCGATTCGCCGTCGGAGGGGGAGTCGTCCGTCGCGGTGGTCGACCGCTTCACGGGTCGGGTGTCGCCGGAAGCGCCGTCGGCGGGTCCGGAGTGGTCGTCGTTCGTGCGCTCGTCGCCGCCTCGTAGTTCGCTCGTGATATCCTTGAGCAGGTCCATGCCATCGGGTTCTCTGGACCACGTTTCCATTGTTATGGCCTCCCTTATCCGCCGTAAGCGCCACCTTCGGCGGGTTTGGCACTGCCTATACGGTCGTCCGTTCCGCGAAACGGTCCATACGCGAGCGGCGGCGTCGGCGAAACGGAGACGACGCGAGCGGTTAGCGCCCGAAATGGGAGACGGCCCGAGTTCGATTTCGGATGGGTCAGCGAGGACCGGTTTACGCCAGTCGGTCGAGCGTCAGGGCGGCGCGGCGGGCCGCGTACAGCGCCAGCAGGGGGAGCGTACGGGCCGCGGCGACGACCGCCGCGGCGGCCGCGAGCAGGGCGAGGGGGTTCGCGGGCAGGCTACCCAACAGGACCGCGAGCGCGACAGTGGCGGCCGTCGCGCCCGCGGCGAAGGTCGCTATCGCTGCGCCCGCGACCACCGCGCGGGCGGCGTAGTCGCCCGCGGCGTCGCGGGTTCGAGTCGCCGTCGTCCGGAGGGTCGTTCTCGTCGGCAGTTTCGCCGTGTAGTTCGTGTATCGCATCGGTCTGAGTCGGGTGAGTGTCGGTCGTGAACGGTGCGTGTCGCTTCGTCGCTCTCTCCGTTGGACTCCGCGCTACGCCGAGCGGTCGGTCTCGACGGCCGAGACCGCGCGGACGCCGAACTGGTCGGCGACCGCCTCGCGGACGGCGTCGCGTTCGTCGTCCACGGTCTCCTCGACGTGGACTCGGAGTCGAACCGAGGCGTCCACGCGGAGGTCGTTGAGCGTCGGGGTGACGCCCGAGATGTCGACGACTTCGGTGCGGTCGACCGCGGCGTTGCGGTCGAGGACGGTCGCGATGCCGTCCTGCAGGGTGCCGTCGCCGCCGCGCGGGACGTGAACTTCGAGGTCTGCTGTCGCGTCGATGACGAGTGCGTTCATTGTCGTGTGGTCGTGGTCGGTGTGGTCGTCTGCTGTGCGGTCGTTCGTGCGGTCGCGCAATCGCGGTGAGCGTCGCGCGTTCTGCGGTCGGAGCGGTTCGGCCGGCGGTCCCGATTCGGGGCGCGGTCCGCCCCGCGGACGCGAGACGGACGGCTCTGGGCGGAGATGTCTCTCCGAGTCGGGTGCCGACGCGCGGAGACGTGCCGGGCTACCGAGTCGGTGCGCCGGAGAAGGACGTGGCCGAACGGACCACGCTCCCGACGCACGGCGCTCGCTTCCGAGTCGTAGCGTCGAGAGGAAGCGAGCCGACCCGGCGTTTCGGTCGGCGCGACCTCGGAGGCCGATTCCTCGGGGGTCGCGTCCGGAACGCCTTACGCGGTCGGGGTGGTCCGTTCGAGGCGATAGGTAATCTCGCCCACGTCGCCCACCTTCCCGGCGCGCTCGCGCATCGCCGGAGTCTTCCCGGCGAAGCCGTCGAGCGCCGGGGCGCCGGAGCCCACGTTTTCGGCGTCGCTACCGAAAACGCGTGCCCGGAGTGGTGGACAGACCATGGGTGAATCACCTCGCGCGCCCAGTCGTCTGGGCGGCCGAAGTAATGCTTGCTATTATCGGTTATCTATTAAAACTGACTGAACTATGTTGTCAATTGTCATGGTGTCGGTGCCGGAGTCACACCCGGAGTCAACTTTTATGCTTGATACTGTCTAACAAGAACGTACGAGCCGACAATGATGGCCGAAACAGCCTATCTGGCGAGCGCGTTCGTGACCGGGGCGCTCCTGCTCGCGGTCTGGGCGCTCGTGGCCCGGACGGAGGACTGGCGGAGCTACGACCCCGCGCCCGCCGAGGACGGACGCGGTCGGAGGCGGTCGGACGACGCCGAGGAACCGGTCGCGGCGTGGGCGGCGGGGTTCTTCCTGCTGGTGCTGGTCGTCGCCGGCGGCGCGGTCCTGCTGGTCAGCGACCCGGCGTTCGCCGCCGCGGTCGGCGACTGGGTCGCGCTCGCCGCCGCGTTCGGCGCGCTCCTCCTCGGATTCCTCGTCTGGGGGACGTACAGTTCCGCGCGCTTCCGGGGTCTTCAGAGCGCGCAGGCCGCGCTCCTGAGCGCGTGGGTGTTCGGGTCGCTGTTCGTCGCGGTCGTCGCGGCGAAACTCGTCCTCGCGGGGTGACGCCGGGGATGACCGCGACCGTTCCGGAGTCGGACGTGCGCGTCCCCGACGGCGAGACGCCCGTCCGGTGCCCGCACTGCCAGCGCCCGTTCCGGACCGAGCGTCTGCGTGCGCTCCACGTCGGCGATTTTCACGGCGGGGACTGCACCGACGGCCAGCGCGAGGCCTACGACGACGCCCTCGAAGCGGAGCGCGAGGACCTGTTCGTCTACCACCTGAAGGTCGTCGCCGGTCTCGTGGCGGTCTACGCCTTCTTCTTCCTGACGTACCTCGCGGTGTCGATGATGCAGGTTCCGGGGTGAGCGTCGGTTCCGGACCGCGTCTCGTCACCGACGCGCGTTGCCGTCCGACTCGAACTTCGACGCTTCGACGAACGGTCCGAACGCGGCGGTCCGGCGCGCGATGGTCGCCACTCGGAGGATGTACGCCGCGAGGACCGCGAGCGGTACCAGCGAGGTGACGACTATCGCCGCGGCGACCCCGACCAGCACTGGCTTCGAGAGCGTCAGCCACGCGACGTCCCGGTACGTGAAGATGCCGACCGCGGCCACCGCTATCGACGGGATACCGGTGTAAATGAGGAGCCGTGACAACCGGGCCAGTTGCCGCTCGACCACCACCGTCTTGAGGTACTGCCGGCCCGCGTCGATTTCGGTGAACAGTTCCTCTACCCGGTACAGTTTCGCGGACGTCTCGTCCCGGAGCTCCGCGCCGAACTCGTCTCTCACGCGCCGCGTCTCGTAGAACTGCACGGAATCGTCGTACGCGAGTACCGTCAACAGCGTTTTGAGCATGGTGTCTCCGTCTTCGGTCAACTCGTCGCTCGTCCGCTCGGCCTCCGCGACCACCGAACGGACGTACGCTTCGACTTCGTCGGGAACCTCGCCGTCGGACTCCCACTCGTTTCGGAACGCTCTCCCCGTCTCCGCCACGGCGTCGAGGAGCGTCCGGAAGAACTCGGCGGCCCGCGGTGAACTGACCTCCGTCTCCGTCCGGCGCTCGACGCGCTCCCGGAACTCGACGACCGCTCGCCGGCGCTCGTAGAGGTCCTCTATCGACCCGAACTCGTGCGAGAGGACGATCTGGTTGACCCCCACCGATATCGGAACGAGCGTCAGTAGCCCGTTGACCGTGCCGTTGAGGAACCAGAGAACCCGACTCGGCGTCGTCACCGTGGCGAGGTCGAGGAGACCGGCCGCGACGAACGGAACGGCGACGACGGCGAGCAGCACGACCGTCACTGCCGTCCTGCGGCCGGTCAAGAGGAACCACCGTCTCGCGCCGCCGGCTTCGCGACTCGTAATCGTCCCGCGGTCCGTCTCGCTCATCGACTCACACCCAACACGCCGCGGCATTTCAAGATTTGCGCGGACGCGGGCCGGACGCCTACGCCGGGTCGAAGACGTACAAGTTGTCGTCGCCGTCCTGTCGCTTCGTGACCGTCAGGAGCGCGCCGTCGGCGACCGTGAGGCCGCCGACCGGCGTTCCGGGGAGTTCGCGCTTCCACGCTCGCTCCGGTTCACCGCCGAGGAGTTTACCGCCCTTACCGAGGGGATACGCGGCCAGATAGCCGCCGTTCGAGTCGCCGTCGTACTCCCCGCCGACGTAGAATCGGTCGCCCGCCGCCGCGGGACCGGCGACGTATTTTCCGGACCGGGACCAGCGAGGGTCGCCGTCGCTGGCGTTCAACGAGGTGAGCGTCGAGAGGTTGGTCCCGACTACGTCGGTCTTCGCGGCCACGAAATCGTTCGCGGTGAATTCGGCGCGCCAGCGGTTCGACCCGGCGTGCGCGCCGTTCCTGAGCTTGTAGACGTAATCGCCGAACACCGAGACGACGACCGACCCGCCGTCCACGACCGCGACGTCCTGCACGCCGCCCGCGACGCGGCGTCCCCACAGCGGGTAGAACGCTTCGCCGTCTTGGTAGAACTCGTAGACGTGGCCGCCCTTCGTGCCGACGACGACGGTAGAGCGTCCCGCGCAGAGCGACGCGACCGGTCCCAGCACGTTGCGGGTCTTCGCTACCGACCCGTCGAGTCCGAGGACGCAGACGCGTCCGGTCGCGTCTCCGGCGTAGAGGCGGTCTCCCGTGTGACTCGGGAGGACTGCGGCTTTCACCGGACCGCGGGTTTCGACCGACCACTCGGCCTTGCCGGTCGCTGCGTCGAGTGCCCAGAGGCCGCGCTCGTCGCCCGCGCCGACGTAGACGGTCCCGTCGCGGACGGTCGGCGGCGCGGTCCACGAGTGGTCGGACGCCGAAAACGACCAGAGTTTCTCGCCGGAGTCGAGGTCCAGCGCGACGAGGTTCTCCATCGTGGACGCGAAGACGCGGCCGTCGGCGACGACCGGTCGGCCCCTCGGCCACGGAATCGTCGCGCTCCAGCGCTTCGAGACGCCGTTTCGGGGAGCGGCGGCGTCCCGACTGTACGCGGTCGAGTACCGGTCGTAGTCGGGATATCGCCACTCGGTCGTCTCGGCGGTTCCGGGCGAGAACGCCGACTCAGAGTATCGGAGTTCGGCGCACCCGCCGACGGTTCCGGTGCACCCCGCGGCGAGTCCGGCGAGGAACCGGCGTCGAGAGGAGGGCATGGCCGAACGATTACGCCACCGACACAAAATCGTTGTGACACTCCGAAATCGCGCGAAATATTCCGGTCGCGCGCCGCAGGTGCCGCCGCGCGCTCCGTTACAGTCGCTACTCTGATGGCGTTATCTTCCCGTTGTTCAGGTACACCGACGCGGGGCCCGTGACGCTGAACTCGACCATCTCCGTGCTGAACTCGTAGGCGTCGGCCCCTCGTTTCGGGCCGACGTGGCCGTAGGCGGACGTGCCCGCCACGCGCTCCTCCTCCGAAGAGGTCAGTTTCCCGACCCAGTCGTCCGCGGTGAACTCGTAGGCGGCCACGCCGCCGCCGTCGCTCCTGATTTCCAGCACGTCCGACCCCGGACCGCCGGGGATGTCGTCGGCGGTGACGGCGTCGGGGAGCGGCGGGTAGTCGTCGTCAGCGATGTCCTCGCCGTCCCGCGCGATGCTCGCCGGGCCGTTCAGACTGAGCGCCGTCAACTCGCCGGTGTACTCGAAGGTGTCCGTCCCGCGCTCGGGCCCGACCCACCCGTATCCGCGCGTCCCGTCTACCGTGTCGGTCCGGGAGTTTTCGGTCTTCGACAGCGACCCGCTGACTGTGAATTCGTAGACGGCGACCCCGCCGCCGTCGCTCTCGACGGTGAGTTCGCGGCGGGTCTCCGTCGGTGCGTCTCGTCGCAGGCCCTCGACTCCGAGGAGTCCCGCGGCGGCCCGTTTCACGAACCTGCGTCGCGTTCGCGGTCCCCGACCCATGTTCGGTTCCACGACGACCGGCGGGTTAACGCTACGGAACTGACAGCCTGCGGAGGGTACTCAGAGTATCGAGTACGCCGCGGCCGTCGTCAGCGCGAGCGCCGCGAGCAGGCCGACGAACATCGTGAACGTCACCGAGCGGGGTTCCCACTTGAGGTGCTGGTAGTACCACGCGACCATCAGCGCCTTCACGAACGAGAGGCCGATGATTATCCAGAAGGCAGTCCAGTAGGCCAGTCCGCTCGACTGCTCGACCACGACCTGCGCGGTCGCGAAGACGAACAACACGACGTAAATCGCGGTGTACAGTTTGAGTCGGGTCATAGTTTTGTCGGTGATTTTGTCAGGCGGTTTCGGTCGTCACAGGATGTAGAACAGCGGGAACAGGAACAGCCACACGATGTCCACGAAGTGCCAGTACAGTCCGAAGTACTCCACCGGTTCGTCGTCGCCGTCGAGGTACGCCCCGTTCCACGCGCGTACGAGGAGATACAGCGTCACCACCAGTCCCGCGACGACGTGGAGGCCGTGGAGACCCGTGGTCAGGTAGAACGTCGAGGAGGCGACGTTCGTCCCGATGTCCCACCCGTGGGGGAACGCCTCGGTGTGGACGTGGAACAGGTGGAGCCACTCCAAGGCCTTGTTCACGAGGAACGCGACCCCGAGGACGAACGTCGTCGCGAGCGACCCGACCAGCCCCCAGCGACTCCTCTTCTCGGCGGCCACGAGCGCGAGGACGACCGTGAAACTGCTCGTGAGCAGGATGTAGGTGTTGATGAGTCCCGGCAGCGGGACGTGGGCCTCAGGAATCAGGTGGTGCCAGTTCGTCCACCCCTCGGCGACCCGGATGAAGGCGTACGAACCGACGAACGCGCCGAACAGCACCACGTCGCTCGCGAGGAATATCCAGACGCCGAGTTTCGTGTTCTCGATGGCCTCGAACGGCCAACTCTCGCCGAACGGACCGGTCGGCGCGTGGAACGTCTCGTTCGCCATCCGGACCAGCGCGGCGAGGCCGCCGAGCAGGCCGCCCGCGGTCAGCGCGACGTAGAACCCGCCTTCGACTCCCGCGGGGTAGCTTCCCTGCTGGAGGCCCGACAGGCCGAGCAGGAGGACGAACGACGCGACGCCGACCGCGAACGGCCAGACGCTCGCGTGGCTCTCGGGTTCGTCGTCCTCCCGGACCTGCACCGCACCGGTGCCGCCGTCGGCCTCTACTTCGCCCCCGTCCGCGGCCCGACCGGGACCCCGCCGGAACTCCAGCGACCCGCTGGAGAAGGAGGGCTTGCCGGGGAAGTTCTCGAGGGGCGGCGGCGAGGGTATCGCCCACTCGGTCGTGGTCGAGTACTGCCACGGGTTGTCGTCGGCGTCCTCGCCGGTCCAGAGGCTCCGACTCAGGTTGTAGAACATCACGAGGAACGACGCGCCCAGGAGGAACCCGCCGACGGTGGCGAGTCGGTGCCACCCGACGAACGCCTCGGGGTAGACGAAGTCCCGGCGCGGGGTCTCCCACGCGACGAACATCGGGAAGTAGAGCAGGTTGAACCCGACGAAGTAGAGCGCGAAGTGGACCTTCCCGAGGAACTCGTCGTACATCTTGCCCGTCATCTTCGGGTACCAGTAGTAGAGACCGCCCACCAGCGCGGTCACGCCGCCGACCATCACGTAGTGGAAGTGCGCGACGACCCAGTAGGTGCCCCGGAACTCGTAGTCCAAGACGACCGCCCCGAGGAAGACGCCCGTGATGCCCCCGAGGATGAACAGCACCAGCGCGCCGAACGAGAAGAGGAACGGCGTCGTGAAGCGCACTTTCCCCTTGACGAGGGTGTAGATGAGCGCGAACACCATCAGGTCGAAGGGCAGCGAGATGCCGATGGTGGTCGCCATGAACAGCGTCTTTATCTGGAGGTTGATGCTCGTCAGGAACATGTGGTGCATCCAGACGAGGAAGCTCTGGAGCGCGACCAGCACCATCGCCGCGATGAACCACTTCCGGCCGACGAGGCGCTTTCCGGTGAACGTCTGGAAGCACTCGGCCATCACGCCGAGCGCCGGGAAGAAGACGATGTACACCTCGGGGTGGCCGAAGAACCAGAACAGGTGCGCCCAGAGCAGCGACCCGGCGTGACCGGTCGCCGCGAAGTACTGGGTGCCGAACAGGCGGTCGGCCGAGAGAATCATCAGCGCCGCCAGCAGGGCGGCGAACGCGAACAGCATCATCCACGTCGTCAGGAGGATTGTCCACGTGAACAGCGGCATGCGCCGGAGCGTCAGTCCCTCGGCGCGCATCCGGTGCATCGTCGTCAGGAAGTTCACCGACCCGACCGTCACCGACGCGGTGAACATCACGAGCGCCAGCACCGCGGTGCTCGCGCCGATGTTCGGCGTGTACACCGGGAGGTTGAGCGGCGCGTACATCGTCCACCCGCCCGCGAAGGTGCCGCCTTGGAAGAACGACACTCCGAGCAGAATCCCCGAGAAGAGGTAGAGCCAGTACGACAGCGCGTTGAGTCGCGGGAACGCGAGGTCCTTCGCGCCGATCTGAAGCGGGACGACGTAGTTCGCGAACCCGAACGCGAACGGCGAGAGGAACCAGAACACCATGATGAGACCGTGGGCCGAGACGGCCTGATTGTACTGGAGCGGTTCGAGGAGCGTCGCGCCGGGCGTCCACATCTGGGCGCGAATCAGCAGGGCCATCACGCCCCCGAACACGAGGAAGAAGAGCGCGGTGACGGTGTAGAGGACGCCGATGTCCTTGTGGTTGGTCGTGACCAGCCACCGCTTGACGCTGGCCGGGTCCGGCAGGTCGTGGTGGTGGTCTGCCCCGTGGGTCGCGTCGGCGTACCCTCCGTCCGGTTCGGTGTCCGCGTCGTCGGTCGGGGCGCTCATGCGACTGCCCTCCGCACGTTCGGCGCGCCCGCCGCGTTCGGCGCTTCCGGCGGTGCGTCGAGCGCGGAGCTATTCGAACTCGACGCGTTCTCGTACCACGACCGGTACTCGTCGGGTTCCATCACCACGACCTCAGCGGTCATGTACGAGTGGCCGGCGCCGCACAACTCGAAGCATCGGGCCTCGTAGCTCCCCGTCTCGTTCGCGAGGAACCACGTGTCCGTCGTCTGCCCCGGAATGGCGTCGGTCTTCACCCGTAACTCCGGCACGCCGAACGTGTGAAACACGTCCTCGGAGGTCACGCTGAGGTGAATCGTCTGCCCTTCGGGCACGCGCAGGGTGTTGGACGTGTGTCCGTTCGGGTAGACGAACTCCCATCCGAACCGGAAGCCGACGACTTCGATTTCCACGTCTTCCTCGCCGTCACCCGGCGGATTCTTCTCGACGTACAACAGGGTTCCGTAGGTCCACGCGATGAGCGACACCACGATTATCGTACTCAGTCCGAACGAGAGGAACAGTTTCCGACCCCCGCCGCCGCCCGACGGGAGTTCGCCGACCCTCGGCGCGTCGTCGCCCCGCGCGTCGCCCGCCGGCACATCGTCGTCCCGGTACTTGTAGGCGTTGTACACCATGTAGCCGACGACGACGACGCCCACGAGCGTCCCCAACACCAGAAACACCGTGAATATCTGACGGAACACCTCTACCCGCGTCCCCTTCGGTACGATTCCAGACTGGAGCGGTCCGAACACTCCGGCGGGGAGGAACAACTCTCCGACCGACGGGTTCATGCTACGTGACAACAATCTTCATGCACTTATCGGTTTCCCACAAACTTTCGTGATGTAACGGGAACGCTTTTGCATTGTCGAATGGTATCGTATCACATGAGTGGGGACGAATCAGAGTTCACGACCGAACTGACCGAAGACGTAACCGAGGGGACGGAACCGGACTTCGACCACTTGTGGGGAATCGTCGTCGACGGCTTCATCGGTGCGGTCGGCGGACTGGTGGGAACCGGCGCGTTGACCATCGGTCTCCTCATCGCCGCGTCGCTGAACGCGTTTCAGATAGAGAGCTTCGGAACGCTGGCCGAACTGACGGGGTTCAACGCCGTCCTGCCGCTGAGTCCGACCGCGGTCGGCTACGTCCTGTTCCTGTTGACCGGGATGGTGATGTGGCCGCTCCTGTTCGCCTCCATCGGAGCGTACCTGCCGGGCGACAAGTACGCTACGAAGGGCGTCCCGTTCGGATTCGTTCTGTGGACGGGGTTCGCGCCCGCCTTCTACGAGGGGTACACCGGACTGGCGATGGTGCTCTACTTGGCGCTGACCCTCGGCGCGCACTTCTCGTACGGGTTCACGCTCGGGGCCGTCTTCGACTACCTCGGCGACCGCCCGCAGACGCTGGTGTGAGTCGAGGCGGGGTCTCGCACTTCGACTCCTACCTCTTTTTCCGCACGCGACTAGCCCGGAGGGCACTCTCTGGCCCTAAACCGGCGAGTAATCAAGCGCCGGAACGGTGCTGGCGAGGTTCGGTCTTTAGCCAATTCCCTATATCGTAATACAGTTTATCTGCTATGGCTCGAACAACCGCCGATTCGCCGTGGGGACAACAGTCCACAGCGGACCGTTATCTCCACGGAACCATAAGTAATAAGAAAGAACTGCCGAGAAGGGCGTGTATGGTGGTCTTGAAATCGCGGTTCCGCTCGTCGCACGGGCTTGTCCCCCGGATTCGGCGCGACGGTCGCCGTCCGACCGATGACGCGTCGGCGAGAGGTGGGAAAGCGTGACCGAATCGGCCGACGACCCGTTCGCGGACGTGCGCTGGACGACCTGCTCGCTCGACGACTTCCGGGACCTCTACTGGGAAATCGTCGCCCCGCGACTCCGTGCGGAGGGTCGGGACCCCGAGACCGACCGGCCGACCCACCGCTGGTTCCGCGAGGAGGGACTCCGGGCCTTCCTCGCGGCCCTCCGCCGCCACCACGGCCGCTCGTTCGGCGATTTCTGGCGCGAGGACCTCGGACTCGGCGGTGACGAGGGCTACGACTGGGCGACCGACCACGACGAGACGCGCGATGCGCTGGAGACGTTTCTCGACCGGCGTCGTCGTCGCCACTCGCTCCGCGAATCGACGATAGAGGCCAAGCGCAGGCGGTTGAACGCCTACGTCCTCGCCTACCGCGAAGCGAACGACACCGGCGACCTGCTCTCGCCGGTCGCCCGCGATTCGGAAACCCCGACTCACGAGGCAGTTCACGCCTGTTACGCCGCCTTCGACTGGATAAACGCCCGGGAGTACAGCGCCAGAACGAAGGCCCGCGTCCGGAGCGTCGTCGACGGGTGGTACCAGCACCTCGTCGGCCGCCGACTCGCCGCGGTGAACCCGGCGACTGGTCTCTACGACGAGTTCAAGTGGCAGGTCGAGTCGTCGGACCCCTCTCCGCTCTCTCACTCTCACGTGCGCGCTCTCGTGCGCGCGGCCGACTCCCCTCGCGAGCGTCTGCTGGTCGTCGCGCTCGCGGCGTGGGGACTCCGGGCGAACGAGGTCGCCAGCCTCCACGTCTCCCAGTTCGTCCGGGACGTGGGCGAGGACGAGGCCCCCTACGTCACCTTCGCCGAGCGCAAGAACGGGCCGGGCGAGGTAAACCTCGTCTACGGTCTCGACGCGCTCGACGCCAGACTCGACGAACTCGCCGCTCGCGAGGAGTGGTCGGGTTACCTCTTTCCCTCCTCCCGGGGCGCGGACCCCCACGCGACCCGCGAAACCGTCTGGTCGTGGTTTCGAGAGTTGGCCGAGCGCGCGGACCTGCCCGAGAGAATCGACGGCGAGCGCCCGAGTCCACAGCTCTGTCGGCGCTACTGGTACGACACGTACACCTCCGTCCTCGAAGCGGTGCTGGAGGGGTTGGAAGACATCGCCGCCGAGCAGGGGAGCGACGACCCGCGCGTCGTCCTCTCGAACTACCTCTCCGAGGAGCGTTCGCGGAAAGTTCGGCGGGAGTTCATGCGGTCGGAACTGGCCGAGGCGTTCGAGGGCAGCGTGTAAACTCTATTCCGATATACTCAATCCCGTCCGCGCGCGTTCGGTCGAGAGAAAACGAGTCCGGTTGTTTCGGTACAGTACGTCGGCGCGCGTCGGTCGTCGAGGTCCGTCGGTCAGGCGTCGTTCATCCGCTTGGCCGTCGTCTCGCCACACTTCATGCACTCGGTGACGCGGTAGGGTTCCCGCGAGAACTCGGTGTTCTCCTTCTTCTTGCTCTCGGTCTGGATTTCGATGGTCACGTCGTGGGGTGTCGACTCTTCACATTCCTCGCACATTTCGGTGGTCTCGGCGAACGTCGAATTTTGGGTTGCCATTTGTCTTCACCCACATCTTCGGAATCCTTCCCTATCAACCGGTAACTCGGTTGAAACGCGTTCCGCGAATTCGAACGGTTGCAACCCCAGTCAATGCGGGATTTTCTCGCTCGGTGCCGGGCTTTCTGAACCGTTCTCACTTCGTTCGGACCGTTTTGTTCGTCCGACGTTCGTGCGTATCGCCGGCCGAGTTGGAGGTGGCTTTACCCTTTTAGGCCCACCCGACGTACCGGACTTCGTGTCCGACGACGTTTCCACCGGCGATTTCCCCGGTCGGCGACGGAACGCTGTGCTCGCGTGGGCCGCGATGCTCGCCATCGCCGCGGCCGCGGCAATCAGTGCAATCAGTGGCGACTACCTCTGGACGGGACTCGGCCTCGCCGCCGTCGTGGTCGCGGCGATACCGGCGGTCGCGTACCGCCGATGGTCGGCGGCGCTGCCGTGGGAGGTGGTCGCGTTCCTCGCGGTCCCCTACGCGCTCCAGTCGCTCGACCTCTTCCTCCCGCGGTCGATTGCGACGTATCTGGTCGTCCCGGCGCTCGCGCTGGCAGTCGCGGTCGAGTTCGACGCCTTCACCGCGGTCGAGATGTCCCCCGGATTCGCCGTCGTCTTCGTCGTCACCGCGACGATGGCCGCTGCGGGCACGTGGGCGGTGGTCCGATGGGTCGCCGACTTGGCGTTCGACACGCAGAACCTGCGGGGTCTCTACAGCGTGATGTGGTCGCTGGCCGCCGCGACGGGAATCGGCGTCGTCGCCGGCGTCGCTTTCGCCGTGTACTTGCGCCGAGTGGACCGCGAACGACTCGGGTTTCGGACCGATGACTCGCGCCAGCGCCCGTCGCCGCGCTCGCCGCGGAGCGGGCCGTCTCGGGCCGACGACGGGAACCGGAACGTCGGTGGAACTGACCTCCGCGGCCGATTCGGACTGTCCGAACGACGCCAGCGGCAGGTCGTCCGGGGGTTGCAACTCGCACTCGCCGCCGTCCTCATCGTGGGACTCGTCCAGCGGAGCGTCGGCGTCGTGGTCAACGCCGGCGTCGCCCTCGCGGTGACGGGACTCCCCGGTCTGCTCGAACACGATTACGGACTGCCAATCGACACGGGCCTGACGCTCTGGATTGTCGTTCCGGTGTTCCTCCACGCCATCGGGTCGTTCGGTCTCTACGACGCCATCGGACTCTGGGACAACCTCACACACACCCTCTCGTCCTCGCTGGTCGCCGCCGTGGGGTACGCGACGGTCCGGGCCTTCGACGTTCACGACGCCGAGGTCTACTTCCCCCGGAAGTTCGTCGCCGCGTTCATCCTGATATTCACGATGGCGTTCGGCGTTCTCTGGGAACTGCTGGAGTTCGGTATCGACGGGTTCGCGTCCCAGACCGGGATGGAGAGCATTCTCGCCCAGCACGGTCTCGCCAACACGATGACCGACCTCGTGTTCGATTGTCTGGGTGCGTTCGTGGTCGCGGTCTGGGGCGGGGCGTACCTCGCCGGGGTCTCGCGGTCGCTCGCCGACCGGATGACCGCCGACGGCGAGTCCGAGTGAGTCCTGCCAGTAGTTCTCTAAACCCCGTCGCCGTAGAACGGGGGACACTCATGACCGACGTTCAGCACCCGTTCTCGAGCGACCGAATAGCGGCCGTCGCCGACGAACGCGGCGTGGACGAGACGGACCTCGACCGAGCGCTCGCCGACGTGCAGGACGCTATCTCGCGCGGTACCGGCGACGAGTACGAGTACTCCTCCCAGCACAACTACGGATGGCGCGACGAGGAGGCGTACTACCTCTACGGCGACGGCATCTGGGAGACGCTCCGCGGGGAACTCTCGCTGTCCGAGACGGTCGCCGATGCCGCGCGCGAGGTCCACCGTCGCAAGATGGTGGCGTCGGCCGAGGAGCGTGGCGAACGAGAGTCCTTCGAGGAGATGCTGGCCGACGAAACCGAACCGCTGGTAGTCGTGGACACCGCGAGCGACCCGCCGCTCTACGGGCAGGACGTGTAGAAAATCGGCTCGCGTTTCGGCTACTCCTCGTCCGGTACGTCGAAGTCGTGGACCGGTTCGCCCGCCTCCTCGCTCATTATCTGAAGCGCGGCCGCGCCGCCGTCGCCTGCGGAGATGACGGCCTCCCACTTCTGGTCGCGTATCATCGACCCGACCGCGTAGGCGTTCTCGACGCTGGTCCGCATGTTGAGGTCCACGTCCACCAGACCGTCGTCGGTCGTCTCGCAACCCAACTGCTCGGGGAGTTCGGTGTCGGTTCCGGTCGCGAAGACGACGTACTTCGCGTCGTACTCGTCGTCGTCGGTGGTGAGGATGAACGCGTCTCCGGCGTTCTCTACGTCCGTGACCTCCTCGCCGACGCGGAGGTCGGCGTCGAAGTTCTCGACCTGTTCGCGCGCGTCCTCCATGAACTCGCTACCGCGTATCTCGTCGATGCCGAGGTAGTTGTACACGTGAGCCTTGTGCATCCACGTCTCGTCGGTGTCGAACACGACCGTGTCGAGGTCGTTTTTCGCGGTGAACAGTCCGGCGCTGAGTCCGGCGGGTCCGCCGCCGACGATTGCGACTTTAGGCATACGAAGCGTGTTCGACCTCTTCGCGGGTAAGTATTGTCGCGGGCGGCGGTTCCTGCCGGTTTCGGCCCAGCTACCCACTCAGAAGTCGTCCAATCGCGTCTGGTCGCCGAGCAGCGGCCGGGCGTCGTAGCCGTGGTGGGTCGCGAGGTGGTCGGCGAACGCCTCGTCGTAGCCGTGGTGCGTGTAGACCGCTTCGGGGTCCACCGCCTCGACGGTCGCGACCAGTTCGTCGAAGTCGCAGTGGTCGGTCAGCGGGAAGGTGGCGTCGTACCCGCCGCGGTAGCGGAACGACTCGTCGACGGCCCACCCGGAGAACCCGGCCTTCAGAGCGCCGTGGCGTTCCGCGAGGTCGGCGACCCAATCGCTCCGCGCGAGGTTGGTCGGCACGACCAGAATCTCGTCGCCCGCGAGTCCGTCGCGCTCTCGCTCCGCCAGCGACTCGGCCGGGAACGAGAGGTCGGTGGCCGCCTCGATGGCGTCGTTGACGGTCGCCACCGCGTCGTGGACCGCGACCGGTCGGTTGGTCGCCTGCCGGGCGAGGCGCTGGAGTTTCTGGGCGCGACCCAGCGAGTAGCCGAACAGGACCAGCGGCCGGTCGGGGTTGTCGGCAAGCCAGTCCCGAATCCGGGCCTGTAACTCGTCCTCCGGCGGGAACCGGTAGTTCGGGTCGCCGTACGTGGTCTCCATCACCAGCACGTCGGCGTCCACCGGTTCGAACCCCTCCAAGTAGAGTCGGTCGCGGACCGAGAAGTCGCCGGTGTAGAGGTAGCGCCGGGCGGCCCCGTCGGGGCGGGCGGTCCCGTCGTCTTCGACCAGCGCGGCCCGCGACCCGACGACATGACCCGACGGGAGCAGCGTCACCTCGTCGGTCCCTTCGCGGAACTCCGGCACCGTCGCGCCGGTCCGGGCCTCGACTAGCGCGGCGGTCGCGGCCGAACAGACCACCGTTTCCGGAGTCCGCCGGAACGTGTGGTCGGCGTGGGCGTGGCTCACGATGTTCACGTCTCCGACCGCGCTCGACGCGTCGGCGACGTACGTCCGGCCCGCCGAGATGTGGACGCCGTCCTTCCGTCGAACCGTCATCGACGGTTGTGGGGGCCAGAGGGTAATCAGTCTCGCGCTTCGGGGGTCGGGCGGGAGCGGAGGCCAGTCAGGTAGTGTGGGAGGCCGTGAAGTCGGTCAGACGTACGGTCGGCCGTCGCGCCAGTCAGCGACGCGACCGCTATCCGAAGGCGTGGTTATAGTCACGGAAAAGAAATATCTACACACCTTTCAAGTGACTCTGTATGTTCTCCTCGGTCACGCCGCCCGATTCACCTCGCTCCTCTCCGCGTCCACTGCTCCGCTCGTCCGTCACCCCGTCGTTTCCGCTGTCCGGTCGACTGGAGGCTCCGCCGTTCGTCACCCCGCGCTTTCCGCTGTTTCGCCACTGGGGACCTCTGCCGCCCCGTCACCTCGAAATTCCGCCGTCTCACTGCTCCGAGAACTCAATTTCTCGTCACGCCGACGGTTCCGCCGTCCGGACCGGTGCCGGCACGCGATTCGTCGGTCGCGTCACACCGGGATTTCCGCTGTTTCGCGCCGCGCGACGAGTCGCGCGGGACTCCCGCGCCGTCCCCCGGGCGACCCGCTTTTACCCGTCCGTCCCGTCTCTCCGGGCGTGATTCGCCTCCCGATTCGGCGGTGTCCGAACTGCTGGTACGTCGGCCTGACTCGGACGTTCGTCTCCGAGGAGAGCGACGGCTACCGTTGTCCGCGGTGCGACGCCGAAGTCGAGGCCCCTGACCCCCGACTCGCCTGAGATTGCGAAGCGTCCGGCGCGCCTCGGGCCACACCGGCGTTTCCGCTGTTTCGTCACGCGCCGACCGGCGGCCGGGTCGAGTCCGCGGCGGACCCGTTTCCGGCGGACTCGTTGCCCGCGACGAGTCGAATCTGGGCGGTCGCGTTGCTGTCGAACGCCTGCACCGAGTGGGTGTAGGTCCCCGTCGAGTCCGGAAGCGGGACCGGTGCGACCTGGAACGTCACGTTCGTCGAGGCGTTCGGCGCGAGTTGGACGACTTGCCTGCCGAGCGTCACGTCGCCGAACTCGTACCGCACGATTTCGGTGCCGTTCTGCTGGCCCGGATTGGTGACGCGCGCGCTCACGGTGTACCCCTCTCCGAGCGGAACGCGCTCGGGCGCCGAGAAGTTCGTGACCACGAAACTGCTCCGGTCGAGGCCCCGGTCGGTCGGTTCGTCGGTCCCGCCCGCCGCGGGCGGCGCGGCCCCGACGAAGCCCCTGATTATGGCGGTTCCGAGGCGGTAGTCGAACTGACCGGCCGCGAAGCGACCGAACGAGACGGTGTACTGCGCGCCGCCGAATCCCGGAGCGCCGCTCCCGAGTCGCTGGAGGAACCGCTCGCCGACGGCCACGCGCAGGTTCGTGACGCTCGCGTCCTGTTCGGGGTTCTGGGTCGTGAGCGTCTTGACGAACACCGACCCGGTCCCCTGTCTCACCGTGAGGAGGACTTCCTCGACCCCGACGGTGGTGTCGCCGACGGTCACCGCGGCGCTCGGTATCAGGATTGACCTGCGACTGTCGTTGCCAGACGCGTTGTCCTCCGCCTGTGCGAGCGCCGCGCCACGCTCGCCGGCCGCGTCGTCGCTCGCCGCGCCGACGGTCGCCCCATCTGCAGTCGTTGCAGGCAGTGCGGCGACCGCCCCCGCACTTCCGGACGCGACTATCAGTCCAAGTACGCACAGTACGACTCTCGAACGCCCTGATTTCGCCACTTTCATTCCGCACGCTCTACCCCGCCCGCCGAAATAAACGCCGCCAACTGTTCATACCGTTCACACCTCTCGACGAGACGCCGCGGAAATCGACCGCGAGGGAGCGTCTCCCCGTTTACTCACGACTCGTTGTGTCGAATTAGATACCAGATTCCGGTCGCGCAACTCGAAGTTGCACGCGGGAAACAGCGCGAGGAAAACGTCCGCCGTCGTGACAACGAATCGGTAACGTGTGAATTGGTGACAACAATCACGTGGTATTAATCTGACTTCTGTCTCACCCCGACCGGGGGAAATTTCGTGCCAGAACAACCGAACGACGAGGAGGAACCGCGGTTCGACTTCACCCGACGCTCGTTTCTGGGCAACAGCGGGCTTGCCGGCGGCGCGATGATGCTCGCCGGGCAGGCCATCGAGACGGCGAGGGGCGAAGACGGCGACCGGAGACCTTCGCAGTCGGAATCCGGCGGAGACGTGGGCGTGGACGAAGAGGGCTTGGAGTTCTTCGACATCCCGCAGGCCAGACTGGTACAGGCGATGGCCGCGCGCATCATGCCGTCCGACGAGGTGGGTCCGGGCGCGGTGGAACTCGGCGTCGTCTACTTCATCGACGAGCAACTCAACAGCGAGTACGGCGTCGCCGCCGACTGGTACATGGAGAAGCCGTTCGTGAACCGCTACGACGGAGCGAAGCCCAATCAGGGGTGGCAGTCGCGGCTCACCCCCGCCGAGGTCTACGAGAACGCCCTCGAGTGGATAGAGGAGTACACCAGCCAGCGGTACGGCAAGAGCTTCCTCGACCTCTCGGACGAGCAGAAAGACGAGGTGCTGCAGGCGCTCGACGACAACGAGGTCGACACGTTCCGGTCCATCCAACCGGAGGAGTTCTTCAGGCTCATCCGGTTCAACACCATCGAGGGGATGTACTGCGACCCGATGTACGACGGCAACCGGAACATGGACGGGTGGCGCATGAAGCGGTTCCCCGGTTCGCCCGGCGCGCTCGGGAGCTACCGGGACCTCATCGACCGCGGCGAGTTCATTCGCATCCCGCCCCGCGACGTGGAGGACGACGTGGAGTCGCTCGGCGTGGAGTCCGGCAGCGAGTCCTCGGAGGCCGCTCAGTCGAGCCACCGCCACGGCCCGCGGTACGAACTCGACGACGGCCCGGACGAGGACGACGAGGGCCACCACGAACGGGGCGGCGGTGACTCCGGCGACGGTCACGACGACGGGTCCGGTGACTCCGACGGCGAAGGAGGTGGACACTGATGGCTCAGCGACTCGACCCAGTGGACGTGGTGACGGTCGGCGCGGGTTGGACCGGGAGCATCGTCGCCAAGGAACTCGCGGAGGACGGCAAGCAGGTCGTCAGTCTCGAACGCGGCGAGGAGCGGAGTCCGCAGGACTACCTCACGATGCACAACGAACTGCGGTACGCGCTCCGCTACGAGTTGATGCAGGACCTCTCGAAGGGGACCATCACGTTCCGGAACACCCCCGACGAGCAGGCCCTGCCGATGCGCCGACTCGGGTCGTTCCTCCTCGGCAAGGGAGTCGGCGGCGCGGGCGTCCACTGGAACGGCCAGACGTGGCGCTTCCTACCTTACGACTTCCAGATTCGGTCGAAGACCATCGAGCGCTACGGCCGCGACAAGATTCCCGAGAACATGCTCCTGCAGGACTGGGGCATCACCTACGAGGAACTCCGGCCCTACTACCTCGAATTCGAGAAATTGTGTGGCATCTCGGGCAACGCGGGCAACCTCGAAGGCGAGATTCAGGACCAAGGCAACCCCTTCGAGGGTCCGCGCGCGGAGGACTACCCGACGCCGCCGATGAAGACCACGCCGCCGCTGGAGCGGTTCATGGACGCGGCGGCGGACCTCGGCTACCACCCGTTCATGTCGCCGTCGGCGAACCTCTCGGAGGCGTACACCAACCCCGACGGCGTCTCGCGCGGGGCGTGTCAGTACTGCGGGTTCTGCGAGCGGTTCGGCTGCGAGTGGGGCGCGAAGGCCGACCCGACCGTCACCGCCCTGCCGGTCGCCAAGGAGACCGGCAACTTCGAACTCCGGACGCAGGCGGAGGTCCGCAGGCTGATATACGACCCCAAGAGAGGTCGGGTGACGGGCGTGAAGTACGTCGACACCGTCACGGGCGAGGAGTACATCCAACCGGCCGAGACCGTCGCGCTCACGGCCTACGTCCTCCACAACGTCCGACTCCTGTTGCTGTCGGACATCGGCGAACCCTACGACCCGGAGAACCCCGAGGACAGCGGTAACGTCGGGAAGAACTACTGTTACCAGAACTTCGGCGGGAGCGCGACCGGATTCTTCGACGACGAGGAGTGGAACCTCTACATGGGAGCGGGCGCGCTCGGCGCGACAGTCGACGACTTCAACGGCGACAACTTCGACCACACCGGACTCGACTTCCTCCACGGCGGCGAGATATACATCACCCAGACCGGTCGCCGGCCCATCGTCAACAACCCGGTGCCGCCGGGCGTCGAGCGAAACTGGGGGTCGGAGTTCAAGCAGGCCAGCGTCGACTACTTCAACAGTTCGCTGTCCATCTCCGCGCAGGGCGCGGTCCTCCCGTACGTGGACAACTACCTCGACCTCGACCCGACGTACACTGACGAGTACGGCGACCCGCTCCTCCGGATGACGTTCAACTGGAAGGAGCAGGACCGGCGACTCGCGGAGTACACCGGCGAGAAGTGCCGCGAGATAATGGAGGCGATGGACCCCGACGAGATGAGTTACAGCAGCACGGTCATCGGCGAGGGCGGCGACTACGACATCCGGCCCTACCAGTCCACCCACAACACCGGCGGTGCCATCATGGGGCCGAACCCGGACGTGTCGGTCGTGAACAGCTACCTCCAGTGCTGGGACGCAGAGAACCTGTTCATCCCCGGCGCGTCGGCGTTCCCGCACAACAGCGGCTACAACCCCACGGGGACCGTCGGTGCGCTCGCGTTCCGGGCGGCCGACGGCATCAAGCAGTACCTCAAACGCCCGCGGATGCTCGACTGAGCGAGTCGAGAGCCAGTCGAGCAGTTCCGCTTCGATTCTCCGTCGTTCTCCCTTCCGTCGTTCTATCCCGACCCGGTGGTCGTCTCGCCGCCTCCCGCAGTCGTTTCGCCACCCGCCGCGGTCGTCTCGTCGCCGAACCGCACCGCGCCGACCATGCGCTCGGGATGCACGACGCAGAGGTAGTCGGCTATCTGCGGAACGGCGACGAACCGGAACGTCTGGTCGGCCCCCTGCTGGCGGATTATCTCGGTCTGCTCGATTCCGTTCTCCGGGAGCGCGGCCGCCCCGGCCGTCCCGGTAGTCGCTGTCGCCGTCCCCGCGTCGGCGGTGGTGGTCGCGTTCCCGGCGGCCGTGCCCCGCGGGTCGGCGCCCTCCGGCAAGATGACCGGGAGGAAGTTCTCGTCGGCGTCCCTGAACGCGAAGTTGTGGGGCAGGCCGTCGAGGTTCTCCCACGTGACCTCGTACACCGCGCCGGGTTCGAGTCGGAGCGTCGGATTCGCGATGCCCGCCACGCCCTCCCTGTCGATGGACTCGGGGGCGCGGCCGTACCAGCCCTGTTCGCGCCCGCCGAACCGGAACGCTCGTTTCGCTGTCGGGCCGCCGGCCTGCTGCCCGGTTCGAGAGTCCCGACTCGCCGACCCGCGCACCGCGAGGCTTCCGAACGCACTCGCGGTCACCGCCGCGGCCGCGCCGCCGAGTACCGCCCGTCTGGACCACCCGTCCGAGTTACCTTGGTTCCCCGTCATTTCCTCTCTACGCACGCCGCTTCGGGGAATAAACGGCCGGTATAGTTCGATTCGGCGAACCGTTTCGCGCGCTTACAACTCCTGATTTCACTCGAAAAGGCCTGCATTCGACGTTTCAACGACGGAATCCCGCGCCGATGAACCGGCGGGATCGGTGGAACCGAAGTCGTAAATCCTCGCCGGACCAAACGACACCCATGCTTCCCGACGCGGCGGTGCTGACGCCTCTCGACGCGGGCCACGGCGGGTCCCCCGACCTCGCCTTCGTGGCGCTCCTCGCGCTGGCGGGTCTCGGGTCTGCGGTCGTCCTCGGTCTCGCGCTGGCCGCGCTCCTCCGGCGGCGCTCGCGGTCGTACCTGCTGGTGACGCTGGCGCTGGCGACCCTGCTCGCCCGCACCGGGGTCGCCGCGCTGTCGCTGACCGGCGCGCTCGCCGCGGGGTCCCACCACCTCCTCGAACACGGCCTCGACGCCGCGATGGCCGCACTGGTCGTCGCGGCGGTGTACGACGCCCGGCGAGTCCGCCGGACCGCGGACCGCCGCGACGACTCGCAGTCGCTCAGGAGCGACGGCGGCGAGGTTCCCGGACGAGACGGACGCGTCGAACGCGGAGAGAGCGCGAGACGCGGGGGTGGAGACCGGTGAACGCGACCCGCCGGACCATCGCCGACCACGTCCGGGCGAACCCCGGCGTCCACTTCAACGCGGTCGTCCGGGCGCTCGACCTCGCGCCGGGACAGGTCCAGTACCACCTCAAGCGCCTCCGCGAGGACGAGTCGGTCGTGACCGACGAGATTCGGGGCCGGACCCACCTCTACCCGCCGGGGTACGACGAGTGGGAGCGGTCGGCGCTCGCGGTGTTCCGGCGAGAGACCGCCCGCGACCTGCTGGCCCACCTACTCGACGCGGGCGAGACGACGCCCGCCGCCCTCGCCGACGAACTCGGCGTGGCCCGGAGCACGGTCGAGTGGCACCTCGACAACCTGACGGAAGACGACCTCGTGGAGAAGCGCCGGGAAGGCAACCGGGTCTACCTTGAACCCGCCCGGCCCGCCGCGACCGCGGACCTGCTCGGCGAGATTACGCCCTCACTCCCCGAGCGCATGGTCGACCGGTTCACGAAGTTGGTCGACGGACTGGTCGAAGAGGACTGATTCGGGGCCGCGGTCTACTGTTCAGCGCTCGCGGTCGCCTCCGGAAGCCGACGCCCGAGGAAGTCGTCGAGCGTCCGGAACAGCCGAATCTTCTGGTCGATGTCCGAGGAGGCGTGGCCCTCCTCGCCCAGTTCGACGTACTCGAAGATGCCGTCCTCGTCCTGCTCGAAGCCTTCGTCGAGGAGCGCGTCCCGGAACAGTCGGGCCTGCGAGACGGGCACGCGACTGTCGTTGACGCCGTGGACCATCAGCAGGGGCGCGTCGAGGTTCTCGACGTACTCGATGGGACTGCGCTCGCGGTAGAGGTCGGGGTTCTCCGCGGGCGTCCCGAGGTACTTCTCCATCAGTTCGGTCCGGTAGTGGGGCATCGTGTTCTCGTACATGTCTTCGAGGTCGGTCACGCCGATCCACGCGATGCCCGCGGCGTAGAGTTCCGGATACCGGACCATCTGCCAGTAAGCCGAGTAGCCGCCGTAGGAGCCACCGAAGACGACGATTCGGTCCTCGTCCACCCAGTCCTCGGCGGCGAGTTGCCGGGTCGCCTCCGCCACGTCATCCTGCTCGCCGCCGCCCCAGTCGTCGTAGAGTCGCTCGACGAACTCCCGGCCTCGCCCGGTCGAACCGCGGTAGTTGACTTGTAGCACGCTGTACCCACGCGAGACGAGGAACTGGGTGTAGAGGTCCCACGATAGCTTGTCGGAGTGGCGCGGGCCGCCGTGGGGGTTGACCACGAGCGGCGACGGTCGCTCGCCCGAGTCGTAGAGCAGTGCGCCGATGTCCAGTCCGTCGTGGGACTCGAAGGTGAAGTACTCGGCGTCGGCGAACCGGTCTGGGTCGAACTCGCCGTACTCTGCCTCGACCAGCGTCTCGTACTCGTCGGTTTCGAGGTCGTAGACGAGCAGTTCGGGACGGCTGTCGGGCGTGGTGTGAATCACGAGTATCCGGTCGTCGTCCACGACCGGGTTCGTCCGGCCCGACTTCGATACGGCGGCGACGCCTTCTGGCAGGTCCAACTCGCGGCCCTCGCCGGTCTCCACGTCGTAGACGACGGGCACGACCGCGGCGTTCCGCGTGCGCTTGGCGAGGAACCGGTCGCCGCCGGGGAGGAACGTCACCGGTTCCTCGTCGGCGTCGAGGTCGCCGAACCACGTCACGGAGTCGGCGTCGAGGTCGTAGACGCCGCACCGCTCGAAGTTCTCGGCGTTGTCGCCGACGAGCAGTCGGTCCCCGTCGGGACCCCAGTCGGCGGCCCGCGCCTCGGCCCCCGTCTCGCCCACGTCGAGGTTCCGGGGGTCGCTCCCGTCGGCGTTCGCCACGTACACGTCCACGTTGGCGAACTCGTCGGACTCGTTGGTCGTGTACGCGACGCGCTCGCAGTCGGGCGAGAGTATTCCGCTGCCGGTCGCCCGCTCGTAGTCGGTAATCTGGGTCGTCTCGCCGAACGCGAGGTCGTGGTGGTAGAGGTTCATCTGGCCGCTCTCGGTGGACGCGACCAGCAGGGTCTCGCCGTCCTCGCCCACGTCCGAGAGGACCGTCTGGCCGTCGAGTTCGACCACCGGTTCGGTTTCGCCGTCTCGGTCGATGGCGCACACGTCGTTCTGCTCGTCGCCGCCCTCGTCGTCGTGGTAGAAGATTCGCTCGCCGTCGGCGCTCCACTTGAGGTACCACCGGGCGTTCCGGGGTACCTCGCCGTCGCTGACCTGCCGCATCTCGCCGGTCCCGGTGTCCACGAAGTGCAACTCGTTTCGCCCCGAAACGTCGTAGTACAGCGCCACCTCGCCGCCGTCGGGCGACGCGGTCGGGTGGTGGAAGCTCGGAAGCCCCGCGAGTTCTTCGAGGACGTCTGTGTCTTCGAGTGTCACACTCGAATCGATACGGCAGAAGTACAAAAACGTTGGCAGGAATCCGGTCCGTCCGATACCCTCCCTCGCTCGCCGCGCGGCCCGAACCGTTTACCTCCCGTCGGTCGTTCTCGGGCTATGCGACACGAAGTCGAATCCGGACCGGCGTACTCGCTGTTGAACGTCACGCTCGACGACGGCGAGCAACTGCAGGCGGAGGGCGGCGCGATGGTCAGTCACGGCGAGAACGTCTCGATGGACACGAACGCGACCGGCGGGTTCCTCAAGTCGCTCAGACGGAGCGTCTTCGGCGGCGAGAGCTTCTTCCAGAACACATTCACGGCGACGGGAGGCGAGGGCGACCTGACGCTCGCGCCGCCGCTTCCCGGCGACGTGACCCACGAGGAACTGAACGACGAGACGATTTACGTCCAGTCGGGGTCGTACGTCGCGGGCGACACCGCCCTCGACGTGGACACCGAGTTCGGCGGCGCGAAGACGTTCTTCGGGAGCGAAGGGCTGTTCCTGCTGAAAGTATCGGGGTCCGGTTCCCTGTTCGTGTCGAGTTACGGAGCCATCAAGTCGGTCGATTTGAGCGACGGCGAGAGCTACACCGTCGATACGGGTCACATCGTCGCGTTCGAGGCAAGCGCCGATTTCGCGGTCCGGCGGGTCGCGGGACTGAAATCCACGGTCTTCTCGGGCGAGGGACTGGTCTGTCGGTTCGAGGGACCGGGCCGAATTTGGCTCCAGACCCGGAGCCCCGACGCCTTCCTGTCGTGGCTCCTGCCGAAGATTCCCCAGCCGACGTACGCGAACAACAATCCGTAATTCGAGCGCCGTCTACTCCCACTCGTCCACGAGGATGGAGAAAATCTTGCGCTCGGCGGTCCGGAGGTGCTGGGAGAACGTCGTGTTGGTGACGCCGAGTTCGGCCGCGACCTCCTCGCCGGAGTTCTCGCGCGGCCAGTCGAAGTAGCCGCCGGCGAAGGCCGCCTCCAGCACCTCCCGCTGGCGGTCGGTCAACCGGTCCTCGACGGCCTGCTCGAACTCCCGGCGGGTGAACACCGGCACGTCGTGGTCCTTCTGGCGGCGCGCGACGACTTCCGCCGACGGGTGGGTGTCCAGAAATCGGTCGACGACCGTCGTGACGCGGTAGATGCTCGGCACCTCGGCGACGATGCGGGCCTCGCCTCCGCTACTCCGGAGTTCGCGGGGAATCGCGCCGGCGTCGGTCAGGGTCACGACGAAGTGGTCGGCGGGTTCGGTGACGAGAACCTCCACGACTCCGCCGTCGTCACCGTCGTTCATCGTCCGGGCCTCAATGCCGTCGTACTCCGCGATGCAGTCGAGGACGGCGTCGGACGTGGCGCCCGAGAAGCAGTGGAAGATGGCATAGGTGTCGTCGCCGCGCGGGACTATCTGTTCGACCCGCGTCCGGCACTCGAGGCGGTCCGGAATCGCGACCAGCGGGTACCGGTCGTCGGTGACCCGAAACTCGACCTCGACGACTGCGTCGCTCTCTGTCTCGGACACGGTGGCGTCTTGTCGGACCAACTCGCCGAATTCAGTTGAACGTTTGGTTACCGGACCGAAGTTTTTCGCTCGGTGACCGGTCGGACTAACGTCGCGACGACCGGCGGAACCCCCGGCGGCGCGCTTTCGACGCCCGAACCAGAACCCCCTTTCGCGTCGCGTCCCAAGGAGTCGCCGATGGAGAACACCGGACCGAGCGAACCCGGGGCGAGCGAATCCGGACCGAGTGACCCGGAAGCGCGGGAACTCGGAGGGAGCGACGCCGGAGAGCGCGACCCGGGACCGAGCGAAGCGAGCGGACGCGACGCCGGACGGGGCGGCGAGCGCGGCATCTCCCGACGCCAGTTCGCCAAGGCCGCGGTCGCAATCGGGGGCGCGTCGGCGCTGTCGGCCTGCATGAGCAGGAGCGACGACCTCGACGTGAAGACCGGGCCGGACGACCTCTCGACGCTCCCCGCGCGCCAGCACGCGTGGGACGAGTTCCTGAACCGGGACCAGCACGGGAACGTCGTCGCGCCGCGCCACCGCGTCCTCCTCCTGCTGAACTACGCGGGCGACGGCGCGCCGAGCGACGCGGACCGTAAAACCGCCGAGGCGGCGTTCCGAAGCCTCGAACGCGCCTACAGACGGGGCAACGACGGCCTGCTGTTCACGGTGGGCTACTCGCCGTCGTACTTCGGACGATTCGACGCCGAACTGCCCGACACCGTCGATTTACGGGAACCGAAGGCGCTGGCGCCCTTCGAGGACCCCGAGTTCGACTGCCAAGACGCCGTGGTTCACCTCGCCAGCGACCACGCCGAAGTCGTGCTGGCGGCCGAGCAGGCCCTGATCGGCGAGAAAACGACGGTCAACGGCGTCGAGATGGCGGCCGACCTCTCGGGGATCTTCGAGCGGGCCGACCGCCGGACGGGGTTCGTCGGCGAGGGCCTGCCCGCCGACCATCAGGACGTGGACGGAATTCCCGACTCGAAACCCGTTTCCGACGACGCGCCGCTCTACATGGGATTCAAGTCGGGTTTCCAGAAGAATCAGGCCAGCGAGGACCGCGTGACGATTCGGGAGGGCCCGTTCGCGGGCGGCACCACTCACCAACTCTCGAAGATAGAACTGAATCTGGAGCAGTGGTATCAACAGGACAGTCGGTCCCAGCGCGTCGGAAAGATGTTCTGCCCGGTCCACGCCGAGGAGGGCCTCGTGGAGGGCGCGGGCGACAACCTCGGCGACTCCGCGAAGATGGAGGAGAAGGGCTGTCCCGCCCACGCCGAGGACCACGCCCGGACGAAAGGGGTGGTCGGCCACTCCCAGAAGTCGGCCCGCGCGCGGGACGACGACGGGTCGCCGCTGATGATTCGCCGGGACTTCGACTCGACGGACGACGGGCAGGCGGGCCTGCACTTCGTCTCACTCCAGCGCACCATCTCTGACTTCGTGGACACCCGCGACGCGATGAACGGCGAAGACTTGGCCGAGCGGTCGGCGGTCGGCCAGACGAACAACAACGGAATCCTGCAGTACATGGAAGTCCTGCGCCGCGGGAACTTCCTGCTCCCGCCGCGGAAGCATCGGTCGCTTCCGACGCCGAACCCGGTGTGACGACCTCGAACCTGACGTGAATCCTTCCGATTACGCGCCCTGAATCACGTCGGTGAGTCCGACGGTTTCGCTGACGACCCACGCGACGAACAGGAGGTACGCCGCCAGCAGCACGTACGACTCGCTCCCGGTCAGCGAGAGGTCGGTCCGAAGGACGACGAAGAGCAGAATCGTCGCGAGCGTCAGTACGCCCATCATCGGGACGGCGACGGCGAAGTTGACCGGGGCGGCGCCCACGATGAGTACTCCGAGTGGGATGGCGACCAGCAGGTCGAACGTGTTCGAACCCAGCACGTTCCCGAGGCTCGTCGCCCCGCTCCCGGTACGGGCCGCCCGGACGCTCACCAGCGTGTCCGGGAGACTAGTCGCCGCGGCGATGATGGTGACACCGGCGAGGAACTGCGGGATGCCGAACGTGTGATTGAGTCCCTCGACTGCGCCGACCAACTGCTCGACGGCGACGAGGATGACGAGGAGTCCGACGGCCAGTTTACCCCACTGGCGCAGCACCGCGACGTCGCTTGCGTCGTCCCCGCTCTCGTGGTCGCGTACGTCCTGCCACTGGATGAAGAGGTAGAGGCCGTACAGTAGGAGAGGGATGACCGCCAGCGGGCGGGTCAGGTTCCCCCCGAGACTCGCGCCGTCCGTCGGATAGTAGATGACCGCGAGCGCGAACGTAATCAGCAGCACGGAGACCGCTATCATGTAGAACTGCGCCTCCTTGTACACGATAGTCCGACTCGATTCGACGTCCTCGTCTGTCGTGGTCCCCGCCAATCCGGGGATGACGAGGATGTTGAATATCGCCGACCCGACGATGGCGCCGACGCCCATGTCGAACGACCCCGCGAGCGCGGTGAAGACGACGCTCGCGAGTTCCGGGAAACTCGACCCGACCGCGACGACGATAGAGCCCTGCACGACCGCCGGAAGGCCGTAGTGGGACGCGAGATGTTCGGCTGAACTTTCGAGCCACCCGCTGCCGAACCAGATGAGGCCCGTCGCCACCGCGATGACGAGCACGTGGACGGCCGGCGAGTTCGGGAGGAATCCTCCGAGTACCATCGTTCCATCTGTCCAATTCTGCGACCAAATAAGTTCGGAAACTTACTCGAACCGCATCGGCATCGAATCGCCCGCCCGGCGATTCGTCGACCCGTCTCCGTCGAACTGAGTCCGTCTCACGGCGAAGAACCCGAAGCATTCGCCGCACCGCGAACCTCTTTATCACCCCGCGACACACCAACCGCCATGCGAGAAGTCAGATTCCGCGACCCCGCCGGTTCGACCAGAGTCGGCGAGTGGACCGACGACGGCATCGAGTGCGCGGGAGCGACCTACGACGAGTCCGAGGTCGAACTCCTCCCGCCGAGCGACCCCTCGAAAATCGTCTGCGTGGGGCTGAACTACGCCGACCACGCCGCCGAGCGCGACAAGGAACCCCCCGAGCGCCCGCTCCTCTTTCTCAAACCGCCGAATACGCTCTCGGCCCACGGCGATACCGTGACGCTCCCCGCCGGGAAAGAGCGCGTGGACCACGAGGCCGAACTCGCGGTCGTGATGGGCGAGCAGGCCCGGAACGTCTCGGCCGACGAGGCGATGGACTACGTCGCCGGGTTCACCTGCATGAACGACGTGTCGAACCGCGACGACCAAGACCGCGAGCAGAACTGGGTCCGGGGCAAGGCGTTCGACAACTCCGCACCGCTCGGGCCGGTCCTCGCGACCCCCGACGAGGTGCCCGCCGACGCCGGCGTCGAGTTGCGGGTGAACGGCGAGACCCGCCAGCGGTCCTCGCGCGACGAGTTCATCTGGTCGGTCCCGGAGTTGATAGAGGAGATAACGACCTACCTCACGCTCGAACCCGGCGACGTGGTCTCGACCGGTACTCCGGCGGGCGTGGCTCCCCTCGAAGACGGCGACGAGGTAGAGGTCGAAGTCGAGGGCGTCGGCGTGCTTCGCCACCGCGTTCGGCGGGCCTGAGCGAGGGGATTATACCGGTAGCGGTACTTCGTTCGTACCATGGCAGACGAGCGCGCGACGGTGACGTGTCCGGACTGCGGCCTCGAAGAGTCGTTCCGAAAACTCGCGGACGCCCGGTCTCGCATCGAGGACCACCGCGAGGAGACCGGCCACGACCCGACGTGGGAACTCGGCCGCCTCAGCGAGGGCGTCGAACGCGCGGGCGACGAGGCCGGAATCTGCGGTCGCTCGGGGTGCGGCGACGAGGAGTCGCCGCTGTTCCGCGACGACCTGTAACCGAAACCGACGGACACCCTCTCGACGTGACGTCCTTTTCGACGCACGAACCAGAATCCGTATTCGTCCCAGACCAGTAGCTTCCAGCGATGCAACGACGCGACTTTCTGCGGGCGGCCGGACCGCTCGGACTCGCCGGTCTCGCGGGGTGCATGGGGACGTTCCGGACCCAGTCGTCCGCCCAGAGCCGGTTCACCACCGTCGAAAACCGCACCGAGAAGGTGTACTACCCCACTCACATCGACGGTATGACGATGGTCGGGATGGGCGGCACGGGTCGGTACAAGGTCGGCCTGATGTACAGTCTCCCCCACGCCTTCTGGACGATAACCGGCGAGAACCTGAACCTGGCCCGGGTCGGCGAGGACGTCACGGCCCACCTGATGGCGACCCTCTGGGACTCGAAGACCGAGACGGTCCTGCCGACCTCCAGAGTCGACGCCGAGATTCTGAAGGACGGCGAAGAGGTCGATTCGCGGGACCTCTGGCCCATGCTCTCGCAGAACATGGGCTACCACTTCGGCGACAACGTGAAACTCGACGGGAACGGGACCTACACCGCGCGACTCTCGGTCAGTCCGATACAGGCCCGTCGGATGGGGGACCTGAAGGGCGCGTTCGGCGAGCAGACGACCGTCGAGGTGGAGTTCGAACACTCTCGCGGGAAGTTGGGAGGCCTCTCCATCGAGCAACTCCCCGACAAGAAGGGCAATCCCGGAGCCATCGAACCGATGGACATGAAGACGCCCATCGCCCAAGTTCCCAAGCGTTCGGACCTTCCGAACGCCGTCGCCACCGGCGTCAGCGGCGACGCCGACTTCGTGGCGTTCGCCCCGGACGAGTCGCCCCACTTCGTGCCCGACGGCAAGTCGTACCTCGCGGTCTCGGCCCGGACGCCGTACAACCGCTACCCCCTGCCGTTCATGTCTCTGTCCGCGAAACTGACCCGGAGCGGGTCGGCGGTGTTCGACGACATCCTCCGGGGGGCGGTGGACCCCGAACTGGGCTACCACTACGGCGCGGCGGTCGAGAGCGTGCAGTCGGGCGACTCGCTGACGGTTACGGTGGACGCCCCGCCGCAGGTCGCGCGCCACGAGGGCTACGAGACCGCATTCGTGAAGATGCCGAAGATGCAGATGACGGTGTAATTCGCTCTCGGTTCCGTTTCTCCTCCATCCTGCTTCTCGACTTCCTACTCCTCGACTTCCTCGGCGTCCACGAGTCCGAACAGGTCCTCGTAGTCGACGGGGAGTTGCGCTCGGACCTGTTCGATTTCGGCGGCAGGGACCTGTTCGCTCACGAATCCGACCACGACCTTCCCGTAGTAGGCGGCGTCGGAACGGTCGACGTTCGCGCGGTCGGCGACCCGACCGACGAACTCGTCGTAGTCGAAGCGCTGGCCCGACTCCGCGGATTCGAGATAGAAATCGACCTCCATCGGGAGCGGTCCAGCGAGGTCGTCGGCCTCCCCTGCCTGCAACCGTTCGCCGAGCGACTGGAGGACCGCTCGGGTCGCTCGGACCGCCCGGCCGGTGTCCGGCAGTTGGAGTCGGTTCTGGACTTCTCCCATGAAGTCGTCGTACTTCATGTCCGGGCGTAGCACGGTCGAACGAAAATACGTGACGGGTGACGCCGATTCGAAGGCGTCCGGCTCGATGGTCCGCGGCGTCGGAGTTTGTAGCTCCTCGTAAAGTCCCGCAGGTAGTCACCGGAGAAATTCGGAAAAAACGACCGCGCTCGGTCGGACGGTACCGCAACCCAGATTCGCTACTCTACTCGGACCGCGCGACCGGCGTTTAGGCCGGGACCGTACCGCTTTCGGACGCTTCGAGCAGTTCGTGGTAGCGGTTCCGAATTGTCACTTCGCTGACCTGCGCGACGTCGCTGACCTCGGCCTGCGTCACCTTCTCGTTGGTCAGGAGCGGTCCGGCGTAGACCGCGGCGGCGGCGAGTCCGACCGGCGACTTGCCGCTGTGGAGGCCCTGTCGCTTGGCGTTCCGGAGCAGTTCCCGGGCGCGGCGCTCGGACTCGTCGGAGATGCCGAGTTCGCTGGCGAACCGGGCGACGTACTGCTCGGGGTCGGCGGGCTGAATCTGGAGGCTGAGTTCCCGGACGATGTAGCGGTACGTCCGCTTGAACTCCATCTCGTCGATGCGGCTGACGTTGGCCACCTCGTCGATGGACCGGGGCGTCCCGGTCTGGCGGGCCGCGGCGTAGAGCGCGCTGGTGGCGACGCCCTCGATGGAACGACCCGGGAGGAGGTCCTCGTCGAGCGCGCGCCGGTAGATGACCGACGCGGTCTCGCGCACGTCCTCGGGGAGGCCGAGCGCGGAGGCCATGCGGTCGATTTCGCCGAGCGCCTGCTTGAGGTTGCGCTCCTTGGAGTCACGCGTGCGGAATCGCTCGTTCCACTTGCGCAGGCGCTGCATCTTCTGGCGCTGGCGGGAACCGAGCGACTTCCCGTAGGCGTCCTTGTTCTGCCAGCCGATGTTGGTCGAGAGGCCCTTGTCGTGCATCATCTTGGTCGTCGGCGCGCCGACGCGGGACTTCTCGTCCTTCTCGGCCGAGTCGAACGCGCGCCACTCCGGCCCGCGGTCCACGTTGTCCTCCTCGACGACGAGACCGCACTCGGTACAGACGGTCTCGCCGTGTTCCTCGTCGGCGGTGACCGTGCCGCCGCACTCGGGGCAGATCTGCTCGTCCTCGCGTTCGGTCTCCTGCTCGTCGGTTCGCTCGGGTTCGGTTACTTCGGTCTGTTCGTCGTAGCTTTGGATGCGTGTACTCGTCATGATGGGTTGGTCGGGTGAGGCTCGGAGAGGGGGAGAACCAAAAGAAGCTCCCCGGCCTCGCTTCCTAACCATGAGTAAGGCCGATAAGTACTTAAATGCTTCGGCGTCGTGTGAACATTATGCACGCAAACGCGGCAATTACGGCCGAAAGGCCTCCGCCGATACTGGACAGCGAATCAGCTATTTCGCACCGCTACGTCCGATATGATGTAAATTTAGAGGTGTCAGGCTTTCGTGGACTGTATTGTGGCATACGAACAATTTCAATTTCCGGAACAACCGGTTTTGCAGCGAAAGTGCGGTCGAGAAGCGACTCGGTTCGACGCCGGTTCAGCGTTCGAGATACGACATCGCTTCCTCGTCGGAGACCTGCCCGAACGAGTCGTAGAACTGACCGACCGCGCTGAAGTGCGGCGGCGTCTCGATGGCGATGACCTCGTCGGCCTCGGGCCGGAGTCGCTCCACGGCGTCGGGCGACCCGACCGGGACGGCGAGGACGACGTGACTCGCGCCCGCGGCCCTCACCTGCCGGAGCGCCGCGATGGTCGTCGCGCCCGTGGCGAGGCCGTCGTCCACTACGACCACGCGTTGGTCGGTCAAGTCGGGCAGTTCGTCGGTGCCGCGGTAGCGTTCCAGTTTCGCTCTAGCGGCCTCGGCCTCCGACTCGCGTTCGCGCTCGACGTACTCGTCGCTCACGCCGAGTCGGTCGAGCAACTCCTCGTTTCGCCAGATCGACCCGTCGCTGGCCACCGCGCCGACCGCGAGTTCCGGGTTGTTCGGTGCGCCGATTTTCGACGCCACGACCACGTCCAACGGCGCGCCGAGCGCGTCGGCGACCGGGCGCGCGACCGGGAGGCCGCCCCGCGGTATCCCCAGTACCACGTCGGCGGTCACGTCGTGGTCGTCGAGCAGGTCCGCTAACTGTCGTCCGGCGTCGGTTCTGTCTCGAAACATCGGTCCCCGTCTGGAAGGGGGACACCGGCGCGCTTAAATCTAGTCTCGAACCTGCGCACGTGACGGTTCCCTCGGCACTCCCTCCGATATAATTCGACCGACTAGGCGCTTAGTTTGCCCGCGCCGTCGGCGGGAAAGAGGACAAAACCCATATATCTCGGCTGGATGTATCGGGTTGTATGTCGAACGAGTCGAAGACGCGCTTTTCGCGGCCTTGGTTGGTACGCGGCGTGGTGTTATTGGTCATCGTGTCGCTGCTCGCCCCCTCCGCGGTCTCCGCCCTCACGTACGAACCGAGCGATACGAACCTCCAGAAGGGGACCATCGAGTCCCCGGCGAACGGAACCACGGTCATCTCGATTCAGGGCTTCAAGTTCAAAGGGCAGGCCAACGGGAAGAAGCCCGCGCGCCTCGTCGGAGTCGGTCCCCGCGGCGACGTCCAGTGGGTTCACAACGGGAGCGACAAGGGCATCACGTGGTTCTACGACGTGGACCCGACCGACGACGGGAACCTCCTCGTCACGGGAACTCAGCACGTCGCGGGACAGAAGGACCCGACGCTGGTCTACAAACTGAACCCCCAGACCGGCGAGAAACTCTGGACCGAGACGTTCGAGAGCGCCCACGACACCCACGACGTGGACCTCATCAACGGCGACCAACTGCTGGTCGCCAACATGCGAAACTACAACCCCGAGAAGAAGGTCAACGAGGACCGCATCTTCATCTACGACCGGAGCAAAGAGGAAGTCGTCTGGCAGTGGCAGTTCCGCAATCACACCGACTGGTCGAAGAAGCAGGGCGGCCAGTACGCCGCCAAGGACGGGAAGGGCGACGACTGGACCCACGTCAACGACGTGGACAAGATAGCCGAGGGCCAGTATCTCATCTCCCCGCGGAACATGGACCAGGTGATGGTCATCAATCGCTCCACGAAGGAGATCGACATGCGCCTCGGGAGCGACAACAACTACTCGGTGATGAACGAGCAGCACAACCCGACCTACCTCGAAAGCGAGAACGGGACGCCCACCATCCTCGTGGCCGACAGTCACGGTGACCGCGTGGTCGAGTACGCCAAGCGCGGCGGAGACTGGAAGCGCACGTGGGAAGTCGGGTCGCGCCAGAGCTTCAACTGGCCCCGCGACGCCGACCGCCTGCCGAACGGCAACACGCTCATCACCGACTCGAACAACCACCGAGTCATCGAAGTGAACTCGCAGGGCGAAATCGTCTGGGAGTTCTACGCGCCGTGGGCGCCCTACGACGCCGAGCGCATCACCTACGGCGACGAGGCGGGCGGCCCGACCATAGCCGACCAGAACGCCGAAGGCGACTACAAACTCACCGGGAGCGCGGGTCTTACGCCCGGCACCGGCGACAAACTGACCTTCTCGCAGTGGCTGACCGCGGCGTTCGCCGGAACACCCGTCGCCGAACCGGTCGGGTCGTTCGCCACGCAGTGGTCGAAGATCGCACCGTGGGTCCGGCCGGTCTGGATGGGTCCGTGGGACTTCGTCGGCGCAGTCGTCGCGGGACTCCTGCTGGTCGGTTGGGTCCTCGGCGAACTCGTGTACAACCGCAAGCGAATCTCCAGCGGCGTCAAGCGGCGCATCGCCTGAGAACGGTCGATTCCCGCTCGCCGGTCTCTCCTCTCAATCGTCGGTTTCGCGCTGGCGTTTCCACTCCTGAAGACACCCGTCGCTACAGAAGTGGTACGTCCGCACCGCCACGTCGCCGACCTCCGAGACGCTCTCCTCCTCGAACATGGGATGGGACTCGAACAGGTCGATGGTCTTCCCGCACACGATGCACCCCGCGTACTGCACGTCCCCGTCGCCGTCGTACTCGCCGTAGACTTCTGGCATGGCGTAGCGTAGGCGCGCGAGCGGGGTAGATGTACCGCCTGCCCGTTTCCGCGACCCGTCGGCCGGTGCATTGAACTGCTCGCCGTCGTACGCCCGGCATGAAGGCCGTCACGGTCGATGGAGAACGAATCGAGTGCGACGAACTGGAGGAGGGACGCCACGGGGTCGTCCTCTCGCACGCCGACCGGGTCGTGGGCTACGTCCCCTACGAGCGACTGGCGCGCGTCACCGAGACCAGAACTCCGGTCGCGTCGAGTTCCGTCCGGTCCATCGGCTACGACGAGGACGAGAACGCGCTCGAGATCGAGTTCCAGAGCGGCGGCATCTACCGGTACGCCGACGTGGCCCACTCGACGTACGAGGAGTTCCTGAGTGCGCGCTCTCACGGGTCGTACTTCCACGAGAACCTCCGGGGGAAGTACGACTACCACCGAGTCCGGTAGTCGAAACCTTCGTCGCTAACCGAGCAGGTCGGCGAGTCAACGCCGCTCGCCCGGCGCGGTCAGCACGGGCGGCAGGTCGCCGTCGCGGCCGTCTATCCCCACCTCGAAACCGAACTCGGTGACGAGGTCCACGCAGGTCCGCACGTGGTCCGTCACCTCGGGAATCGCCACCTTGCCTCCGGCCAGCGCGAGAAAGACGACGAGTTGGTCGCCGGTGTGGGAATCGACCGCGGCAGCGGTCGGTTCGGCCGACCTGACGGACGTTTTTCCTCCGGAGCGGTCTCCGTCGCTTTCCAGAAACGCGAGCGCCCGCTCGGCGGCCTTTCGGCCGACCGCTTCGGCCGACTTTCCTCGCTCGCCGAGCGCATCGAACCCCGCGGTCGTCCGCTCGTAGTCCAGCACGACCGCGAGCGCCGACCCCGGCGAAGCGGTCTCGACCGACGAGAGGGTTCGCTCGACGACGGAAATTTCGTTGGATGGCGCGTCGGCCTCGCGCAGGCGCTCGACCGCGCTCACGGCCTGTCGCTCGGCCACGTCGGCGTCGGCGAGGTCGGTCGACGCGGTCGAGAGAATCCGGACGCCGGTGAGGTCGCCGCGCTCGGTCAGGTCGAGTTCGGTCAGGTCCGACCGCGAGGCGGGCGCGAGCCACAGGGTCGCCTCGCCGCCGCCCGCGGGGTAGAACCCGGTCCGGTCGCACTCGACCGCGGCGTGGACGCCCACCTCGCGGACAAGCGGAAGCTTGACTCGCCGGTAGTGGGCCGTCGTCGGCGACCACTTCACGTCGGTCCCGCCGGTCGCGGTGACGGCCAGCGGGCGGTCGAGGCGGAGCGCGACCGGCAGGAGCGCGTCGAACAGCAGGGCGACGCTCCCCGCGGTTCCGATGTCCACGGTCACGCGGCCACCCGTCGGCGACCCCGGCCGGAACGTCAGTTCCTCGGCGCCCAACTCCGCGCCCGACACCTCGGCGTCGCAGAGTTGCGCCGCGGCGTCGACGGCCGCGAGGTGCTGGGGCTTGAGGCCCGGCGTCGGTCGGTCGCCCCGGACGTTCGTCATCCGGAACGGCCGGTCGGCGACCGTCGAGAGCGCGAGCGCGGTCCGGACCAGTTGGCCGCCGCCCGCGCCGCCGTCGAGTTCCAGCAGGTCGTCGTCGGTCATGGAACGGGGTTCGGGCGGGGTCTCGGTCAAGGCTTCGGTCGGGGCGGAGAAACGGTTACGACCGCGCCCGGCGTACCGACTGTAGGGGAGAACCATGACTACCGAACGCACCCGAAGGAGACCGACTCGACGCCGCGTGAACCGCCTGCGCGAACTGGAGAGTCGGGTCGAACGGCTAGAGGACGAACTCCGGTGGCTCCGGCGAGCGCTCGAAGCGAACGACGAGCGCGCCGGCACGACCGCGGTCGGGCCGTGTCCGAACTGCGAGACCGGCGTGCTGACCGCTCGCGGAGGCGAACTCCGGTGTTCTGCCTGCGAGTTCAGCAAGTTCCTCTGACCGAGATTTATCGGCTCGGCCACCGAACCACCGACGATGATACGAAACCGCGACGAACTGGTGCCCGGCCGACCGCCGAGCGACGAGTCGTCCGACTCGCAGTCGAGAGCGGCGGTCCGGGGAACTCGCCCTCGACTGCGTCTCGACGGACACCGACGGCCGCGACGGCGGGACCGACGCGGACGCCGCGATTCGGACCGGACAGACCGGCACGAACGTCAACGACCTCCGGGTGCTGGTCGTCGGCGACGAGGGTGAGGAATCGGCCGAATAGACATACATGTATTGTTTTACTAATGAAAAATCTCTTTATAACCCTCCTGTGTATTTCTACCGGCGAGGCACGGCCGGGCGTCCTCCCCGCAGGCGCCCGGCCGCTTCGACCGGCGGCGCTCGGCCGACCGACCGCCGCGGCGGGGTCTCGGAGGCGGTCTCTCCGAGTTCTCCGTGAGATGCCGGTTCGGGACGCGAGCTACCGACCCTCCGACGAATTTGGTTCGAGGGCCGAGGCCCTCGATTTCGCGCGTTCGACGACCGGTCCCTTCGCCGCGAACTCGACTCGAACCTCGCCGCCGGCGTAGGTCACGTCCGACACCTCGGCGCGGTCGTAGAGCCAAGACACCACGCTCATCGCGTCGTCGTCGTTCGGGAGCGCGAGTTCGACCGTCCGGCGGTCCGAGAGCGCGCCGGCGATTCGCTCGCGCAGCGCGTCGAGGTTCCGTCCCTCGCTCGCGCTGACGGGCACGGGGTCGGCCGAGAGTTCCACCGCGGACTCCGCCGCCACCTCGGCGGCGACCGCCTCGCGCTCGGCGCACTCGTCGGCCGAGAGTAGGTCTGTCTTGTTCAGGGCCACGACGACCTCGCCCTCGGCGGCCTCTAGCAGGTCGAAACTGGTTTCGAGTTTCCTCCGGAGTTCGGTCGGCGGGTCACCGGCGTCGGCGACCAGCACTACGCAGTCGGCGGTCTCGGTCTCCGAGAGCGTGCCGTGGAACGACGCCACGAGGTCGTGGGGCAGGTCGCCGACGAACCCCACGGTGTCGGTCACGAGCGTCCGCCGCCCCTCGACGGTGGCCCGCCGCGTCGTGGTGTCGAGCGTCTTGAACAAACGGTCCTCGATTTCGGCCGTCGCGTCGAGGTCCGCGTGGTCGACCTCGCGGTCCTCGAAGTCGAGGTCGTCGGCGAGGCGGTGCAGGAGCGTCGACTTCCCGGCGTTGGTGTAGCCGGCGAGCGCGACGAACTCGAAGCCCTCCTCGCGTCGTCGCTCCCGGCGGGCCTCCGCGTCGTCGCCGAAGTCGGCGAGTTTTCGGTCCAACTCGTCGATGCGGTCCAGCACGTCGTAGTACCGGGTGCCAGACTCGGTGAACTTGTTCATCGCCTGCTCCTGGGTGCTCTCGCGGATTCGCGGGAGGTTCCACTCCAGCGTGGCGCGCTCGACCTGCAACTCGGCGCGCTTGCTTCCGACCTGCTCCTCGAAGATGTCGAGGACGAGGCGGTGTCTGTCCACGACCGTCGTCCCGTCGGGACACAACTCCGCGAGTTCGACCGTCTGGGTCGGCGTGAGGTCGTTGTCGAACACGACCAGACTCGCGTCGGTCTCGGCGACCGTCTCGGCTAACTCCTCGGCCTTCCCACGGCCGAACTGGAGCGACGAGTCCTCCGGACGGGTCTGGGTCACGCGAGCCACGACTTCGTGGCCCGCGGCCTCGGCGAGTGCCGCGATTTCGTCGGTGTCTGGACTGCCGTCGTCTACGCGCTTGGCGATAACTGCGTCTCGAGATTGCATGGATGGGTTCGATGGCTGGCGATTGCTCGTCGCTACCCCGACAAATCTCGGCGAGGCCGCGTTCTCGGGCCGTCGGCCTCGAACTACCGAATCGCAGACCCGAACCGGACGACGCCCTGCGGACGAGGCGAGAAGAGAGCGCGAACGACTACGACGACGCGGCGTGCGAGCGACTGACTGGGCCCCGACTCGCGGCCGCGGACGTTCGTCCGGTCAACGACTGTGGAAAGAGAGCTTCATTCGACCGTACACACGGTTGCTCGCTTTTCCGCATAAAACTTCGCCCAGTGTGCCAACAGTTGCCACTAAGTCCGTTTCCACCGGCGACGGCTATTCGCCCAGTCACGTTCTGATGACGATTCGTCCGTAGTCCTTGACTCGAATCTCGTACTCGTTGTACGTGAACTGGACGACGGCGTCCCGACTGGTGTCGCCGGGTTTCGGCCGAAACAGTTCGTCGAGCGCGTCCGGGTCTACGGTCGCGGACCCGTAGAGCGGGTCGAAGTCGGTCACGTCCCTGCCGGTCAGTTCCATCAGCGCGAGCGCCACCGCGACGCTCGGAGGTTCCGACGGGTAGTCGTAGGTCGTCCGGTAGGTTCCGGTCTCCAAGTCGAAGTCGATAATTTCGCGCTTTCGTTCGAAGCTCATCCTCGTCCTCTAGTAACTCGTAATGCGGAGTACCGCCTTCAACCGGGGTGTTGCTTCCGACGCTCCCGGGGTGAAACGAGGTGTTGAGAAATTGTCAGTCGGGGTTTCGATTCCAAACGTTGCGTTACGCTTCGGGAGGGTCCGAGCGCCCCCGACCGGTTCGCACCGCTCGGAGGTCAGAACGCCGATTCGGTAGTGTCGCTTTTCCCAATTTCCGCCTGTCGTTACCGTATCGTAACCACTCCGTGAGTCAAAGACACCGCGAAACGGTCCGTCGTTCGGCGAGTCGAACCGGCAGTGGAAGCTATGGGGCGCGAACTCGTAACTGGGTTCCATGAACACAGCAGAGGTTCTCGTGGCCGGACTCGAACGCGAGGGCGTCGAGTACGTCTTCGGACTTCCGGGCGAGGAGAACGAGGCGACCATGTTCGCGCTCCGGGACTCAGACATCACCTTCGTCCCGGTGCGCCACGAGCAGGGCGCGGCCTTCATGGCCGACGTGTACGGCCGACTGACCGGCGACGCGGGCGTCTGCCTCTCGACGCTCGGACCGGGCGCGACCAACCTCCTGACCGGCGTCGCCGACGCGAACCTCGACAAGGCCCCGTTGGTCGCCATCACCGGGCAGGGCAGTCTCGAGAGTCTCCACGTCGAGAGCCACCAGAAACTCGACGTGGTGGACATGTTCGCCCCGGTGACGAAGTGGAACGCCCAGATTTCGGACCCCGGCATCGTCCACGAGTCGGTCCGGAAGGCGTTCAAGACCGCCGAGTACGAGAAACCCGGCGCGACCCACCTCGAACTCCCCGAGGACGTGGCCTACGAGGACTGCGAGGTCGAACCGATGGAGAGCAGGGGCCGGGTCCGCAGGCCCGAACCCGACGTGCCGTCGCTGGACCGCGTGCGGGACCTCCTCGGCGATGCCGACCGACCCATCGTCATCGCGGGCAACGGCGCGGTCAGAACCGACGCCAGCGAGGACCTCCGAGCGTTCGTGGGCAAATACGACCTCCCGGTGGCCGCGACCTACATGGGCAAGGGCGCGGTGTCGGACGCCGACGACCACTCGCTTCTCACGCTCGACTCGGGCGACCACGAGGAGGCGTCTGACGCCATCAAGTCGGCCGACCTCGTGATAACCGTCGGCTACGACATCGCCGAACACGACCCCGCCGACTGGAACCCGGACGCAGACACCACCATCGTCCACGTGGACAGCGAACCCGCGGAGGTGTACGAACACTACAACCCGGACGTGGAGGTGGTCTCCGACATCGCGGCGGCGGTCCGAGAACTCGACGCCTGCTGCGAGGAAATCGACGCCGACTTCGAGACCGACTGGTACGACGACCTGCGCGAGCATATCCTCGACGACGTGAGTCACGACCACGAGTCCGGCGACCCGTTCACCGTCGAGCGAGTGCTGCCGGTCCTCCGCGAGGCGATGGCCGACGACGACGTACTCATCTCGGACGTGGGGAGCCACAAGATGGCCATCGCCCAGAACTACCCGACGTACGAACCGAACACCTGCATCGTCTCGAACGGTCTCGCCTCGATGGGCATCTCGGTGCCCGGCGGCCTCGCGGCCGACCTCGCGGTGGACTCGAACGTCGTCGCCGCGACGGGCGACGGCGGATTCATGATGAACGCCGCCGAAATCGAGACGGCGACCAGAGTCGGGTGCGGGTACACGATTCTGCTGTTCCGGGACGACGAGTATCGACTGATTACCGAAGAGCAGGTCGAACACCGCGGGGAACACTTCGGCACCGAACTCTCGAACCCCGACTTCCAGACGTTCGCCGAGAGCTTCGGCATCGAGGCGTATCGCCCCGGGGACTGGGACGAACTCGCGGAGGCGCTCGACGAGGCCGTCCCGAGCGACGAGGTGTCGCTGGTCGAAGTCGTGCTGGAGTAGGGGCGGCCGAGCGACGACCGAGCGGTGACTAGTGACGACCGACGCCACAGCGGTGACCGGCGACGACCGAGAGGCCGAGTAGCGCGTGGCCGATTCGAGTCCGAGACAACGGACTCATTACGGAGCGTACGCCACTATTATGCCGTGCAGTCTCCGGGACACGCGCGCAACCACACGCCGCAGCTACAGGTCCTCTACGTCGGAGACGGTGGTCACGCCGCCGCGCGCGGGGTCGCCGACCTCCGGGAGCGAACCGACGTCGAAGTGACCCGGGTGACGACCGCGACCGCGGTCCTCGACCACCTCCAAGCGGGAACGGTGTCCTGCATCGTCTGTGCGGTTCCGCTCGCCGACGTGGACGTTCTCACGCTGCTCGACGGGGTCCGGGACGTCTCGCCGGACGTCCCCTTCGTCGTCGTGAGCGCGACCGACGACCCGGACCTCGCCTCGGCGGTGCTTGCCCGCGAGGGAACCGATTACGTCCGCTGGCGCGGAGAGTCGTACCAGCCCCGCCAACTGGTCCAGCGCGTCGAGAGCGCCGTCGACCACTACCGAGCGAGTCGGACGGCCAACTGGACGACCGCCTACTTCGACGCGCTCGTGAATCAGGCGCCGGACGCGGTTCTCACCATCGACGCCGCCAACAGAATCGTCTTCGCCAACCCCGCCGTCGAGGAAGTGTTCGGGTACGCGCCCGAGGAACTGGTCGGCGAACCGCTGACGACCGTCGTCCCCGAACACCTCCGACAGTCCCACATCGACGCCTTCCGACGCTATCAGGAGACCGGCGAGCGGACGCTCGACTGGGACTACGTCGAGATGCCCGGGCGTCACCGCGAGGGCCACGAGGTCCCGCTGTCGCTGTCGTTCCGGGAAGTCACCTACGACGGGCACCGGTTTTTCTCCGCCATCGTCCGCGACGTGACCGAACGAAAGCGGGCCGAGGACGACCGCCGCCTCCTCCACGCGACGACTCGGTCGGTCGCGGCGGCCGACACGTTCCTCAACGGCCTCGAAGCGACGATAGCGGAGGTGTGCGACGCGACGGAGTGGGCGTACGGCGAGGCGTGGGTCCCTTCGGACGACCGGACGCACCTCGAACGGACCGACGCGGCCTACGCCGTCTCGGACGCCTACGAGTCGTTCCAGCGGGTTTCGGGAGCGACGTCGTTCGCCGCGGGGGAGGGACTGCCGGGCCGGGTCTGGGAGCGCACCGAACCCGTCTGGATGGAGGACGTGACCGCGCTCGGCCCCGGCGTCTTCCCCCGAACAGATGACGCCGAGGACGCCGGGTTGCGGACCGCGCTCGGCGTGCCCGTCCTCGACGGGGACGAAGTCGTCGCCGTCCTCGCGTTCTACATGCCCGAAGTCAAGTCGTTGGACGACCGACTCGTGGACATCGTCACCACCGTCGCGGCGGAGTTGGGCGAACTGATAGTCCGTCGGCGGGCCGAGGACGAACTCAAGCGCGAGAAGGAGTTCACCGAGGGCGCGCTGAACGCGCTGCCGGACATCTTCTTCACGTTCGACCCCGACGCGCGACTGCGCCGATGGAACGAGGAGGTCAACGCGGTGACGGGGTACGACGACGAGGAACTCGACGGCCTCCCCGCGGTCGAACTGGTCGCGGACGACGAGGCCGAGCGCGTCGTCGAGACCGTCGAGCGCGTGTACGAGATCGGTTCGGCGCGGTTGGAGGCCAATCTCCTGACCAAAGACGGCCGCGAAATCGCCTACGAGTTCACGGGCGCGCTGTTGACTGACGACGAGGGCGACCCGCTCGGTATCGCCGGCATCGGTCGAGACATCACCGACCGCAAGCAGCGGGAGGCCGAACTCGAAGCGTCGCGAGAGAAGTACCGGAAACTGGTCGAGACGGCCCCGGACGCGGTCTTCCTCGTCGACGCCGAGACCGGAACGATAATCGACACGAACGACGCCGCGGAGCGACTGCTCGGCAAGTCCCGCGGCGAAATCGTCGGGATGCACCAGACGGAACTCCACCCGCCGGACGAGACCGACCGCTACCGGCGCCTCTTCGAGAGACACGTCGAGTCCGGCGGCGTGATTCAGGACGACGAGTACTACTACGTCGTCCGGGACGACGGCAGCGAGGTACCGGTCGAAATCAGCGCCGGCATCACGGAAATCGGCGGTCGGACGGTGAACCAAGCGGTGTTCCGGGACATCACCGACCGGAAACAGCACGAGGAGACGCTGGCGGGACTCCGGGAGGTGACGCGCGACCTGATGGCCGCCGAAACCAAGTCGGATATATGCCACGTCGCCGTCTCGACGGTGCGCGACATCCTCGACCTGCCCGTCTGCGGGGTCCACCTCCTCGACCCGGACGAGCGAGTCCTCCGTCCCGCCGCGGTGACCGAGGAGGCCGAAGCGCTGTTCGACGGCGTGCCGAGTTTCGAGGAAGGCGAAGGACTCGTGTGGGGCGTCTACACGTCGGGGACGCCGCGACTCTACGAGGCCGTCTCCGAACACGAGGACGTTTACAACCCCGAGACGCCGGTGAGAACCGAGATGATTCTGCCGCTGGGCGACCACGGGACCCTCACGGCGGGGTCGACGTGCGACGAGGAGTTGACCGAAGCGAAACTCGACCTCGCGAAGATACTGGCGGCCAACACCGAGGCGGCCCTCGACAGGGCCGACCGCGAGCGGACCATCGAGCGCCAGCGCGACCAGTTGCAGGCGGAACTCGACGAGGTGTTCGAGCGCATCGACGACGGCTTCTTCGCCCTAGACGAGGAGTGGCAGTTCACCTACGTGAACGACCACGCCGAGCGACTCCTCGGCGCCGACCGGACGGACCTGTTCAGCGGCACTATCTGGGAGGTCCTCCCCGAGATTCGGAAGTCGGAGGCCCGCGACGCCTTCCACCGGGCGGTCGAGACCCAGACTCACGTCTCCCACGAGGAGTACGTCGACGCGCTCGGGGCGTGGTTCGAGTTCCACGCCTACCCCTCCCAGAGCGGTCTCTCGGTCTACGTCAGGGACATCTCCGACCGGAAGCGTCGGGAACAGCAACTCGAACGCCAGAACGAGCGACTCGAATCGTTCGCCAGCATGCTCGCCCACGAACTCCGGAACCCCCTCTCCATCGCCCAGATTTACCTCCAGACGGCCGAGGACGGGGACGAGTCGGCGTTCGAGCGGGTGGCCGACGCCCTCGACCGCATGGAGGACATGATAGACGTCCTGCTGGTGATGACCCGCGGAGGCGAGGCGGCCACCGATCCCGAACTCGTCTCGCTTCGCGAGGCGGCGGGCGAGGTGTGGGCGGACGTCGGCGGCGAGTGGGACCGACTCGAAGTGGTGACCGACGCCCGGGTCGAAGTCGAACCCCACCACCTCCGACACCTGCTCCAGAACCTGCTCCAGAACGCGGTGGAACACAGTCCCGCGGACGGTTCGACGGACGCCGGCGACGGCTTGACGGTCCGAGTCGGCGCGCTGGAGGACGGATTCTACGTGGAGGACGACGGGGACGGAATCCCGGAGGACGACCGGGAACAGGTCTTCGAGGCGGGGTACACGACCGACGACGTCGGAATCGGTCTGGGACTGACGTTCGTCGCGCAACTCGCGGAGTTGTACGGGTGGGAGTGCGACCTGACCGAGAGCGAGTCGGGCGGCGCTCGGTTCGAGTTCTCGGACGCGACCGTCGTTCCCTCCGGAGAGTCGTAGCCCGGTTTTCACTCGCTGGGAACGAGAGGGGGTTTATATTGCCCAATCGGCGGAACGTCCAACTACGATGAACTCCGACAACTCCCGTTCCGGTGGCGCGATGGACCGACGAACCTTCCTGAAGGGCGCGGCGGGGGTCGCTGGCGTCGCAACTGTCGGCGCAGGTGCGGCCGACCCCGCGAAAGCGCAGTCGCCCTTCGGCGGGTGGTTCGACAACGTCTCGAACTACGACGGCGTGGTCGACGAGACCGGCAGTTCTGAGGTGACGATTGAGGTCGGCGCAAAAGGCAACAACGGCAACTTCGCGTTCGGCCCGGCGGCGGTCCGAGTCGACCCGGGTACGAAAGTCGTCTGGAAGTGGACCGGGAAGGGCGGCAGTCACAACGTCACGGCGGAGGACGGGTCGTTCGAGAGCGAGATGTCCGGCGAGCAGGGCCACACGTTCTCCCACAAGTTCCAGCAGAAAGGCGTCTTCAAGTACGCCTGCACGCCGCACAAGGCGATGGGCATGAAGGGCGCCGTCGTCGTCGGCACCGACGCGGCCTCGGGTGCCGCGTCGAGTAGCGGCGCTTCCGACGGTAGTTCCGGAGAATCGGGCGGTTCCGGCGGTTCGGGCGGCGAGAAACTCGGCGACTGGTTCGGGAACGTCTCGAACTACGACGGCGTGGTCGACCGGACCGGCGAGTCGGAAGTCACGGTCGAAGTCGGGGCAAAAGGAAACAACGGGAACTTCGCGTTCGGTCCCGCCGCCGTCAGAGTGGACCCCGGCACGACTGTCGTCTGGAAGTGGACCGGCAAGGGCGGAAGCCACAACGTGGTGGCCGAGGACGGGTCGTTCAAGAGTAAAACCTCCGGTGCGCAGGGCCACACCTTCGAGCAGACGTTCGACGAGACGGGACTGTTCAAGTACGCCTGTACGCCGCACAAGGCCATGGGCATGAAAGGCGCCGTCGTCGTCGGTAGCGAGGCCGCCCCCGACGCGAAAGCGGTCCAACCGTCGGGAACCGGTTCCGGGTCGGGGTCCGGCGGGTCGGACCTCGGCGAGACGTTCACCCTCGGGGTCGCCGGAGCGCTCGTCGTCGGGATACTCGGCCTGCCGGTCGCCGAAGTGCGCAAGCGACGCCGCGAGTAGGGCGAACGACTACTCGTTCGTCGTGTGGACGTCTTCCTCGCTCGCGTCGGCCTCCTGCACCCAGACCGTCTTCTTGTTCACGAACTCCTCGATGCCGTGTTGGGCCAGTTCGCGGCCGTACCCCGAGTCCTTCACGCCGCCGAAGGGCACTCTCGGGTCGGACTTCACGAGTTCGTTGACGAAGGTCATCCCGGCGTCGATACGGTGGGCGATGCGCTCGCCGCGGTCTAGGTTCTGCGTCCAGACCGACGCGCCGAGGCCGAGGTGAACGTCGTTGGCGACCTCTATCGCCTTCTCCTCGCTCTCGACCTCGAAGACCGCCGCGGCGGGGCCGAAGACCTCCTCGCGGGCCGCCGCCGAGTCGCGGGGCACGTCGGTCAGCACGGTCGGCGGGTAGTAGAACCCCTCGCGGTCGAGCGGTTCGCCGCCGAGTTCGAGCGTCGCGCCCGCCTCCACGGTGTCCTGCACCTGCTCGTGGAGGTCGTCCATCAGGTCCTCGCGGGCCTGCGGGCCGAGGTCGGTGTCGTCGTCGGTCGGGTCGCCGACGGTCAGGTCGTCCATCTCGGCGACGAACTTCTCTAACCACTCGTCGTACACGTCGGTGTGGACGACGAACCGCTTGGCCGCGATGCACGACTGTCCGGCGTTTATCGTCCGGGCAGTAGCGCCGGTCTCCGCGGCGGCGTCGAGGTCGGCGTCGTCCAACACGACGAAGGGGTCCGACCCGCCGAGTTCGAGGACCGACTTCTTCAGGTTCTCGCCCGCCGTCTTCGCCACAGAGCGACCCGCGCGGGCGCTCCCGGTCAGCGTGACCGCCTTCACCCGGTCGTCCTCGATGACCTGCGCGGCTCGGTCGGAGTGGACGATGAGCGACTGGAAGACGTCCTCGGGGTAGCCCGCCTCCTCGAACACCTCTTGAATCGCCTCGGCGCACCCCGGTACGTTCGAGGCGTGCTTGAGCAGGCCGACGTTGCCCGCGGTCAGGTGGGGCGCGGCGAACCGGAAGACCTGCCAGAACGGGAAGTTCCACGGCATGACCGCCAGAATCGGCCCGAGCGGTTCGTACGAAACCGAGGTCTCGGCGTGCGAGGGACCGGGCCGTCGCTCGGTCTGGAGGTGGTCGGCGGCGTTCTCGGCGTAGTAGTCACAGACCCACGCGCACTTCTGGACCTCCGAGCGCGCCGACGCCAGCGGCTTGCCCATCTCCTTCGTCATCAGTTCGGCGTATTCGTCTTCGTTGTCTCGGAGGACTTCGCCGGCGTTTTCGAGCAGCTGTTGGCGCTTCCGGATGGGCACGTCCTTCCACTCCGCGAAGCGCTCGGTCGCGCGGTCGAGCGCGGCCTCTACGTCCTCTTCGGAGTCGTCGGGAACCGGGTCGAGCGACTCGCCAGTGGCGGGATTGAGTCGGTCCATGTCGTATGCAATTCGTCGCCCAACAGGTTGTAGCTTCGGGCGCCAGCGGAGCGACGGAGTACGGAAAGACAGTTGTAGTCGCCCGCATAAATTAGCCGTAGTTGACACGATGTCCTCCAACGACGCCAGTTCGCGCCGTACGCTGCTGCGGGTCGCAGGTGCGACGCTCTCGGGTACCCTTGCAGGGTGTGCCGGTACCAGCCGGAGTTCACCGGACGGCGACGGAACTGCTGTCTCGTGTTCGAGCGCAGACCACCCGTACCCGAGCGATTGGCCCCTCGCTGGCTACGACAGTCGGAACACGGCCGCCAACCCGGAAGCGACGGGTCCGAGGGAATCGGTCGGCGTCGAGTGGACCGCCGACGGACTCCGTTCGGTCTGGGGAACACCGGTCGTCGCGGGCGAGAGCGTCTACGTCCAAGAGACGTCAACCCGTCTCAGCGCGTTCGCCCGGGAGACCGGTGGGAAGCGATGGTCGGTGGAGTTGACCGAGACCGGCGACTCGCAGGCGACGACGTCTCACTCCGGTCCCCATCTTACGCCGGCAGTCGCTGGCGACACGGTGTACGTCGGCGGCGGAACTATCGCGGTCGAAACGGACGGTCCGCGCGTGGAACGCACCGACAACCGCGTCCGCTTGTACGCCATCGACCGTCACGACGGCACGACTCGGTGGACCGTCCGACCCGACCATTACGTCGCCACCGCACCGGTCGTCGTCGGCGACACCGTCCTGTTCGCCACGCTGGCCGGGACTCTATACGCCGTCGATACCGGACGCGAGCGAGTCGCGTGGCGGTCCACGCTCGACGGTCTGGAAGCCCCAATACCGACCCCGGCCGTGGCGGACTGCAGGTGTTACCTGACCACGGTCGAGAACGGTCTGTACGCGCTCGATGTTTCGACCGGCCAGCGGAAGTGGCACCTCCCGGCGGTCGGTTCAGGTTCCCCACCGGCCGTCGCGGACGGCCTCGTCTTCGTCTGCGGACGCGACGGGACGGTTGCGGCCGTCGACACCGAGACCCAGTCCGTCGCGTGGCGGTTCGACGCGGGGCGTGCCGTCTCGACGGCGTCACCGGCGGTGGCCGGGGGCACCGTCTTCGTCGGCGACGCGGACGGCGACGCCGGAGACGAGGCGGCGCGTATCCACGCTCTCGACGCGACGACCGGCGAGGAGGTCTGGTCGGCCCGGACCGAGGAGTACGTGAACGCGTCTCCAGCGGTCGCCGACGGTCTCGTCTACGTCGCGGTCCGCGACGAAATCCGGGCGCTCGACGCGGCCACCGGCGAGCAGAAGTGGCGGTTCGACGCGAGCGGTTCCATCCGCGCACCGCTCTCGGTCGCGGACGGAACCGTGTTCGCGGGGACGCTGAACGGGCGAGTGTACGCGCTCGGCGAGTCGTCGTAGCGCCCGCCGTCGGTGACGACTCGCCTCTCGTTCGACCACCCGCTCCCGACCGTTTCGGCCTTTTCGACGACCTAACTCGGCGGTAACACGGCGTTTCGGTTCGGGGGTTTTTGTCTCTCGGCGTCGTACCGGCGGCAAGGAAACCCGAAGCGGGCGGCGCTCCGAACGGGGGACCGGAGGAACACGATGAACGTCATCGAGGGGGCACGAATCAGTTGGCGCAACATCCGAGAGCACAAGCTTCGCTCGACGCTGACGACGTTGGGCGTCATCATCGGCGTCGCGGCGGTCATCACGTTCGTCACGCTCGGCGCGAGTCTCCAGCAGGACATCATCAGCACCGTCGCCGGCGGCAACGCCGCGACGATGTACGTGACCGCCCAGTCGCCGGGAGACAGTCGCATCCCGTCTATCGGCGGTGGCGGCGGTGGCTCCGTCGTGTTCACCCAGCACGACGTCGAGCAGATACGTCAGCTTCAGGGCGTCGAACTCGCCGCCCCGGAGAGCGGCATCGCCGCGTCGTCGGTCACGTACAACAACTCCAGCGTCGGGCGCCAGTTCATCACGGTGTCTTCGCCGAGTTACTTTCAGGTCCGAAACATCGATTTCGTCGCGGGCAGACCGTACCGGACGGGCGAGCGCGAGGTGGTGTTGAACAAACCCGCGGCGCGCATGTTCGGCGACAACGTGACGGTAGGTTCGAACATCTCGTTCACGCGGGCGGCGACCAGCGAGCAGTTGAACGCGACGGTCGTCGGCATCGTCGAACCGAAGGGCGGAGGCGACGTTCTCGGGTTCAGTCAGGGCAGCGCCGACCCCCGCATCTACGCACCGACCGAACCGTACTACCTGCGGACGACCCAGAGCCCGACCACTCAGCAGGAGCAACTCGTCTACGGGCGAATCCTCGTGACCGCCGAATCGCCGAGTCAGGTCGACGCGGTGCAGGGCCGGGTCTACAACTACCTCGGGCAGAACTCCGACGCCCGCCAACTCAAGTCCCAGTCCTACCAGTTCGAGGTGACGACCCAGGACCAGATAATCGGGCAGGTCAAGCAGTTGACCAGCACGTTCACCGCCTACATCACGGGCATCGCGGTCATCTCTCTCATCGTCGGGTCCATCGGCATCGCCAACATCATGCTGGTCAGCGTCACCGAGCGAACCCGCGAAATCGGCATCATGAAAGCGGTCGGCGCGCAGAACCGCGACGTGCTCCAGTTGTTCCTCGTCGAGGCGGTGATGCTCGGCGTCCTCGGGTCGGCGCTCGGTGCGGTCGTGGGCATCGCCGGCGGCTATGCGGGAGCGCAGGCCATCGGACTACCGCTCGCGTTCCAGCCGATTTGGTTCGTCGCGTCGGTGGTCGTGGGCGTCCTCGTCGGCGTCCTCGCGGGACTGTACCCCGCGTGGGACGCGGCCCACACGGACCCCATCGACGCGCTCCGGTACGAGTAGCCGATTCAGGTCACGTAGCCGACACCTACGGCCGATACCGTGTCAGCTTTTCTCAGTCCTACACCGGTCGTCCGCCGGAGGCAAGCCGCCTCGCCGGCACGCATCGGTGGCGCGGGGCGCGCCTCGGCCGCAAGACGTTTAGTTCGTTTCGAACCGTTCGCGTCGAAACCCGAGGTTGAACGCCGCGGGCGAGAAGTAACGACGCGGCGGGTCTCGGGGCCGGCCTCGCCGGCCCGAATAGCCACTGGATAACAAAGGACCCCCGACGACAAAGGAGGGTCAAGACCAACGCGTCCGGTTGGACGCGAGGAGTCCTCTATGACCGAACAGAACGTATCACACGAGACGACGGTACGCGAACGGGGATGGAAACGGGAGTTTCTCTGGCTCGCGCCCGCGCTCTTGTCCGGAATCGTATTGTTTTACGTCTACCTTCGCTCGCACCCCTACCCCTCGTTCGGGGCGGGACTGTACCTCCTCATCGCCGAGCGCATCTCGGAACTGGGCTACGCCCTCCCGAAGACGATTCCCCACTACACGAGGGGCGGCGTCCCGTTCGCCTACCCGCCGCTGATGTTCTACGCGGTCGCGGTGATACGCGACCTGACGGGGATCGACCCCATCACCATCTCGCGGTTCCTGCCGGGACTCGTGAGTCTGGTGTATCTCGTTCCGCTGTACCTGTTCGCCCGCGACCTGCTCGGGTCTCGACCGCAGGCCGCCCTGACCAGCCTCCTCGTCGCGGTGAGTCCGCCCGTCCTCCAGTGGCACATCTCGGCGGGCGGCATCGTCCGGGCGCCCGCGTTCCTGTTCGCGCTCACGGGCATCTACGCCGGACTGAGACTCTACCGGGACCGCGACCAGCGGTGGGTCGTCCCGTCGCTCGCGCTGTTCACGATGACCATCCTGACCCATCCGGTCTACACCGTCTTCTTCGCGCTGTCGTACTTCCTGCTGTTCCTCCAGTTCGAGCGCACGCTGTGGGGGCTTCTTCGGGGCGCGGTGGTCGGGTTCGGCGGCATCCTGCTGGCCGCGCCGTGGTGGACGCAGGTGATGGCCTACCACGGCATCGACGTGTTCACCGCCGCCGCGGGGACCCACGGCGGCATCGGCGGTGGGGTCCCGTCGCTGTCGTCGCTCATGAACGTCAACCTCCAGAGCCTCTTCGTCGGGAGCGCCCTGTCGCTGCTGGCGCTCGTCGGCATCGCCTACCTCCTGAAGGAACGGCGGTTCTTCCTGCCCGTCTGGTTCGTCGCGGTCACGGTCGTCATCGGGAAGGCCCGGTTCTCGATGCTGGTCGGGTCGTTCATCGCGGCCGTCTTCCTGCTGGAGTTCGTCGGCGCGAAACTCAAAGAGCGGTCCGCGCTCGGCGTGGGTCGGCGCGGCGTCGTCACGGCCGCGCTGGTCCTGATAATGACCGTCGGACTCGCCGGCGGTGCGATGTACGCGACCGGCGAGGTGGACGCTCACGCCGGGAGTCCGTCGCTCCCGCAGTTCATCGACCACGACGACGTGGAGGCGATGGAGTGGGCCCAGCACAACACCAAGCCGAGCGCCACCTTCGTCGTGCAGGGCGACGCCGCCGAGTGGTTCCCCCAGCAGACCCACCGGACTATGCTCGTCGGACCGTGGGGCGTCGAGTGGAAGGGCCACGGGCCGTACAACCGCCAGTTGGGGCTGTTCCGGGACGTGTCGTCGTGCAACAGCGCTCACTGCATGACCCGGACGCTCTCCGAGGAGGGCGTCATGCCGGACTACATCTACCTCCCGAAGGGGAAGTTCACGGTCCGCGGGATGCAGTACCAGCGCACCAGTAAACTCGCGATGTCGATGCACCTCTCGCCGAAGTACCGGACCGTCTTCGAGAACGACGGCGTCATCATCTTCGAGGTGATGGGCCAGAGTAGCGGGGAGCAGTCGGGGAGTTCGGGGACGGACGAGACTGCGAGCGACGGGTAGTCCGAACGAGTTCCGGAAGAACGCCGGAGTGAACACGGAGACGGTCAGAGCGAACCCCGGCGGAAGTCACGACGAAACACGGAACACCCCGCGCGAGGCCCGAAGGGCGACGGTTCAGAACAGCGGGTCCAACTCGTTGTCGTCGTCCTCGATGAGTTCGGTCGTGCTCTCTTGGCTCTGGGACCGAATCTCGTCGATGTTGTCCTGCGTCTCGACCGCGACCTCCTGCAGTTCCTCGACTCGCGGGACCTGCGAGACGCCCGACAGCAGGACCACGCCGGCGACCTGGTCGGCGTCTTCGACCGGGTAGTCGCCGCCTCGGACCTCCATCGACCCGGTCTGGTTTTCGAGCCACTTCCGGCCCTTCTCGACGCCCTTGCGGTTCAGATACTCGGGCGGTCCGCTGGCGACCAGCAGCGACCGCTCGGCGCTGTCGATCTCGCACGGGAGGGTGAGTCGCCCGAGCGCCGCCTTCCGGACGAGACTCGTGATTCGGTTGGTCGCGTGGGTCGAGTCCACGTCCTCGGTCCCGTCGCTCTTGAACCGCGAGAGCAGGCCGCCGGAGGGGTTCTCGACCTCCTCGGCGGCGTAGCCGATGGTCGAGACGCCGCCGGTGGCGAGCGTGTTGATAATCTCGCTGGAGTCCACGACGCTCTCGCCCACCGCGTCGTCGCCGCTGACCTCGCCCGCGCCGAACAGGATGCCGAAGCGCCGGACGATTTCCTCGTTGATACGGTCGTAGCCCGACCCGACGCTCTCGCCCGCTTCGCGCCACGCGTCGTTGTCGAACACCAGCAGGTTGTCCACTTCGCGGACGAACGTCTGGAACGACCGCGCGGCGTTGAGCGTGTAGATGCCGCCCTCGTCTCTGCCCGGGAGGACGCCGAGTCCGTACACCGGTTCGGTGTAGATGCGCTTGAGATACTTGGCGAGGACGGGCGCGCCGCCCGACCCCGTGCCGCCGCCCATCCCCGCGACGACGAGGAACGCGTCGATGTCGTGGACCGGGACGTTGTCCACCGCGCCCTGTACCTCGTCGATGTCCTCCTCGGTTATCTCGGCGCCCAGCTCGTTGTCGGCGCCGACGCCGTGGCCCTTCACCCGCGACTGGCCGATGAGGACCTGATTCTCCTCGGGAACGTGGTCGAGACCCACGAGGTCGGCCTTCGCAGTGTTGACCGCCACGGCCGAGCGAACCGCTTCGCCGCCGGTGCGCCGGTCGTACTCGATGAACTTGTCAACTATCTTGCCGCCGGCCTGCCCGAAGCCGATCATCGCGAGTTTCATCTCGACCCCTCCGTCGCGTGGTTCAATCGGTGCCTGTCGTCGGCGCTGACGGCACCTGTAACGTCGAAACTACTCCCGTACTGGCTGGTATACATTCCGTAGCCCCCGCGGGGGTAGACCACGGGAACCGTGATAAATCCTCAGCACGGTTTTGTCTCTCGGACGACAATCGTCGGCCTCAGGGCGGGCGTAACGACCGGGCGTCGGACGCCTACCGAACGCGGTGGCGGAGAGTCGCTACGCACCGAAATCACCGTTACCGATACCCGGGAGGCGGAACTTAGGACGGGAGATAGTGACCGAAAGGATTAGTTAGATATTCTCCAAGAACGTCAGTGGACGGGAAACCATGAAGCGAACGTTCCTCGTCCCGTTCGTCCTCTTGGTCGTGTGTAGCGCACCGCTGGCTTCGTCGGTAGCGACGGTCACGTCGGGCGCATCGCAACCCCAGTCGTTCGCACAGGGCAACGCGACTGCGTACCCGCCGGGTCTCTCGGCGGACGGGGTGACGGACCCGCTCGCGCTGGCGGACGCCCACCGGGAGGCGCTCGCCAACGCCTCCTACACGCTGGCGACGTCGTACGCGTTCCGCCGACCGAACGGGACCGTACTGAGTCAGGGAGTCACCACGACCCGAGTCGCGCCGGGTGGGAGGCCGTACTACGCGGTGACTTCCCAAACCCAGCGTAACGCCACCCGACCGCTCGGAATCGCCCGGTACGAACTCGCGACGTGGGCGAACGAGACCCGCGCGGTGACGGCCCGACAAGTTCGGGGCGGCGAACCGACCTACCGGGAGGTCAATCGCGAGCGAGCGCCGTTCGACCCGAACGCCCAGTGGGAACTGCTGTACAGCGCCTTCGCGGCGACGAACACCACCGTCGTCGAGCGGTTCGAGCGCGACGGAACCACGCTGTTCCGCGTCGTCTCGACCGAACAACCGGGACCGGAACTGGCGTCCCTGTACGGCGGGTCATACAGTCTCGTGGCCGTCGTAGACTCGCGGGGCATCGTTCGGACGCTCCAGCAGACCTACCGGACGACGGTCGAGGGCCGGTCGACCGTCGTCTCGCGAACGGTCCACCTCACTCGTATCGGAAACACCACGGTCGAGCGCCCGGACTGGTACGAGAAAGCGGTGGCTAACGGGACGACGAACGGGACGAGATAATCGGTTCGGCGGGCCGACTACGCCGACGCTCGCTGGCCGACCGACTCCACGATGGCGTCCACGTCGAACTCGTCCTCATCCTTGTCGAAGACCTGTTCGCCGTCGGCGCGAACCTCGAACACGCCGCTGTCGCCCGTCACCAGCGCGACGGAGTCGAGTCGCTCGCCGTACTCGCTGAGAAGCGCGTGCTGTACGTCCTGTGCCCGGTCGAGCATCCCGCAGGGGACGCAGTACTCTATTTCGACGCTCGTCATGTTCACGCGGAGCTACTTTTCCCGCTCACTTAAAGGAACGTCCGCGGACGCGTCCCGCGAGCGACCTCACGGACTCGCCGAACCGCCTTCGAGTCGGTAGGTGTCGATTTCCGACCCGGTGTCGGTGTCGCGGTCGGCCGCGGCTTCTACGGCGTCCCGCGCGAGTTCCTCGGCGTCGTCCAGCGAGGCGCCCTCCTCGCGGCCTTCGAGGACGCCGAGCGCCAACTGCGCGCCGGACCCGAACGCGGCCACGTCGTCGCCCAAGATGGACCCGTCGCTCCGGACGCCCCGGACGCGGGCCGCGCCGTCGTCGTCGCGGGCCGCGACGACCGCCTCGACGCCCTCGTCGTCGGCGATGTCGCTGGCGACCGTGGCGAGTCGGGTGACGCTCATCGGGTCGCCGTGTTCGGTCTCGTGGGACTGTACTTCGGCTTCCAGTCTACGCCGGAACTCGTCGATACCGCCAGATTCGCCGACGGCCGCCGCGCCGACGTCGCCGAAGTCGAAGACGTGGCGCTTGTCGTCGCTGGCCACGGTGTTGCCCGCGGTGTGGCGTCGGTCCCCCGCCAGCACTGCCCCGCCGTCCGCTTCGATGGCGACGATGGTTGCCATGTCGAGACAGAGGACGGCCGGCCGGAAGTTCGTTGTTGCCGACGGCGACGCCGGCCGACGACCCGGCGAACGGCCGAAGAATGAATTACTACTCTCGTAGTCCTAGCGACACGGATGTCTCAGGCCGAAAAACTCCGAGTGGGCGTCGTCGGCGGCGGCTACATCGGAACCACGGTGGGCGGACAGTTCAACACGGACCCGCGTTCGACGGTGACGGCGCTGGCTGACGTGAACCAAGAAACGAGGCGCACGGCGGGCGATGCCCTCTACGTCGGCGACGGCTCTCAGTACGAGGACTACCGCGAGATGTACGACAGCGAACCGCTCGACGCGGTTCTCGTCGGCACGCCTCACACTCTCCACTACGAGATGGTGACGGCGGCGCTCGACCGGGACCTCCACGTCTTCTGCGACAAGCCGCTGACCACCGACTTGGAGGAGGCCCGGGAGTTGGCCGAACGCGACGAGGAGAGCGAACAGGTCTTGATGGTCGGCTACCAGCGCCACCTCAACCCGGCGTTCCAGACCGCCCGCGAGCGGTGGCAGGGCGACGCGGGCGAGTCGGACGCCGACGCCGCGGGCGGGGAGTCGAACCCGGACCCCGACTTCCTGAGCGCCGAAATCACCCAGAACTGGATATCCCGCTTCGAGGACACGTGGCGGACCGACCCCGACCTCTCTGGCGGCGGCAACCTCTACGACACCGGGAGCCACCTCGTGGACGCGGTGCTGTGGACCACGGGTCTGGTCCCCGAGGAGGTCAGCGCCGAGATGGTGTTCGCAGACGACGAGGGACGGGTGGACGAGCGCGCCATCCTGACCGTCGAGTTCAAGAGCGGCGCGCAGGGGACCATCTCGGTCCACAGCGACGCGCCGTGCGTGCGCGAACACATACACGTGTGGGACGAGGAGGGCGCGGTCTACCTCGAAGGTCGCCAGTGGGAGAAGCGAAAGTTAGAGCGCGTCGACGAGGACAGCACGACGGTCATCCCCTACATCGACCGGAGCCAACAGCGCTCGAAGGCCGAGGCGTTCATCGACTGCATCGAGACGGGCGAGACGCCGCCCGCGACGGCCCGCGACGCGCTGGCGGTCACCGCGCTGACCGAGGCGGCCTACGAGTCGGCGCGGAGCGGCGAGCGGGTCTCGGTGGACGTAGAGTAAGGTGTAGATTGCTCTAAGAACGGTAAATATTTCTCTGCGGCCGACGCGGTCGGTTTTCCCTTCTCAACCGGCGGTGTCGGCCGAGACGACGACGACGGTTTCCCCTTCCGGCCAACCGGAGCGAAGTCAGTCGAACAGTTCGCCGTTGAGACCGTCGGTTCCGTGCCAGTACGCGCGGAAGACGAGGTATCCGAAGCCGACGGAGACGCTGACCGCGACGGCCGTCGCGAGTAGTTCCATGACCGAGTCACTGCGGCGCAGTCACATAATCGTACTGTTCGGTTCCCGAACTCGCGTTCCGGGACTCACGACCGCGGACGGGCGCGGACGCCGGCGGAATCGCGGCGATTCGAACGCACTCACTGTTCGATGTCGCCGACCACGTCTCGCACCGCGCGCTTCGCTTCGACTTTCCCGTCGAATCGCTCTCGCTCGCCGCGAACGTCCACCACGTCGTCGCGGACCTCGCCGTCCATCTCCTCGGGTACCGGCACGTCGAGCAGCGAACACGCCGTCGGCGCGAAGTCGGTCAGGTCCACGGTCACGCCGGTCTCGCTCTCGACGGGGTCGCCCCACGCGTAGAAGATGCCGTGCATCTCGTGTTGCGAGGTGTGGGACCCCGTTTTGGGCGGGTCGGCGAACACGCGCTTGGTCTTCATCGTCTGCGGGTACTGAATCTGGTAGCCCGGTGCGGGCATGCAGACCAAATCGGGGCGCGTCTCGTCGTACTCGTCGCCGTACACGTCCTCGCCGTAGAGAACTGAGTCGATGACCCGTTCGCCGCGCTCGGGGTGTTCGATGGCGAGCAGTTCCTCGCGCAGGCGGTCGCGGACCTCGTCGTACTTGCCGGGCAGAATCGCGCCCTCCTCGTGGTCGTCGGTGTTGAGGTAGACCTGTCCTCCGCTGGCGACCGTGAACGCCGCCGTCTCGCTCCAGTCGATGTCCTTGCGCGAGATGGTCAGCAGTTCCGCGAGGTCCGGCCCCGACCCGTCGCCGTTGGTCCGGGCGACGCCCATCTTGAGCTTCGAGAACAGGTTGAGTTCGCTCATCACCGTCTCGACGGCGTCGTAGACGTAGTTGTACCCGAACTGCTTGAGTCGGGTCCACGGCCGGTCCTCCAGTTCGAGGTAGCCCGCCTGATAGAGCCACGAGTTGAGGTTGATGGTCTGGTAGACCGGACCGTGGCCGTGGTCCGAGAGGACCATCATCGTGTCGTCGTCGCCCATCCGCTCCATCACCCATCCAAGGAAGTCGTCGTAGAGTTCGAGCAGTTGGAGCGGCTTGTCGTCGTACCGGGCCGCGACCTGCGGGTCGTGCTTCGGGTGGGTCTCGTCCAGCACGTGCCCGAGGACGTGGAGGACGTTGTCCGGGCCGGAGAACACCAGCGAGTAGAAGTCACAGCCGTACTCCTCCACGAGGAGTTTGGCGACTTCGATGCGATTCCGCTCTATCTCGAAGAAGGTGTCGAGCAGGCCGCCGAGGTTGTCCCCGTCGGTCCCGTCGTCGTAGCTCTCGTAGGGGTCCACGTCGTACTCGCCGACGCGGTCCTCGATGTCCTCCTCCAGTCGGTCGGGGAAGGCGAACGACCCCGAGGAGGGCGTCGTGATGTTGTCCGAGACGTGGAACCCGGAGGTCCGGGAGGGCGGGTAGCCCGGCATGACGTTCATCACGCCCGACCGTTTCCCCTCGGCGTCGAGATACTCCCAGACGGGGACCGACTGCTCGCGGAGGGTATCGGCGTTGACGAACTCGGTGCCGTAGCCGCCCTCCTCCTTGAGCATGAAGTTGTAGACGCCGTGATTGCCGGGGTTGCGTCCCGTGGCGAACGAACTCCACGCTATCATCGAGAGCGGCGGCACCGTCGACCGCGTCGTACCGTCGGTGCCCTCGGCGCGCATGCGCTCGAAGTTGGGAAGCCGTCCGGCGTCGATGCCCCTATCGACCAACTCGGGCGGGACGCCGTCCAACCCGAAGACGTAGACTGAGCCCTCGCTCATGGTCACTTTTCGAGGTACCCGAGTTGTTCGAGGCGGTCCTCGACCACGTCGTCGTCGGCGCGGTCGGTCCGAGCGTCGGCCGCGTCTCCGCGCTCGATCTCGGTCGCGGTCGATTCGAGGACGTACTCGGCGAGTTCGTCGGCGTCGTCGAACCCGTCGAGTTCGTCGGCGAGCAGTTCGTAGCGGTCGCTAAGGTCCGTGGGGAGTCGTATCGTAGACATGTTAACTGTTTTCTGAACGGGGGGATGTCGGTCGTCGGCGCGTTGCGAGTCGCACTAGAAACGCCAGCACGGCGACCCCGTGCTTGACGGGGTTGTGGGTCTGGCCTTCGAGGTCGTCGTAGCGCGCGTCGATGGCGCGCTCGGCGATGGTCAGGCCCTCGCTGGTCGCCGAGTCTATCATCTCACTTTCGACGCCCATGCCGTCGGTCGTCAGCGAGAGAGATTCGAGCGCTCGGGGGGAGAAGGCTCGATAGCCGCTCTGCGTGTCGGTCAGCTCCGCGCCCCCGGTCACACGCGAGGTGCAGTAGTCGAGGACGACCTGTCCGAAGCGGCGGTAGACGGGCGTCTCGTCTTCGGCGTCGTCGCCGAGGTATCGACTGCCGATGACCATGTCGGCGTCGCCCTCGACCACCGGTTCGGCCAGCGAGGGAACGTCGGCGGGGTCGTGTTGACCGTCGGCGTCGAGCAGGACCAGCGCGTCGCACTCGACGCGCTGGGCGTGGTCGAACAGGGTCCGGACCGCGGCTCCCTTGCCGCGGTTGCGCTCGTGACGCAACACCGTCACGTCCGCCTGCTCGGCGATTTCGGGAGTCCTGTCGGTGCTGCCGTCGTCTACCACGACCACGTCGTCGGCCCACCGCTTGACGCCGAGGACGGTACTGCCGATACCGCTCTCCTCGTTGTACGCGGGGATGCCGACGACGACGTGGGCGCTGCCGAGACGTTGCTCGACAGAGTGGGCGACTCCCTCGCCCTCCCTAACCTGTAAACTCATGGTTCCTTCGGAGTATTCGTACGTTTCTCGCCACTTTGTTCTCCAGCGCCTATACCGGGATAGCGTGGGGTTGGGCCGAGTATAGGACCGCCGTACGGGTTTCGCGCGGCGTATCCACTGGTACACTTTGCCTAGCGTTCGGGAAAGCGAGGGTTTCCGGAGGAGCGGTTGGGGTAACCTACGCGCGGTCAGACCGGGATTAGCGACAGCGTGAGAGAACCGACCGACGAAGAGAGGAAAGAAGAGAGCGCCGACGGGAACCGCCCTGTCTACCGTCGCGCGTTCGAGGGTCCTCTCACAACACCGACTCGTAGACGCCTTCGATGCGTTCGGCCATGCGGTCGAGGCTGATGTCGCGCACCTCTTCGCGGCCGTCGGAGGGCCGCGGGTCGGCCAGCACGTCGACCAGCGCGTCCACGAGTTCGTCGTCGTCGTCCGAGACGTACGAGGGCGAGACGCCGTCGAGTCGGTCCCGAACGTCGCCGACGTCGGTCGAGACGACGGGCAGGTTACAGCTCATCGCCTCCTTGACCGAGTTGGGCGACCCCTCGCGCTTCGAGGTTAGCACCAGCGCGTCGGCGGCGTTCATGTACGTCGCCACCTCGGCGTGGGGGACGCCGTAGACGACCTGCAACTCCACGTCCGCGTCCACGCGCTCGCTCGCCCGTTCGACTATGCGATGGGCGCGAGGGTGGTTCTTCACGTCCTGAGAGGGCGGATACGGGAACAGGACGTGGCGCGCGTCGGGGTCCCACCCGACTTCGGCGCGGGCCTCGTCCTTCGGTCGGGGCGCGAACCGGTCCATGTTGATACCGTGGGGGATGACGTGGCAGGGTTGGCCGAGTTCCCGCGCCATCTCCTCGGACATGACGATGGTCGCGTCGCAGTGGCGCGCACACCGCTTCGCGAGCCACCCGTACTCGCCCATCAGGTCGGTCCCCCACAGCGAGAGGACGACCGGAAGCCGGAGTTGGGCCAGCGCCATCGGCGCGGTCAGGCCGTAGTTGGCGTGGACGAGGTCGTAGCCGTCGAGCGACTCGTTGACGACCTGCGGGACGAACTTGAGGTAGTCCGAGACCGTCCGCTCGGTCATGTCTTCGCGGGCCACGTGGTCGCCCGGCGGGTTCATCGTCTCGCACTCGATGCCCCGGCGCTCCAGCACCGTCCGCTGCTGCTGGAAGAAGCGGGCGTCCTCGTTCGAGACGAGGTTGAGTACGTTCACCGTCGCCCTCCCTCGCGGCGGGTTCGCTCGTCGCTCCGTTCGGCACGTCGTCGCTCCCCGCCGTCGCTCCGGACCGCGCCGAACGGGAGCGCGCGGTCGGCCTCGCGGTCCGACCCTCGGGGGTCGAGACCGGAAACTCGGTCGAGGGTCCGCGCGTCGAACTCGTCCGCCGAATCGACGCGCTCGGCGACCTCGACCACGATTTCGGTGAGGTTCACCTTGTCTTCGAGGTACCGGTCGCGGAGGTTGCGCCAGCGCTGGTCGGCGTCCTCGTCGGCGAGCAGGTCGGTCGCGGCGTCGAGGACCGCGTCGAACTCCCGGAGATTGTAGACCAGACCCGCGCGTTCGAGGTCCACGAAGTTGCCCATGTCGTCGTCGCCGACGAACGAGTTCGACCGAATCGCCGGCGTCCCGAGTAAGGCGGCCTCCGTCACCATCGTCTGGGTGTCGGCGACCAGCAGCGACGCCTCCGACAGCGCGTCGTGGAGGAGCGCCGGGTGGAGGTCGAACGCCCGGGCGGGCGTCCGGTCCAAGTCCATCTCGCCGCCCTCGTCGGAGACGAAGACGGTGGCTCGCTCGGCCAGCGTCTCGACCAGTTCCCGGCGCTTCTCGGGCGTGAAGCCGGCCTTCCCCACGTCGTGGTGCGACCCGAAGGCGTTCAGGCGAACGATGGCGAACTCCTCGTCCGGACCGACGCCGAGTTCGTCGCGCACGTCGGACTGGAGCTCGTACTCGTCGGGGTGGAGATAGGCGAGTTCCTTGAAGCCCCGGAACTCGTAGTGCTTCTCGCCGAGGTCCTTCTCGAAGGTGTGGGGCGTCAACACCGCGTCGACCAGCGGAACCGAGATGGCGTGGTCGAGGTCGGTGTTGCCCGAGTCGTCAACGAGGACGACCGGCGTGCCCGCGACGGTGCCCGCGAGGGCAGCGAACGCTCCGCGACCGAAGACGCAGTCGGGGTCGAACTGGCGTGTCAGCCAGACGATTCTGGCGAGGTGTTTCGGTAACTCGCGGGCCAGCGAGAACTTCTGAGTCTCGCACGTCCCGTAGGACTCGTAGGGAACGTCGTAGTGGTCGAGTAGGGGTTCGGTACAGCCGTAATCTCGCGCGAGGACCAGCACGTCGTGGCCTCGGTCTCGCAACGTCGCGACCGCGCGCCTGTACTGGTGGACCTGCGCTGGCGTGTTGGTGAGGAACAGATACTTCATGATAGTCTCTCCGCCGGAGCGAGCGGTCTCCGGCAGTCGGTACAGACGGTTCTCCCGTTACGGCCATTGTTATACACCGCCTGAACTGAACTCCGGCGACGAGTGTCGCCCCGAATCCCCTGCAGGTTTCTATCAATTGAACCGACAGCTTCGTAAGATGGGACGCCGCTTTGGCGGTTTTAGGTAAAAAACTGAATTAAGCGGCCACCAAGCTTATAATTACAGGGAAACTATCGGCTATCGTAACTCATGCACGACCTGACTGGTTTCCAGCGGGACCTGTTGTACGTCATCGCGGGCAAGGACGAACCGCACGGGCTCGCAATCAAGGAGGAACTCGAATCGTACTACGAGAAAGAGATCCACCACGGTCGTCTCTATCCGAACCTCGACACGCTCGTGGACAAAGGTCTCGTGGACAAGGGTCAGCGCGACCGACGGACCAACTACTACGCGCTCACCGACCGCGGAAGCCGCGAAATCGAGGCCCGCCGCGAGTGGGAGACGGGCCACCTCGGCGAGAAGTCTTCCATCACCGCGTAAGCCCGCGAACGGACAGCTCCCGAGCGACTCCCTTTTCGCCCTTCACGCAGTCTACGTGTCCCACTGAGAACCGACAAGTCGTGAGCGGCCGCGATACCTCCTCCGGACGACGGCGCGAGCGTCGGGTCACCCGGCGCGGACGACGACGGTGTCGGCCACCACGTCGCCGATTCGCTGTGCCCGGTCGGTCGCCAGCATCGAGAGGAAGCCGAGTACGTAGAACGGCGCGAAGTCCAGCGGCCGGAGCAGGTTCCGGACGAAGACCGCCCGTCGAGAGGCCGGAGAGCCGTCCTCCGCGACGACGACCAGACCGAACAGCCACTTGCCGGGCGTGCGACCGAGCGTCGCCTCCCAGACGAGGAAGTACAACCACGGCGAGAGCGCGACCCCCGCCGCGAGCGCACCGAGAGTCGCTCCGTCGCCGAGTGCGACGACGGCGACGACGGCGAACGCGAAGCCACCGACGACGCCGGCGACTGCCGCGAAGACGAGGTCGAGGAGCGCCGCGACCGTCCGCTGGCCGAACACGTCGGTCTCCGTGCCCCGTCGAGGCGTCGGCCGGGTGAGACCGAAGGCGGTGGTGAACCAACCCAGCGCGGAGCCACCGCCGAACGACTCGGGGTCGGGGCTCTCGGTCACGTCGTCGGAGGGTCTGAGCCACCGGGAGACGTGCATCCGGGAGACCGAGAGGTCGGCGTCCGACGCGAGTTCGAGGAGTCCGGTCATGTGGGCTTTCCCCGTGACGAGGCAGGGTCGCTCGTACCCCTCGCGTCGGGAGAGTGCCGAGACCCGTTCGAGCAGGTGTTCGTTCCGGTGCTCGTTGATGGCCCCCGTCGACCCGAGATAGACGAGGAGCGGACCGAGGAGGAGACCGGTCGGAAGCAGACCGCTCGTCGCGGCGAACGCGAGCGTCCCCGCCGTCGCGGGAATCGCGACGACGAGCCAGAGTCGGCGGTCGAGTCGTCGCGCCGCCAGCGTCGTCCCGATGGCCGCGGTCAGGAGGCCGGCGAACGCGAGGAACGTCGTCCGGTAGAACGCCGCGAGCGCCGCCAACGCCGCCCAGTTGACCAGCATCCAGCGCGCTCCCGCCCTGCTCATGTAGAGGACCGGGTGGTCGTCCACCTCGTGAACCGGGAGACCGCGCTCCTCGGCGACACGCCGGACGGCGATGGCCTCCGCCTCGTCGTAAGCCCGGTGGAGGACGACGTAGACCGGGAGAAACAGCGCGAGTTGGAGCAACATCCCGAGGAAGAACGTCGGTGTGCGCGCGGCGACCCGCCCGAGCGTCCGAACCGTCACCTCGGTCTCGGGTTGTTCGACGAACAGCGCGTCCGCGTCGGCGGCGAAGTCGTCCAGTTCCGCTCGGACCTTCGCCGGGCGGTCAGCGTGGAGGACGCCGAAGAGACTGAGCGCCGGAGATGACATTCTGATGAAGATTTCGGGGCGACGACCGAAAAGCTACCGACTCGCCGACGGTGACGGTCGAGGGTCGCCTGCGAGCGTGTTCCTGACGGAAAACCAATGTTAAGCCACTCCTAAGACGGCTGTAGGAAGGTCTACGAGACGGAGAGACGGCTCCGAGACGACGGTGGACGCGTCCGGAATCAGAACGGAGAGTCGAAACTCCGGACCGAAGAATCGAACGACTGAATAGAAACGGCAAATCGAACTCCCGAACCGGTTCGGCGAACTGCACTCCCGACGGGACGCGCGGAACCCCGGTCACTCGTCGTCCGGGACGACCACCGTCACCTCTTCGCCGTGGTCGAGGTCGGTCTCGTCCAGCAGGCGGAGCATGGTCACGCCCTCGCCGCAGTCGACGACGCGGGCGCGAACCGGGTCCCCGCCGGTGTCGGACGCGAGCGAGTCGAGTCTGTCGAGGACCTCGCGCCGGAACGTCTCGTCGTCGCGCACCGTCGCCTCCGCTCCGGTCGCCGTCTCCGCCCCGTTGGCGGCGGTCGAATCCGCGTCGTCCCCCGCCGCCGTCTCGGTCGCGTCGGGCGACTCCGGTCGGTCGGCGGACGGCGAGGCCTCGCTCTCGGTCCCGCGTTGGCCGAAGCGGTCGTCGAGGCGTTCGACGACGACGCCCTCGGCGTCGAGGTCCGGAGCGTCGGCGCGGGCCACCTCGGGGAGTCGCTGGTCGGCTTCCGCGACGATTTCGCCGAACCGGCCGCCGTTGACCTGCCAGTCCTGCGCGCGAATCGACTGGACTGCGGTCTCGCTCAGCCACGGCGGCGGCGACCACCGGCCGTTCTCGTAGAGCGTCTGCTCGCGGTCGTCGTCGCTGGCCCAGACGAACCGCTCGTCGTAACGGCCCCGAAACCGCCGGAGCGCGCGCCGGGGGCCGTGCCCCGCGACGACGTGGATGGGGTCCAACTCCGCGACCAACTCGTCGATGGCCGACATCGAGGGATGGTTGACCACTTCGTAGTCGTAGACGGTACAGGAGGCGGTCTCGACCGGGTTCGTCGCGCCCGCTGTCAACTGGACGAGCGTGGCCGACGAGTCGTCCTCGATAGCGCCGAACAGGCGGCGGGCGCTCCCCTCAGTGGGAACCTCCGGGCCTGCGAAGGTCAGCGTGCCGCGTTCGAGCAGTTCGCTCGGCGACTCGAACACCGGCACCGCCTCGACGTTGGGCACGTCGTAGCCGAAGTCCGCGTAGAGTTTCGCGGCCTGTCCGGCCAGCGTCACCGGGACGGACTCGCCGAGCCGCTCGCCGAGGTGGCCCAGCAGGTAGGCGTAGTGGACGGCCGTGAGCGCGCTGGCGGTGACGAGGGTCCGCGACCCGGCCCGCGAGCGCTCGAGCAGCGTGAACAGCGAGTCGGTCAGCGTCTCCTCGAAGTCGTCGGTCGTGGAGACGTTGACGAACAGCGCGTCGATTCCGGTCGGGAGGTCGGCCCGGAGGCCGGGATAGCCCGCCGCCCGGCGGGTCGTGAAGTCGCCGGTGAACAGGACGTGGTTGGCGCGGGACCCGTCGCGGAAGCGGACGACGAACCCGGCCGCGCCGGGGGTGTGACCCGCCGGAACCGGCGCGACTTCCACGTCCGGGACGACAGTCTCCCATCCGTCGAGCGGTTCGACGGCGTCGGCCGCCGAGCCGGTCGCGCCGATTTCGTAGTTCTTCTCGCCCTCGGTCAGTACGTCTTCGAGGACGTTCGCGGTGGGTTCGGCGGCGTAGACGGGCGCGCCGTCCCGGAGCGAGTCGGCCAGCGAGGCGTAGTGGTCGAGGTGAGCGTGGGTCAGCAACACCGCCGCGAGATACTCGTCGTCCGACAGAAGCGAGTCCAAGTCGACGCCGACGCCGGAGTCGACGAGGAGACACGGCGTGCGGTCGGCGGTCCCACTCCGAAATCGGAGGAGATACGAACCGCCGCCGGTCGCGGGGTTCGCGTGCTGATAGCTGAGGTTCATCCGTGGTGGGGGCGACCGTCACCCCTCTCTGTTCCGACACGCGTCATGCTAATACGATGGGACCCGAGTACCGTAAATTCTTTCGTTAAAACCTTGGCCTGTAAAGGTGCGGTATATATGGAAGACGGAAATCGCAGGAAGCAGTCGGGATTCCGTGACGATTCGTGTACGCGCTCGGTCACGTCCGGTCGTACGACGCGACCCGGCCCCACGAACTCTTCTTGCCCCACAGTCCAGACCGCATGCACTCCAGTTCGACTATCTGGGAGTTGTCCACGAACAGGTTGACCTCCGGGCCGAAGTTCTTGATGTACCACTCGAAGACCGCCGGGTCGGCCGCCTCGAACACGCAGTTCTCGACGCCGACCTCGTTGGCTATCTCGAAGGCCACGTCGGTTCGCCACTCCCGGACGCGCTCGGTGATGCCCTCGGACTCGACCATTATCTTGTACGCTCCGGCGTCGAGGTGGCGCTCGGCCTCCCGAATCGCGCTCGCCGGGTCGATGGCCGCCTCGCTCTCCAACTCTTCGACCGAGGAGGCGCCGCCCGCCCCGAACTGGACGTTTATCTCGGGCTTGGCCTTCAGTCCCTTCTCCTGGACCATCTCGGTCAGCGCTACGAGGTCGTCGGTGTCGATGGCGAGGAATCCCGAGGAAATCTCCACGATGTCGAACCCCAGAGTCTCGGCCTCCTCGACGTACTGCTCGACCTTGTCGTGGTCTCTGACGAGGACGTTCTCCACGAATCCGCCGGTCGAGACCTGTACGTCGTACTCGTGGCAGACCGAAATCAGTTCCTCGACGGCCTCCTCGGGCATCAGGGCGAACGACCCGCCCGAGAACTTGTAGATGTCCACGTACTCGCCCATCGTGTCGAGGATGTCGCGCAGTTCTCGCGGCCCCATCGGGTCGTAGTACGGTCCCCGAATCTCGGTGATGCCCCGCTCGCGCGGTTTCGATTCGCGCTCGTTGACGTGCAGAAAGTCGAATGCTCTGGCCATGGTTTCCCCCGTGAGGGCTACGACGAACCGCCTCTTTACTGTTAGCCAGCGCGCCGTCTCGACGTCGCCAGCCCCAGAACCCAACTACCTCGAACCCGTAAGACGGCCATGACTTATCAGACTACGGTCGGGTGGTCGCTCCTGTCGTCCGGTATCGTCACGCTCGCGCTGGAGATACTGCCGTGGCCGTCGCTGTACTGGGGTATCCTGTTCATCGTTCTCGGTATCGCCACGCTGTACATCCGGCAATAGGGAGCGAAATCGACGCTACTCCACGTGGACCCGAGTCACGTGGCCGCCACAGCCACACTGTTCGACGTACTCCCACGACAGCGAGTCGTCACCGAACGCCTCGGCCAGCGCGTCATAGAGATACGTCTCGGGGTGACCGTGGTCCCCGTGCGTGACGAGGTTGACGTGGTTGCCGCCCGCGGTGTGTTCGACCGCCTGCCGGGCCTGCTCGACCACGAGGTCCCGGCTCTCGGCGTGGTGGGGCTTTTCGAGGTTCGCCGACCACGAGTTGTCGTGGACCCGTTCGGTGACGGGTTCCGCGTCGCTGTCGAGGTCCGCGTCGCGGTCCCGGTCGTCGCTCCCGGACGAGTTACTGCTGGTTCCCATAGGTGAATCGAGGGCGCGGGCAGGCGAGGGAGTTGTCCCGAACTTGTTCGGGCGGAGTCGCACTGCTCGTCGGTCCGGCGACTCGTCCGGTCAGTCTAAGAGCGCGACCAGTTCAGACGCGTCGTGTTCCTCCAACTCCGCCACCGTCTCGATTATCTCCTCGCGACGCTCGTCGTCGTACCGCTCTCCGGCGGTCTCGTGGAACTTCCGCTCGATTTCCTCCCACGACATCGAGTCGTTGGGGTGGCCCTCGAAGTGGTCTTTCTCGACGCGGTAGACCGTCCCGTCGCTCGTCTCGACCGTGACGTGGGCGGGCATCTCGCCGCTCTCGAAGCGAGTCGTCAGTTCCGTGTTCTCTTCGACCTCCACCTTGCGGAGGAGTTCCTGCACGTCCGACTGCCGGATGCGCTCCTGTTCGTACTGGTCGTTTCCCAGTTCGCGGTCCACCAACGCAGCGGCGAGCATGTAGGGCAGCGAGTGGTCGGCCTGCGCCTTCGTCTCGACCTCGTAGCGACTCCCCTCGCCGCCGCCGATGATGAGTTTCGCACCGGCGAAGGTGTCGAGGTGGATGCGCTCGACGCGAGCGGGGTCGATGTCCTCGCGCTCGGCGAGTTCGATGATTCCTTCGACCGCCGACTGGGCGTAGGTCTCGGCGACGTACTTCTTGGCCATCACGTCGTGGACCCGTTCGGCGGGCGTGAACTCGGCCTCGAACTCGCCGGACACGACCTGTTTCCAGCCCTTTTGGCCCTCGAACAGGTTCTTCGGGCCGTCCATCCCGTTCTTGGCGAGGAATACGGAGTAGACCGCGTTCCGTGCGGCGTTGGCCGACGCGATGCCCTTCCACTCCGAGATGGCCTCCGTGCGAGTCACCCGGAGCGCGTTGTGTGCGGTGCCCGCGATGCCCACGGCCGACCGCAACTGCTCGCGGTCGAGTCCGAGAATCGTCCCGGTCCCGGTAGCAGCGGAAATCACGGTGTGGGTCACGTGGTCCCACCCGCGCTCGCGGACCGGCGCGTTCCACGCCAGCGCGCCCTGGACCTCGTAGGCGACCCCGACCGCCGTAATCAGGTCCTCGCCCGAGGCGTCCGCGTACTCCCCGCAGGCGAGTACTGCCGCGACGTTGTCGCTCGGGTGGGGCGTCTCCCCCGGCGCGAGAAACGAGTCCATGTAGTCGAGGTAGCGGACCAGCGTCGTGTTGTACATCGTCGCGTCGGGTGGCGAGGCGGTCGATGCCTCGGGTGGCGAGGCGGTCGAACCGCCTGCCCCGCCGCCCCACAGCGAACACCCCTCCCCGCCGAACTCGGCCACGGTGTCGCCGACGACGGAGACCGGTTCCTCCTCCATCGCGGCGACGGCGATGCCGAGCGAGTCCAGGATTCGCTTCTTGAGTTCCGTGACGGTGTCGTCGTCGAGGTCCTCGAAGTCGAGACCGAGGGCGAAGTCGGCGATGTCTGCGGTGGTCGTCATGGCGGTGGTCCGACGGCCGCGAGCAAAAAACGGCGCGTAGGTTCAGGCTGAAACAGGGGTTACACCAGAAGTAATTGCGTGTTACGAGTCGGCGTCGTGCCGGAGCGAAAAGAAGGACGTCGCGTCGGTGCCGCTACGTCAGCGCCGCCGTCCGACGAACGCCGCGCCCGCGAGCAGGACCGCCGCGAGTGCGAGCGCCGCCGTGCCGATGCCGAAACCGGGCGCGGGTGCGGTCCCCGCCTCCGTGACCGTCGCCGTGTCGTCGGCCACGGCCGCCTCGGTCGTGGTTTCGGTCGTCGTTTCGGTCTCGGTCGTCGTCTCCTCACCGCCGAGGACGCCCTCCGCGGTCGTCTCCTGACCGGCGGTAGTGGTCTCCCCGCCAGCGGCGGTCGTCGTCTCGCCGGCAGTGGTCGTCTGCTCACCGGCGGCACCGCCGCTGACGACGGTGCCGTTCACGCTGACCTGCGGGTCGTCGATGGAGACCGTGAAGTTCGTGTTCGGTTGCACGTCCGAGAAGTCGAACGTCGCCTCCCACGTGCCGTCCTCGGCCACCGTCGCGGTCTGGCGCTTGAGGAACGGCGTCTGGCCGGTGTTGGCCGCCTCGACGTTCAACTCAGTTCCGGGCGCGAGTGTGCTGTTCCCGGATATCGTCGCTTGGCCCGCCGACACCCGAACCGGGCGGTCGAACGAGGCCGAGCGGTTGACCACCGTGAAGTTGGTCACGAGCGAGGTCGCGTTCCCCTCGCTGACGTAGGGATTCTCGGCCGAGATAGTGAAGTTCGCTCGGTAGCGCGCGCCCTGCTCCAGTCTGTCGGAGTCGATGACGAGGAAGAACTGGTTACCCGACTCGTCCACGATTAGCCGACCCCTGTCCAGCGACACCTGTTCCGGCGGGACGTTGAGACCGCCGATTTTGGTCAGGTTCATCGACAGTCCCGTCGAGTTGTTGTTGAGGTCGGACACGTTCTGGACGTAGCTGTAGAGACCGGACGCCTGCACCTGCACGATGGCCCAGTCTTGGAACGCCACGTCGCTGTCCTGCGTCGCGACTTGGGCGATTTGGCTCGCGTTGTCGAGGTCAACGGAAGCGGGCGCGGTCCACGTCTGGATGCCCCCGGTCGAGCGCTCGGTCAGGAGGATGGACCCGACCGCGGTGCGCGTCGTACCGACCCTCACCTCGATGGGGTACGTCGCCACGTCGAGGCGGCCCGGAATCGGGTCGGTCAGCAACTGGAAGTTGGTGAAGTTGTCCTCGCCGACGACCGAGATACCCGGCGAGTCGGGCGAGAGACCCGCCCGGTAGGTGTCGAGCGCGACGGTCGCCGTCCCGTCGCCGTTCCGGTCGACGACGGTGAACTGCGAGACGTAATTGACCTGCTCGGACCCGAGTCGGACCGTCGCCCGGTCGGTTCCGTCGAAGGTGACGTTGAACCGGACCACGTCGCCGCGCTGTTCGGTGTAGGTCGCGTTCCCGAGCGAGGCGGACCCGTCGACCGGTTGGGCCACGGTTATCGTGGCGCTGTCCTCGGCGGCCCCGTCGCTCGTGACCACCGAGATGTCGTACGTGCCCGGTTCGACGCCGGTGAAGTTGGCCTCGAAGTAGGCGTCGCTGCCCGCCTCGCGCGTGGCGACCGCCCGGCCGTTTCGCACCTCGACCGACTCGAAGATGTCGGCGAGTTGCTGGTCGCTCAGTTGCTCGGAGAAGAGGTAGAACCCGTAGCCCGCGCGGTTCGACTGCAGGCGGAGGTCCGTCCGAGCGTCCGAGCTATCGTCGTTCAATACCATGCTCTCCGCGAAGGTGGCGTTGAGCGTCTGGTTGGCGATTTCGAAACTCGCCTCGCTCACGCTCCCGGTTCCCTGCGCGGTCCCGTTCTGGAAGACGACCGGTTGTTCGTTCTGGTTGACGATGACGTACTGACCTTCGAGGTTACTCGTGCTGATTACCGCCGACCCGCTCCCGTCGAGCAGAACCTCGGTGGCGAGCGACCCGACCTGTCCGTTTTGGACGCGCCGGAGCGCCCACACCTCGCCCGCGTTACTCTGGTTCGCGGACAGTTCGAGGAACTGCCCCTGCCAGAACACCTCGCCGGAATCGACGGCAGTGTAGTCGTCGCCGTCGTCCTGCGCTCCGCTGTCCTGCGCTCGATACGTCGTTTCAGCTCCCGTCACTGCGCCACCGGTCACGCCCGCCGTCAGCGCGCTGACGACGAGCAGTGCTGTTAACAGTATACTCTTGCGTGTTCGTGTCATGATTTCCCCATCTGCCCCCTCCCGCACAATCGCTTCTCGAACGGTCGTGCGGGCGTTCGTCGGAGATTCGGCGAATTCCGATAAGTATCTTGTGACGGTAGGCCCGGCTTGCACCGGGATAAAGAGAGCCTAGCCCCGCTAACGGGCCACAACCGCCAGCCGAGAAGGCCACCGCGCGCGAGTCCTCGGGCCAGTGGTCCCGACGCCGAACGCTTCGTTCCGCGCCTGACCGCCGCTTTTTCGCGTCCAATCCCGGCTTTCGACTCCGTTGCGCGTCCCGGCCCTCGAAATGGTATACGATAGCAAACCACGAGAGCCACCGAACCACTCAGTCATCAAGTCACCGAGTGGCGGGTCGTCGGGAGCGGAGTCTGGCCGAGCGAGACGATAGCCTCGAAGACGAGCGAAGCGACGACCCCGAATCGAACCAGAAATCGAACGACAGTCTCAATAACCGGCTATCGGAAACCACCGACATGTCCCTCCTTCACGACTCCCGATTCCGCACGGTCGCCCGCGCCTCCGGCGCGGCCGCGCCCGTCGTCACGCTCGGCGCGATACTCGTCTCTACCCTCCTCTCACCTACCTTCTCGTGGGCGGACAGCGCGCTCTCGGACCTCGGTCGGGCGGGCGCGCCGACTGCGCCGATTTTCAACGGCGGACTGATACTCGGCGCTATCCTCGCGCTTCCGTACGTCGCGCGGGTCGCGCTCGCGGCCGAGCGACTCCTGACGCGACTCGGCGCCGCGACGTTCGGTCTCGCGGCGCTCTCGATGGGTCTGGTCGGCGTCTTCCCGACCGGGACCGCGTACCACTTTCCGGCGGCGGTCTCGCTCTACCTGTTCGTGACCTACGGACTCTTCCTGTACGGTTCCGGCCGAGTCCGGGCCGGGGCGGCGAGAGGCCAGATCGAGACGACGACGGCCGGTCTCGCGGCCATCTGGCTCGGAGTCGGCCACCTCACTTCGTGGCTCGCGTGGGGCGCGGGCCTGCGCGTCGGTCCGGGTCTGGCGATTCCCGAGACCGTCGGCGCGGCCATCTTCGTCGCGTGGATTCGGCTCTCGTGGCCGCTGGCAACGGAAGACGCGGCTTAGGACGACGTTTTCGAGAAATCTCTCACAGAGCACCGCTGTCACGCTAACCATTACCAGTAATTGCTATCGTATTTGTACGACGGGTGAGAAAGTGGGCGAGCAGATTGTCGTACTTGCTTACGATTATTTATAGGGATGAAAACATCTAATACCGGTCAGCAGTGAGAAATTAATATCAATGAACCGATTGGAATTGCGAGAACTGCTCGAAGAAAAGACCGGAACCCTCCTTTTGGTCGCGGGAGGGTTTCTAATAATCCAGATTGTGGCCCCGGCTTTCCCGGATTTCGCCGGGTTCGCGTCTGGAGAGCGACTACCGGGATGGGCTGGCTTCATTTTCGCCGCCGTTCACCCCGGGGTCGTTGGACGTGTACTCCCGTTTATTGCTTTGCTGGGCCTGTATCACCGGCTGACTTCCGAGACTCCTCGGCTAGCAGTTATGGGTGGCACGCTGATGGCACTCACACCGATTCTATATCTGACTGGTCTCCTGACCCTTCTACTTCGTCCGGTACCCGAATTTCCGTATCTCCTGTGGCTCAGCCCTCTGGCGTACATGGTAGGGACTGCGTTTTTCGGGCTGGCTTTCCTTTGGAAGGACGGCTCCATCCGATTCGTTGGAATTCCACTACTTCTTTTCTCGGGGAGATGGACTTTGCTTTACGCTGTCGGTCTAAAAACCGGAGAAGTCCCGGGATGGTTTCCGTCCGGCGAACTGCTCGCCGTTTCTGTAGTTACGATGGGCTACCTCCTCTACACTGACTCGGCCACCCGCGACAACGGTACTCTCGCTGGCAGCTAACCGTCCCTGTATACGCATCTCAGTGGCTCTATGGTTCGAAGCTGGAACCGCTCACTTGACTCCCGGTTCAGTTCGCCAGCGTCGTGAACCGATTGACGCCCTCGTCGGTGCCCGCGACGATAACGTCGTCGTCGCGCCGGAACCGGAAGTCCGGGCCGATTTCGGTCAGAACCGCCCCGTCGCGCTCTATCGCGACGACGGTACACCCGGTCCGGGCGCGCACGTCGGCCTCCGAGAGAGTCTGTCCGGCGAACTCCGGCGCGGTCGTCCGGACGATTTCGACCTGCTTGTCCATCGAGATGACCTCCTCGCGCTCCAGAATCGTGGAGGCGAGCATACGTCCGGAGACCGTCGCCAGCGCCAGCACGTAGTCGGCGCCAGCGCGGTAGATTTTCCGGACGTTCTCGGTCTCCTCGGCGCGGGCCAGCACCTCGATGCCGGGGTTGAGGTCGCGCGCGACCAGCGTGCCGAACCCGGTCAAGGTGTCGTCGGCGACGGTGAAGACGACGGTACGGGCCTCCTCGATGCCCGCCTCCTCCAGCGTCTCGGGGTCGGTCGTGTCGCCGACCACGTCCACGCCGGGTTTCTCCGCGATGTCCACCACCGTGTAGGGGATGTTCGCGGACGCGAGCGCGTCGGTCACGGTCGCGCCCACCTCGCCGTGGCCGACGACGAGGACCGACCCCCGCCGGGGTCGGCGGGCCTGCGAGCGCGTCAGTTCCTTGAGTCGTTCGAGTTGGGCCTGCCGCCCGGCGACCAGCAGGACCGTCCCCGCGGCCAGTTCCACGTCGGGCGAGAGCGGCGTCTCGAACTCGCCCTCCAACCACGCCCCGATGACGTTCGCGCCCGACCGCTCGCGGATGCCGCTCTCGGCGAGCGTGTGGCCGACGAGTTCGCTCCCCCGCTGGACGGAGAGTTCCGCGATTTCGAAGTCCTCGCCGATTTCGACCGCGCTCCCGAGTTCGGTCGAGACGGCGGTCGTCACCTTGTTCGCCAGACTCTCGCCGACGAGTCGCCGGGGCGACAGCACCTCGTCCACGCCCGCGAGTTCGTGGTACGTCTCGTGTTCGGGGTCCTCCACGACGCTGACGATTCGCACGTCGGCCTCGGCCTCGCGTGCCGTGAGAACGATGCTCACGTCCACTTCGTCGCTGGCGTCGGCGACCAGCGCGGTCGCCTCGCCGAGGTTCGCGGCGGTCAGCGTCTCCACCGACTCGGGGTCGCCGTGAATCACCGAGTGGCCCGATTCGTAGAGGTCCAGCGCGGTCTCGCGGTCGGGTTCCACGATGACGTACTCCACGTCCCACGACTCCAACTCGGAGATGAGCGCCTCGGCCCGGGGCGAGTGAGTGCAGATGACGACGTGGTCTTCGAGGTCCTCCGCGGCGGTCGGCAGGGTGGTAGAGAGCGCGTTCTCGAACAGTGGGACGACGAAGACAGGGAGCGCCGCGAAGATGAGGACGACGCCCGTCAGGTCCATCACCATCACGAAGATGTTCATCTCCAGCGACTCCCACCCCGCGTCCGACCCGTACCCGGTCGTGGTGAAGGTCTCGACGACGACCTGCATCGACCGGTAGAACGGTTGCTCGTGACTCTCGTAGACCGCCATTCCGTAGTCGTAGGCCAGCGCGAAGGCGAAGAAGACGACCACGAGCGTCCCGAGGTAGTAGAGCGTCCGGCGCTTCCACGTGTCCATCGAGTGGTGGGTTTCGCGTGGCGGGTAATGGATTTAAGGGTCTGGGCCGAGTCGCCCGGCGACGCGGAATCTCCCGAGTCCGCGGCCGGTCTATTCCCCGGCCCGCGACCGGTTTACCCCTCGGACCGCAACCGGCCTGCTCCTCCGACTGCGACCACCTACTCCCTCGACCGGAGTCGCCGGAACACGCTCATGATGCTGTCGAACGACGAACTCGTCAGGACGTTCAGCGCCGTCTCGCCGCTCTCGTAGACCCCCAGCAGTCGCTCGACCTTCTGCAGGTCCCGGTCGGCGCGCTCGGAGTCGGCGTTCCGAAGCGTCTCGGCCGCCTCGTCCAGCGCCCGAGTCATGATGCGGACCTCGCTGCGGACCTCCTGATTGAGCAACTGCTGGAAGACGTGCCAGAGGTCGCGCTCCGCCTCGAAGTAGGCCTTCTTTCCCTCGCCGGGAATCGACCGCCGGTGGACGAGGTGGTACCGCTCCATCGCGGTCATCGCGGTGCTGACCGTGGACTTGGCGTAGTCGCTCTCGGCCGCGAGGTCGTCGAGCGAGCGCGGTTCCTCGGCGAAGTAGAGCAGGCCGTACAGGCGGCCGTAACTCGGCTTGATGCCGTACACCTCCGCGGCGCGGGCCATCGCTTCCACGACCTCCTCGCGGGCGTGCTCGACCGCCTCGGACTCGGCGTCCCCGGGTTCGGATTCGGACGCGTCGCTCGCGGCGCTCCCGTCGGGTTCGGACTCGGCGTCGGTCATTCGGTCGGACCTACGCGACCGAAACCCATAAATCGTGTTATGCGGAATATTCGGTATATGGTGAATATAGGGAATCGAGTCCAAGACGGCTCCGAGACGTCCGACGGAAGAGAATCAAGCGACGAGTCAGACGGCGACGAATCGAGCGACGAACTGGCGGGCGACGTCGTGGTCCGCGGGCGAAATCTGACTAAGACGTACGACTCGCCGCTCCCGTTCACCCGTTCGGTCGAAGTGCTCCGGGGCGCGGACCTCGACGTTCGGGCGGGCGAAATCCTCGGCATCGTCGGCGAGAACGGGTCGGGAAAGTCCACGCTGATGAAGACGCTGGTCGGCGCGATGGAACCCGACGACGGCGAAGTGGTCGTGGACGGCGTTGCGGGGTGGTGCCCGCAAGACCCCCTGCTGTACGACCGACTGACGGTCGCCGAGACCTTTCGACTGTTCGGGACGGCCTACGGCATGACCGGCGAGGAGATTCGAGACGCCCGGGACCGACTCGCCGACCGACTCGGCTTCGAGGAGTTCCTCGACTACCGAGTCGACCAGTTGAGCGGCGGGAACCGCCAGAAGGTCAACCTGAGCGTCGCCGTCATGGCCGACCCGGACGTGCTGTTCCTCGACGAACCGTACACCGGGTTCGACTGGCAGACCTACCTCGCGTTCTGGGGGTTGACCGACGAACTGACCGACCGGGGCATCGCCGTCGCGGTCATCTCCCACTTCGTCAGCGAGCGCGAGCGGTTCGACCGCATCCTCGAACTGGCGGACGGCCGCCTGACAGACGTGACCGACGCCGACCTCGCCGACCGGCCGACCGAGGACCCCCGAGACCCGACCGGCGGGGCGAATGCCAAGGGGGACCAGTCGGCGCGGGAGGCAGAGACCGATGCCTGAGAGCGCGAATCCGGCGACCGGCGCCGGACGCGCGAGTCGCCTGCGCAGACTCCGGGTCGGGGTCGCTTCGCACGTCCGAGCGTTCGTCCGCACGCCGCTCAACGTCGCGCTGCTCGTGGTTCTCCCGGTAGTCGTCGTGGAGGGCTACGGGACCGCGATGTCGGCGTTCCCGCAGCTCCCGCACCTCGCCGGGGGAACGATGGCCGAGACGGGCCGGGTCAACGGCGCGATTTACGCCGCGGCCTTCCTCGCGGGCATCCTCGGCCTGTTCCAGAGCATCAGCGCGGTACAGGCCGACGAGCGACTGCGCATCTGCGGCTACGACCGGGCCGAACTGTTCGCGTCTCGACTGGCCTCGGTGGTCCTCGGGAGTACACTCGTCGCGGGCGTCTCGACGGCCGCCCTCTGGCGGAGCGTCGAACTCGCGGCTCCGACCGCGGCGTTCGGCGCGCTGACCCTCGCCGCGCTGATTTACGGGCTCGTCGGGATGCTGGTTGGCGCGGTCCTCCCCAGAGCCTTGGAGGGGTCGCTCGTCCTCGTGTTCCTCGTGGACCTCGACGACTTCCTCTCCAGCGGTCTGCTCGACGTGGAGTCGCCGGTTCTGAAGCTCCTGCCGCTTCACTACCCACACGACCTGTTCCAGTCCGCGACGTTCGAGGGGTCGGTGGCGACCGGCGACGCCCTCCTCGGGGCGGCGTACCTCGGTGGCGTCTTCCTGCTCGCGCTCGGGGTCTACGTCCGCGTGACCGGCGAGGGAGGTGTTCTCGCGTGAGTCGACCGCGGACGGGGAGGGCCCGGACCGCCTTCGAGATGGGCCTGCGCGAGTACGCCCGGACGCCGGTCCTGCTCGCGCTGTTGGTCTTCCTGCCCGCCTACTTCGTCGGCGTGTTGGTCTTCCTGCTGCCCGAGTCGTCGGTTCCGGTCGAGGTGGCGGGCCGGGGGACGGTCGCAGTTCCCTCGTCGGAACTCTACGGCATCCTGCTCGTGCCGCTCGTGAGCGGTCTGGTCGGCGGTGTCGCGGGCCTGTTCCTGATGCTGGCGGCGCGCTCGGCCGACGGTAGACTCGTCGTCGCTGGCTATCGCCCGGTCGAGTTACTGGTCGCGCGGGTCGGTCTGCTGGCGGTCGCCGGAGCGGTCGCGGCCGTGGTCTCGCTCGGCGTCCTCTCGGTCGAAGTGGTACCCGAGCGACTCGGCTGGTTCGCGCTCGCGTCGGTGCTGGCGGGGGTGACCTACGGACTGGTCGGCACGCTCGCGGGCCTCGTCCTCTCGCGCTTGGCGGGGGTCTATCTCCTGCTATTCGCGCCGATGGTGGACGTGTTCTTCTTCCAGAATCCGATGGTCAGCGACCCCCACTGGCTGGCGGCGTACCTGCCGGGCCACTTCGCGACCGAGGTCGCCGTGGACGCCGGACTCTCCGCGAGCGTGGCGCTCGAACCGCTCGGGTGGGCCGTCGCGTATCTCGCCACCGTCGGCGTCGTCACCGCAGTCGCGTACTACCGGACGATGCGAATCGGGTAGTGAACCGGGAGAAGCCGACCCCCGCAGTTTTATTACCCGGTAGTACAACCTAGTGATTCGTGACGCAGTTACAGCGCGCCCGCGAGGGCACGGTCACCGACGAGATGGAACGAGTCGCCGAGCGCGAACGGGTCGCGCCCGAGTTCGTCCGCCGGCAGGTCGCGGACGGCCAGGCAGTGATTCCGGCGAACGTCGAACACGGCCGACTCGACCCGATGATTATCGGGAGCGAGTTCGCCACGAAAGTCAACGCGAACATCGGTAACAGCGAGGAGGCGAGCGGCGTCGAAGACGAATTGGAGAAACTCCACGCCGCGGTCCACTACGGCGCGGACACCGTGATGGACCTCAGCACCGGCGGGGAGTTGAACCGGATTCGGGCGGCGAACGTGGAACACTCTCCGGTCCCGGTCGGCACCGTACCGATTTACGAGGCGGTCAAACGGGCCGACGCCGTCGCGGACATCACGCCCGAACTCCTGTTGGACGTAATCGAGAAACAGGCCCGGCAGGGCGTCGATTACATGACGATTCACGCCGGAGTCCTGATGGAACACCTGCCGCTGACCGACGGCCGCAAGACCGGCATCGTCTCCCGCGGCGGGTCCATCCTCGCGCAGTGGATGGAGGAGAACGGAATGCAGAATCCGCTCTACGCTAAATTCGAGGACATCTGCGAAATCTTCGCGCGATTCGACGTGACGTTCAGTCTCGGTGACGGTCTCCGGCCGGGTTGCCTCGCCGACGCGGGCGACGACGCCCAATTCGCGGAGTTAGAGACGCTCGGAGAACTCACCAGCATCGCGCGGGACCGCGGCGTGCAGGTGATGGTCGAGGGGCCGGGCCACGTCCCGATGGACCGGATTTCCGAGCAGGTCGAGCGCCAGCAGGAGGTCTGCGACGGCGCGCCGTTCTACGTCCTCGGCCCCCTCGTGACCGACGTGGCGCCGGGCTACGACCACATCACGAGCGCCATCGGTGCGACCGAGGCAGCACGCGCCGGGGCCGCGATGCTCTGCTACGTCACGCCGAAGGAACACCTCGGTCTCCCCGACGCCGAGGACGTGCGCGACGGACTCGCGGCCTACCGCATCGCGGCCCACGCCGCCGACGTGGCGAACGGCCGCGAGGGCGCACGCGACTGGGACGACGCCCTCTCGGAGGCCCGCTACGACTTCGACTGGGAGCGCCAGTTCGAGTTGGCGCTGGACCCCGAGCGCGCCCGGTCGTACCACGACCAGACGCTCCCCGGCGACAACTACAAGGAGGCGCGCTTCTGCTCGATGTGCGGCGTCGAGTTCTGCTCGATGCGCATCGACCAGGACGCTCGCGACGCTGACGGCGAGATGAGCGAAATCGAGACCGAGACCGACGTGGAGGAGTCGCCCGCGGCCGAGGTGAATCGCCCGCCTGTCGGCACCCACGAGGTCGAGGGCGCACCGCTGGCGGACGTGGACCTCGACCGCGAATACCCCTCGGCGGACGACTGACGGCGCGTCCGGACGATGCACAGGTACTGACTGCTCGGGAGTATTTCGACCGAAAAAAGAGGGGACGACCGCGTCAGGGGTCCGTACACTGGTAGTACGAGCAACACGACGCCTGCGTCGCCACGCGGTCTCCCTCGTACGTGACCGCACTCGACGCGTAGCACGACCCGTCGGCCTCGGGGGGACAGGCGTACTGGCTACAACTCTGGGTCGTCGCGGTGTCGTCGGCGTCGAGCGTTCCGACCTCGGGGTTGAACACGGTCACGGACTCGCCGTCGTCGAGGAGCGCGTACGACTCGCCGGTCTCCGGTTCGACCGAGGCGGTGAGCGTGCCCCCGGCGACTTCCGTCACGGTGACGAGTCTCGCCGGACTCACGCCGGAGTCCACGAACGCGGTCCCCGCTTCGCCGCGGAGCGGAGCGTAGGGTGAGGCCGGGCGGTCGGTCGCCAACTCGGCCGCGTCGCCGGCGTCGAGAACGCCCTCCTCGGAGAGCAACGCCAGCAGGTCGCCACCGTACGACTCCAGCAACTGCTCGGCCTCGGCGGGGTCGGCGGAGCGGCCCGGTCGGTCCGCGGCGGTCGCGCCGGCGCTTCCCGCGGCGAGTCCGGTCGTCGCGCCCGCCACCGCGACCTTCTTCAGGAGCGAACGTCGGTCGATGGTCGTGTCATTCTGTGTCATGGACGGCACGACTACGTATGCGGTTAATTTACTTATATTTCTAGCCTAAATAATTCGGGCTGGGCAGAATACTCCCGGGGTCACTCCACGCGCTCTAACACCACGCCGTCCTCGAACCGGCCGCGCTCCTCGGCTTTCTCCGCGCGAAGGCGCTCGACACGCTCGGCGTCGAACTCCTCGGCGTCCCGAATCGCGTCGAGGACTTCCAGCACGTCGGCGAGTTCTTCGGGGTCGCCGGACTCGCGGAACTCTCCGGCCTCCTCACAGAGTTTCTCGCGGAGGCGGCGTCGGTACTCGTCGCCGTCGGCGACGTGGGTGACGGGCGTCTCGCCGTTCTCGCGGACGACCTCCGGAATCCGGTCGCGCACGAGTTTGTCGTACTCGGTCACGCGGGAGACCGACTCCCGGCGGCGAAAAAGAGGTTACGGTCAGACCGCTTCGGCGCTGTCGGGCGTCGCCTCGCCCGCTTGGAGACACTCCTCGACGGAGTCGGTGAGCGCGTACAACTGCTTGCGGGCGTCGGGGATGTACACCCGCTCCTCGATGACGTCCCGCTCTTTCAGTCGCTTGATGGAACTCCGGACCGTCCGGGGCGAGAGCCGAGTCCGGTCGCTGATCTGCTGCTGGGTCAGCGCGTCGTCGTTGTATTCGAGAACTTTTACGACTAGCTTCGCGCTCGGTGGGGCGTCGTCGTCGAGGCAGTCAGACATCGTGTTCCATTCGTGGACGCCCACCGAATTATACGTTTGCTAACTCCGGTGAAACGAGGTTACTTCGAGGTAACCGCGAGCGAGACGGGCACGGCGGCCGCCTCGGGCCGAGGTCCGCAATCGAGCGCGGGCAAGAACTTTACCCGCTGGCCCACGGCGTTGCGGTATGTACCTCGCAGACCAGGCGTGGCCGGAGTTAAGCGACTACGTGGCCGAGGAGTCGGTGGCGGTCGTGCCGCTGGGTTCGACCGAACAGCACGGACCCCACTTGCCGCTCTCGACCGACCACAAGATTGCGGAGGGGTTGGCCCGCGAGGCCGCCGACCGGACCGGCTACCTCTGCACGCCGACCGTGAACGTCGGCGTGAGCGTCCACCACAAGCAGTTCCACGGTACGATGTGGGCAGACGCGCCCGAGTTCCGCGACTACGTCGAGAGCTTCTCCCGGAATCTGGCGTACCACGGCATCGACCGCATCGTCTTCGCCAACGCCCACGGCGGCAACCAGACCCACCTCCGGGAAGTCGGCCGCAGACTGCGCGAGGACGAGGTCGCCTACGCGGTCGAGTGGATGTGGGACGAGTCGATTCCGGGCCTCGTCGACGACCTCTTCGAGACCAACGGCCCCCACGGCGGGCCGAAGGAGACCGCGATGATGATGCACCTCGACCCCGAGAACGTGCGCACCGACGAACTGGAGGCGGCCCGCGACGGCGGCCTCGTGGACTGGGCCAACAGCGACGAGGCCTACGTCCACGGCGCTCGCAACTTCTACGACTCCATCGACAACACCGAGAACGGCGTGTTGGGCGACCAGACCGACGCGACCCCCGAGAAGGGCGCGGAGCTGTTCGACGCCGCGAGCGAGCAGTTGGCCGAGCTGCTGACGTGGCTCGACGACCGGCGGTTCGCCGACCTGATGGCGAAACCGCACGTCAACCCCCAACCCGGCAGTCGGCGGTAGCGTTCGCGACCCCGCGGCCCGAACCCATAACCCCGCTCCGCCCGTCCCTCTGCCCGTGAGCGAAACAGAAAACGTGACCCGGACGACCGACGGCGATGACGGTGACGGGTTCTGGGACTTCGGCATCATCACGACGCTGGTCCTCCTCGGACTCGCGCTCGTCGTCTTCCCCGAACCCGCGACGACCGTGACGGGCATCCTGATGGTGGGCGTCGGCGTCAGTCTCGCGGTCCTCAACACGTTGGGGTGACGCGTTAAGTGCGACCAACGGCCACAGGCCCTAACCCCGTCAGCGTCTAGTTTCTTGGCGTGAGCGACAACCCGTACACCGACGACGAGTACGACAGCACGTACAAGGACGTCCACGGGGACGAACCCACCCGCGACCAGTACACCGACGAGACGACCGACGACACGTTCTTCCCGTCGGGCGTCGGCAACTCGCTGTACCCCTCCGGGTGGGGAATCTGGCCCGCGGGCGACGCCAACGACGCGAGCACCGAGAACGAGGCAGGGGACGACTACGACCGGCGCACCGCCGACTACGACGACTCCGAAGGCGACGACGACGGATGGTTCGGCGAGGGCATCGCCGGGACGCTCCTGCTCATCGGCGCCGTGCTGTTCTTCTTCCCGGAGCCATCGACGTCCGCCATCGGAATCGGACTGATGGCGCTGGGCGTCCTCACGTGGGTCGTCGACGCACTGGCGTAGGGCCGCCGAAGACGGCCGGAGACCCGCGCCGCAACCTACAACCGCCCGGCGACCGTCCGTCGGGCATGGGCAATCTGAACCCCGACTTCTCCGATTCGACGGTAATCGTCACGGGCGCGAGCGCGGGCATCGGTCGCGCCGTCGCGCTCGCGTTCGGCGACGCGGGCGCGACGGTCGTGAACGCCGACGTTCGCGAGTCGCCGAAGGCCGACGGCGAGTCCACGCCGACCCACGAGCGAATCCGCGACGCGGGCGGCCGCGCCGAGTACGTCGAGACCGACGTCTCGGACCCGGACCAGATTCGGTCGGTCGTGGCGGCGGCCCGCGACTCGGGCGGCGTGGACGTGATGGTGAACAACGCGGGCGTCTACACCAAGCGCCGGTTCCGCGAGGTGACGCCCGAGGAGTTCGAGGAGGTCCACGCGGTCAACGCGCGGGGCACCTTCTTCGGCACGCAGATAGCCGCGAACGACATGATAGACCGGGGCGACCCCGGCGTCGTGGTCAACACCTCCTCGGACACGCAGGGCCGGGCGGCGTGGGACCACTCTCACTACGCCGCGACGAAGGGCGCGATTCGGATGGTGACCCGGAGCGCGGCGCTGGAACTCGCCGACGAGGGCGTGCGGGTCAACGCCGTCGCGCCCGGCCCGGTCGCGACCGAAATCCGGGAGGGCTGGTCCGAGGAGGCCGAGGAGATGGGTCCCGAGGGCGAGACGCCCGACCTCCCGCTCCGAGCCGCCGACCCCGAGGAGTTGGCCGGCGCGTACCTCTTTCTGGCGAGCGACGAGGCGTCGTACGTGACCGGCGAGACCGTCTGGGTCGACGGCGGCGGCCACGTCTGTTGAATCGCCGCGGCGTCGCTACGCCCTGTCCCCGAGGCGGAAACTCACCGCGATTCCCTCGCCCAGCGGAAGCGCCACCGTCTCGAAGTCGGGGTCGTCGCGCACCGTCAGGAGGTAGTCCGCGATGCCCCGCGTCTGGTCGTCCACGTCCGCGGGGTCGTCGCCTTCGAGCAGCGCGAGGATGGTCTCGAAGTCCTGAATCCCGCTCTCCATCGCGTTGTCCGCGATTATCACGCCGCCCTCGGCGACTTTTCCGCGCACCGCGTCGAGCGCGTCGGGGTAGCCGTCCTTGTGGCAGTCGACGAGTACCACGTCGAACGGACCGTCGTAGCGCTCGACGGTTTCGAGCGCGTCGCCGTCCTCGAAGGCCGCGCGGTCGGCGTAGCCGCCCCGCGCCAGATACTCGCGGGCGTCGTCGAGTTCGTCGGCGTCGTGTTCGGTCAGGACGATTTCGCCGTCGTCCGGGAGCGCCTCGGCGAACCAGTAGGCCGAGTAGCCGAACCCCGACCCGAACTCGAAGATTCGCTCGGCGTCGACCATGCGCGCCGCGAGTCGCAGGAACGACCCGACCTCGGGGCCGACCGTCGGGAAGCCGATTTCCTCGCCGTGGGCCTCCATCTCCCGGAGGGTGTCGTCGCGGTCGGGGACCATCGCGCGGACGAATCGCTCGGTGTGGTCTGGCAGCAGCGTCATGGTCGAACCGTCGCGCGTCGAAAAGTTAATTGTTCGTAAGGCGGTCGAGCGGGAGTCGAACCCCCGGTCTCACGCGCTCGGTGCGACCCGACTCGCGGTGGTCGTCGTGCCCCGGCGCGTCTCGTTGCCCACGATGACGAACGCGACTTGGCTGATGGGCAGGCCGTTCTCCTGGAGGTACGGCCGGTCGGTCGCGTTCTCGACTCCGACCTGTTGGGCGTTGGTGGCGTTGAAGCCGAACGTCTGGTCGCCGTCGGTGTCGAGGTGCGGCGCTGCGATGACCACCTGCGAGGCGTTGATGCCGGTGTCGAGCGGGATGGTCAGGTTCTCGTGCGTGCCGGGTTCGAGGTACGAGGTGTTCCCGAGGACCGTCCCGTTCTGGGCGAAGACGACGACGTACCCGCCCGCCGAGAGGTTCGTCTGGTTGACGGTGACGACCGACCCGTTGGTCCGCTGGTCGGTGAACGTCACGCTCGCGGACTCGTTGGCCGACTCGTTGCCCTGCGCGGTCGTGGTCTCCTGTGCGAGCGGTGCGGGCGAGGCGTCGGCGGCCCCGTCGGCGGTCGGATTCGCCCCGACCGCGCCCGATAGCCCCGTGGTAATCAGCAGTACTGTGAAGACGAGCGCACCGAACGTCGATTTTCGCGTCATTCTCGCGTCTGACCTGTACCTGACGACGAATAAACGAGGCCGACTGTTTCCGGTCGTTCACGCCCGTAACGCCCGAATACGACGATTACGCCCCGTCGAACGCCGGATTAAGTTCGACTTAGCGGGTGCAGACAGGTCGTGCCGCGAGCAGTCCGCTCGGAGGACGACCTTGCGGAACGATTCTTGTTTTCTTTAGGATGGAGAATGATTCTTTGGTAACGGTGTAACAGTCTAAGTCACAGGATTTTCCCGAAACGACCGCCAGCGGCCGACCGCCGGAACTAACTTCGCGGGTCGAGACCCGCCGACCGATGGTATCCGTCGAGGCCGCGAGGACCGCTCACGCCGACGGCATCGGCCGCGTCTGTGCCGCGAGTTGGCGCGACGCCTACGCCGACCTACTCCCCGACGAGTACGTCGAAGCGAACCTCCGGACGTTCTACCGACCCGAGCGCCTCGCCGACGAAATCGAGGAGAGGCGCGACGAACCCGGCGGCTGGTTGGTCGCGCTCGCCGCCGACGAGAACGCGAAAGCCGCGTCCCAGACCGTCGTCGGCGTGGTCCGCGACGACCGGCCCGAGGCGGGGGTCGGTGAGGTCTCGGCGCTCTACGTCCGCCCCGACCGGCAGGGCGAGGGCGTCGGCACCCGACTGCTCGAAAGGCTCACCGAGCGCCAGCGCGAAGCGGGCGTCACCGATCAGAGCGTCTCCGTCTTCGCCGGCCACGACGAGGCCGTCGACTTCTACGAGTCGAAGGGGTTCGCCGCCGACGAACGGTCCCCGGCGACGGAAGTGGACGGCGTGGACCCGAACTGCGAGGCGATTCGGTTCACGCAGGAGATTCAGAAGAGCGAGTAGACGGCCAGTAGGACCCCGGCGAGGACGATGCCGACGCCGCTACCACGAGGTGTGACCGGACCCTCCGGGTCAGTCCCGGGGACCGGAACCGGGTGGACGACTTGGAGGACGCCAACGGTGAGGAGCGTCCCCGGAAGCGCTAACCCGGCACCGGTTTGGGGGGACCAGAGCGTAAAGAACACCAGTCCGAAGAAGATAGCGGCGACGGCGAACGCCCGAGCGCCCGGCGTCACGTCCTCGTTGGAGAACGCGACGAACACCGCGGCGGGCCACCACCACATGAGTACGCCGATACCGAACCAGAGACCCCAAACAGGAGTATTCCGTTCATCGTGACGTTCCTATTTCCGGTCCTCTGTTAAAAATTCTTGCAATAATTATATGAGATAATTTAATCAAATCAGTATTCATGTATTTATTTCATGTGCTGCGTAAAATATCGAGTTCAGCTGTATATTTTCGATCTAGGAACGTTCGTAGACCTACGCTCCCGCCAAGTCCGCCAGCGCCCCCGCCAACACCCGCGTCGCGGTCGCACAGTCCTCCCAGTCGGTCCACTCCTTCGGGTTGTGCGAGACGCCATCGCGCGACGGCGCGAACAGCAGACCGGCGTCCGTCACCTCGGCGACGTGCATCGTGTCGTGGGCCGCCCCGGAGTGCATGTCGAGCGTCTCGATGCCGGCCGCCTCGCCCGCGTCGCGGGCCGCTTTCCGAACCCGGTCGCTCATCGGCGTCGGTTCGAGGTCGAAGGGCCGCCGAAATTCGGTCTCGACGCCGCGCTCGCGTTCGAGTCTCGCGAGGCTCTCGCGGGCGCGAGAGACGAGTTTCTCCATCGCGTCGCGGTCCACGTCGCGGATGTCCACGCCCGCCTCGACCGCGCCGGGCACGACGTTGGTAGCGTTCGGGCGCACGTCGAGGCTCCCGACGGTGCCGACCGCGGTCTCGCTGTCGGCGGCCGCGACCGCCTCGGCGGCCCGTTCCACGTCGAGGACGAACTCGCTGGCCGCCGCCAAGGCGTCGGTTCGGTCGCCCATCGGCGTCGCTCCGGCGTGGTTCGCCTCGCCGCGGACGACCGCCTCGCAGTGAGTGATGCCCGTAATCGAGGTGACGACGCCGACCGGCACCCCGGCGTCGGTCAGGCGCTCGCTCTGCTCGACGTGGAGTTCGAGCCATCCGTCCCACGCTCCGGCGTCGAGGCGGCCCTCGCCCCGGAAGCCGATTGCCTCCAGCGCCGATTCGAGTGTGGTCGTACCGCCCTCGCCGTCGTCGGCTTCGAGCGCGAGCGCTTCCTCGACCGACCGCTCGCCGACCGCGACCGACGACCCGAGCAGGCCCGACGCGAACCGCTGGCCCTCCTCCTCGGTGAACGAGACCACCTCGACCGGCCGGGCGGGGTCGAGGTCGGCGTCTTGCATCGCCCGGACCGCTTCGAGCGCGGCGTAGACGCCGAGCGGACCGTCGAAGATGCCGCCCTCCGGCACCGAGTCGAGGTGGCTCCCGGCCGCGACCGGCGCGGCCGCCGGGTCGGCGCTGTCCGGCGTCCACCGGCCCGCGACGTTGCCCACGGCGTCGATTCGCACGTCGAGTCCGGCGTCTTCCAGTCGCGCGACGAGGTACTCGCGGGCCTCGCGGTTGGCCTCGGTGCCGGTCAGGACGGTCCGTCCGCGGCCCTCGTCGGCATCGATGTCGCCGAACGCGGCGGTCCGCTCGATGTCCTCGCGCAGTCGCTCCCGGTCTACGTTCGGTCGGTCCCCGTCTGCGTCCATGCGAGAGGACTGGCACGCCGGGGTAATGAGTAGTGGGTTCGGGGCAGACGACGGACTCCGATTCGCGTCCAGATAGTCCGATAATAGCGCGAGTCGCGACCTCGCGTCAGTCGGCGGGCGTGACCTCGAACAGACCGCACGGGTGGACGTGTACGTCGTAACCGGCGAACGCGAACGAGATGCGACCGTCCACGTCGGGGAGACCGCCCTCTCCCACGAACTCGTCTATCGTCGCGGGGTCGACCGCGTCGTGGAGCGGTTCCAACTCCAGCGGGTCGACCTGGGCGACGTCGGCGACCCCGACCACGAGGACGTGACTCGGGGGCGCCGACGACGCCGGGTCGTAGGTAATCTGATGCGTCTCGGAACCGCGGTCAACAGCGTCGTTTCGCGTCTCGTCGCCGTCGATCATGCTCTCACTCCGACGACCCACCGAGGAGGTCCCCACCGTCCCGACTCGTCGGCCCCTTCGGTACGTCTAACGACGAACGAGTAGGACACCGTTCGGCATATACTTACCGGCTTCGGGGCTCAAATTAGAACGGCCGTCTCCGCATCGAATCTCGCCCGTTCTCGTCCGAAATCCGTCGGGTCGCTCAGTCGTCTCGGACCGCCTCGTAGAGTTTCAGACACGCCGAAACCCGGTCTCCGCCCCAGTATCGGACCGTCTTCGAGCGCGGGTCGTAGTCGACGAAGGCGTCGTCCGATAGCTTCGGGAGGTGGTTGTGGTGGAGCGAGATGGCGACCCGACGGCAGTACTCCTCGTCGGCGGCGTCTGCGTCGACCGACGACGACGCGACCTCTCGCTCGGCGACGTACTCCACGAGGTCGTCGAGTTCGGCGGCGTCCACCGAGGCCGAATCGAAGTACGACAGCACCAACCGCGACCGCCGGTCGGCTATCGTCTCGAACAGCTGGTCGATAGACCGTCCGTCGCGGTCCGAGAGGACACGGGCGAACGACGGGGCGTCGCCATCGTCGCCGCTCGAAGCATCACCACTACACATGATAACTAGTATCATAGTCATGCTACGCTTAATTCTGACGGGTAAACGCGCTCACACCGGTAAATTCAAATCGAGGCGTCCGGAGTGTTTACGTTTACGTAAACGGAAACATCAATCGGCGTTCACCGCAAGTCACCGGCGAACGGGTCCGTCGGTCGGTGCGCACGTTCGGCAGATATTCGCCGCAAGCGGCTATCTGCGGCCACAATTGTCCCGGAAGCAATACGTTGCGAGAGACCGACCGTCCGGACATGCGAGCCTACAAGTCGAAGGTCGTCTCCCCGATTCGTCTCCCCGACCGCGACGAGCGCGAATCTCAACTCGAACGGGCGGGTTACAACGTCTTCAATCTCGACTCCGACGCCGTGTTCGTGGACCTCCTCACCGACAGCGGCACCGGCACCATGAGCGAGTCACAGTGGGCCGCCATGATGTCGGGCGACGAGGCCTACGCCGGGAGCGCGAGTTTCGAGCGCTTGCGGGAGTCGGTCGCCGACGTGATGGGCTTCGAGCGCATCCTACCCGCCCATCAGGGCCGCGGAGCCGAGAACGTCCTCTACGGAGCGCTGGTGGAGGACGGCGACTACGTGCCCAACAACACCCACTTCGACACGACCCGCGCCCACATCGCCAACAACGGCGGCGAACCGGTCGACTGCCCGCACGACGACGCCCTCTCGGGCGACCGGGAGTTCGCGGGCGACATCGACGTGGAGCAGGTCCGAGCGCTGGCCGACGAGGTCGGAGCCGACAGGATTCCGGCGGTCCTGCTCACCCTGACCAACAACTCGCTGGCCGGCCAACCGGTCAGCGTCGAGAACGTCCACGAGGCCCGGAAAGTCGCCGACGAACTCGACGCCACGTTCGTCGTGGACGCCTGCCGGTTCGCCGAGAACGCCTACTTCGTCAGGGAGCGCGAGGCGGAGTTCGCCGACCGGTCGGTCGCCGAAGTCGCCCGCGAGCAACTCTCCTACGCCGACGCGCTCGTCATGAGCGGGAAGAAGGACGGACTGGTCAACGTCGGCGGGTTCGTCGCCCTGCGCGACGACCCGGCACTCGACGACCTCCACGCGAAGGCCCGCGAGCGGGCCATCCTCTACGAGGGGTTCACGACCTACGGCGGGATGGCGGGCCGCGACCTCGAAGCGATGGCGGTCGGCCTCCGGGAGGCGGTCGAGGAGTCGTACATCGCCGACCGGGTCGGACAGGTCCAGCGTCTCGGCGACATGCTGGCCGAGCGCGACGTGCCGGTCCAGCGCCCGACCGGCGGCCACGCGGTGTACGTGAACGCCGCCGAGTTCCTGCCCGAGATTCCCGCCGAGCGGTTCCCGGGACAGGCGCTGGTCTGCGAACTCTACCGCGAGGGCGCGGTCCGGGGCGTGGAGTTGGGTAGTTTCGCGTTCCCCGACACCGACCGGCCGGAACTGGTCCGACTGTCGCTGCCCCGCCGGACCTACGGCGCGGACCATCTCGAACACGTCGCCGAGACGTTCGAGAAGGTGGCCGAGCGCCGCGACGCGGGCGAAATCTCGGGCCTCGAAATCACCGACGAACCCGAGATGGCCGAGTTGCGACACTTCAGCGCAGAGTTGCGACCGGTCCGAGAACAGGAGACTACCACGGCCGACTGACCGCGGTTCGGCGTGCGCTAGCGCGCGGTCATCGCGCTCCGTCGAGACCGCGCACTGTCCTCCCGTCCATCTGCTAGGAAGACGAACCGCAGGGGTGGCTCAGACGCCGTCCACCGTCTCTCGGTAGGACCGAACGCTTTCGAGCGCCGACCCTACTGCCTCGGCGTGTTCACCGTCGAGGTCCGACCGCACGTCCTGAAGGTTGTGTTCGAGGCGCGCGAGTTGGCCGTGGTCCGGGCCTCGCTCGCCGTCGGCCATCCGCCGGAGTCTGTCGGCGAAGCCTTCGAGTCGGTCCTCGATTTCGGCGTCCGAAACCGCGTCGCCGAGTTCCGCGAGTTCGTCGGCGGCGCTCCGAAGTTCGTCCTTGTCGTCGGTCATACCGGGAGCTACGTCGAAGCGCAGGAAATGGTTTCTGTCGGTGCCGAATTCTGCCGGAAACATCTTTATTTCCTGTACGGAAATCTATTAGTCAGACGGTTGCCATATATTGGTGAAGAGAAGATAGAGTCATGAGAAATAGAATAAAAGCTGCCTTGTTGTTTACTATTGGTGGCATCCTCGGACTCACGTATCTGTTTGTGGTTATGGGTGACCCGTTTTCGATTTCCGGGCCGCAACGACGACCACCGATAGTTTACACTATCGTTATGATACTCGGATTGGCTACCGGAATCGGTCTCTTCATCGATATCGACTTTCTCGTCGACGTATTCGTCGCCGACGACTGAATCTGGCGGCCTTAGAGGGGGTTGGTAAACGAACTTTCACTCGGCGTACATCACCATCAGTAGCTCCAAGTAAACGAACTCGAAGGCGAAGCGGCAGAACGACACGACGTACGTGATGGCGAGTAGAGTCAGCGTCTTCGTGCGAACGGCGACCTTCGACAGGGATTTGGGAGGGCAGACCGGCGGACCGCCGGTTCGGCGTTACGGGCTTAAATCCGCGGGGAAACTTTCCACTGCTTCTGGATTTCGTAGCCGTCGCCGGTGATCTGTTGGCTCACCTCGAAATCGACGCACTCCCAGTCGAAGTCGTGGCCGTTCTTCCCCCTGAGTTCGGCCCCGACGCGGTACCAGCCCTCTCGCTCGACGGCGCAGGTCTCGGTGTCGTTGGGATTCGACACCCGGCAGTCCCACGGGACGGGACCCGCGCCGGGCGCGTTGTCCTCCATCTCCGAGGAACTCCCGAGGGAGGCCACGCCGAACGCCGAGACGCCGACGCCGTACTTCGTGACCGCGTCCTGGTGGTTGTCGTACCAGTTGACGGCGTAGTTGCCGCCGTGCCACCACGCCCGGCCGTGGTGAGTCTTGGGTGCGCTGCTGTACCCGCCGGTGGCGCGGCCGGTGGCACCGCGGCCACCGCCGCCCTTGCCCATCGCACGGACGCTTCCGACCGGGTTCAACCCGCCGACTTCGTCGGGGTCGGGGAGGGCGTTCTGACTCCCGCCGTCGTAGCGGGACTTGACCCACGTGTCGTCTTCGAGGGCGACCTGAATCTTCCCGTCTCGCGCTTCGATGGTCTCGAAGACGTTCGACTTGCGGGGTGGCGGGGACTTGCTTCCGGCACAACCGGCGAGGGCGGAGGCGGCGAAGATGCCGGTACCGGCGATGAATTCGCGGCGTCGCATGCGGAGAGCTTTCGGATGAGGCGTATAAATTCTTGTTGAAAAAACATCTTTTTCATAAAGGAGACGCCCGCAGAGAGGAAACGAAGAATCTCAGCGCGAAATCGCGCCGGTCGGCGCCGGAGTGCTCCTAGGATTCCAGCCACGGTATCCAGAGACTCGGGCCACGGCGTCCGCAGATTCAGACCATCGCGTCCGCCGACACGTCGGGGTGGTCGCGGTAGAACCGGACCAGTCGGTCCGCGTACTCCTCGAACGGCGGGCAGGAGACGCCGGTCCCGCGCAGGTCCCGGACCGCGTTCTGGCAGGTGTAACTCGTCGGGTGGACGAAGTAGTCGAGGACCGCCGGTTGGACGCCGAGCGCCGACGCGAGGCCGGGCGTCGATTCGAGCGCGCGGCGGGCCAGCGTCGCGCCGCCGGGCATCGGCACCCGAAAGACGCGGACGCCGAGCGCATCGCCGAACGCCCGGACCATCCCCGCGACGGTGGGCGGGTTCGGGTCGCAGAGCTGGTACACCTCGCCCGCCGAATCGTCGCGCCGACTCAGGCGGTCGATGGCGTCGACCACGAAGTCCCGCGGGACAACGTTGACCTCGTAGTCCCGCGGGTCGCCGAACACGGGCACGACGCCGACGCCCGCGCGGACGGTGGGTTGCCGGTCGAGGAGTCGCAGGACGTTGTACGGCCCGTCGTACTTCTGGGTCGCACCGGTCTCGCTGTCGCCGACCGCGATTGCCGGGCGGTAGACGGTGGCTGGCAACCCCTCGTCCATGCGGCGCTGGACCTCGACCTCCGCGAGGAACTTGGTCTCCTCGTAGTGGTTGTTGAACGACTGGCCCACGTCCAAGTCGCGGTGGGTGAACACGCCGTCGTGGCGCCCGCTGACGTAGCACGTCGAGACGTACTGGAACCGCCGGAGTTCGGGGGCGCGCTCGGCGAAGTCGAGGACGTTGCGAGTGCCCTCGACGTTGACCGCCATCCCCACGTCGCGGGCGACGCCGAGGTCGTACACTGCCGCGAGGTGGTAGACTTCGACCGCGTCGGCGGCGAGGGCGTCGTAGTCGCCGCCCAACCCGAGGTCCGATTCCGTGATGTCGCCCTCGCTGAGTTCGATTCGGTCGGGCGAACCCTCCGTCAGTTCCGCGGCGCGCTCCTCGGCGAGGTCCCGGTACTTCGGCTGGACCAGACAGCGAATCGCCACGTCCGGGGGATACCTGTCGAGCAGGCGCGCGACGAGTTCGGAGCCCAGAAATCCGGGGAACCCGGTGACGAACACCGACCGAGATGCGCCGTCGGCCGCCGCTCGGTCCCCGGAATCGTCCGCCATCTACCGCACCCCCGGAATCCGCTTCATCGCGTGTAGCGCCAGCGTCATCCCCTTCGCGTACCACCCGTCGGGCACTCCGCGCGGCGCGCCGACCGGCGGGCCGCGCTGCTCGGCGACGGTCTGGGCCTCGGTGTACTTCAGGAACCCCTCGTCGCCGTGGCGGCGGCCCATTCCGGAGTCCTTCATGCCGCCCATCGGCGCGTCCACCGAGGCCCACGCCGCGGCGTAGGCGTCGTTGACGTTGACGGTCCCGCACTCGATTCGGCGAGCGAGCGCCCGACCCCGCTCGCCGTCCTCGGTCCAGACGCTCGCGTTCAGGCCGTAGTCGGAGTCGTTGGCGAGTTCGACCGCCTCCGCGTCGGCGTCGAACGGACTGACCGCGACCACCGGGCCGAACGTCTCCTCGCGTCCGGCGTTCATCTCGTCGGTCACGCCGGTCAGAATCGTCGGTTCGTAGAAGTACGGCCCGAGGTCGGGGCGGGCGCGACCGCCCGTCAACACGTCCGCGCCCTTCGATACGGCGTCCTCGACGTGTTCTTCGACGGTTTCGAGTTGGTCCGGGCCGACGAGCGACCCCGCGTCCGGCCCGTAGTCGTAGGCCCCGCGGAGGTCGAGCGCGCGGGTCCGCCGGACGAACCGGTCCAGAAACTCGTCGTAGACTTCGCGCTGGACGTAGAGGCGCTCGAACGAGATGCAGAGTTGGCCCGCGTTGGTGAAACAGCCACCTATCGCGCCCTCGACCGCGCGTTCGGGGTCGGCGTCCTCCAACACGACCATCGGGTTCTTGCCGCCGAGTTCGAGCGAGCAGTCGGTCAGGTTCGCGCCCGCCCGCTCGGCCACCGTCCGGCCGGTCTCCGTGCTTCCGGTGAAACAGACGTAGTCGGCCCGCTCGACGACCGCACCGCCCGCCTCGCTCCCGGTGCCGGTCACGACCTGAAACGCGTCGTCGGGGACCCCGGCCTCCCGGAGCAGGTCGCGGAGTAGCAGCGCCGAGAACGGCGTCTCGCTCGCGGGCTTGAGTACGACGGCGTTGCCCGCCAGTAGCGCCGGAAGTGCGTCCGAAATCGCGAGAGTGAGGGGGTAGTTCCACGGCGAGACGATGCCAACGACCCTGACCGGCTTCCGGTGGACGGTCGCCCGCGTGAGCAGCGGGAACGCACCCTTCCGGCGGTCGGCGTCTAGATAGCCCTCGGCCCGGTGGGCGTAGTGGCGCGCGGTCGTCGCCACGTCCAGCACCTCCTCGAAGCCGTCGATTCGGGCCTTCCCGCTCTCGAGTTGGACGACGTCGAGGAGTTCGGCCCGGCGGTCCAACACGAGGTCGTGAAATCGCAGGACGATTTCGGCGCGGTCCGGGACCGGTCGGTCGGCCCACGACCGCTGTGCCTCGCGGGCGCGCTCGACCGCGGCCCGCACGTCCGCATCCGTTCCCGCGGGAATCGTTCCGATAGTCTCGCCCGAGTACGGCGCTTCGACCCGAATCTCGGGACGGTCCCCGTCGGTGGGGACCGAAGCCGCGAGTCGGGAGAATCGGGCCGAGTCGGCGCGCTTCGGAGTCGAGAAAGTAGTCATAGCTACCTATTTCACCGTCAGATTCATTAGGATTCTGCCGCGCCCGAGTTCCGGGCCGTACGGGCTCGTACGAGGACGGTGGTCGCGAGTCGCGTCACCCGCCGAGGTACAACCGACCGACCTCCTCGTCTTCCAAGAGTTCGGTCCCGCTCGCCGCCCGAGAGCATCCCGGCCTTCTGGTCGCGGCGCTCGTCGAATCGGGCAAACTCGCCGTAGAGTTCCTCGGTCCACCGGGCCGCCCGGTTGTCGTCGGCGAAGACGTACCCGCCCATCAGCAGGTTCTCGTGGACCGTCATGTCCGGGAAGACGCTGGACGACTGGAGGACGTAACTCACGCCAGACCGGAGGCTTTCCTGCGGACTACGGTGGGTCACGTCCTCGCCGTCGAACGAGATGCGGCCCTCGAACACGTCGGCGAAGCCGCAGATGGACTTCATCACCGTACTCTTGCCCGACCCGTTCGACCCGACTAGGCAGGCGATTTCGCCCTCGGGGACCGCGAGGTCCACGTCGTGGACGACCGTCGTGTTACCGTACCCCGCAGTCACGTCCGAGAGTTCGAGGAGCACGGCGGTCGCCTCAGAGTGGGTCTCGGCCATCTTACTCCCTCCCCAGAAAGGCATCGATGATGTGGTAGTTCGACCGAATCTCGTTGGTCGTCCCCGCGGCTATTCCTTCGCAGTGTGCGAGGACGTACAACCGGTCGGACACATCCAGCACCAGGTCCAAGTTCCGAAGTGATTCACTGCTTGAATATATCAGAACCATCACGACCCAAGATCAGGAGAGAACCATATTATGACTATTATCTTTTATACGGTGTTGAGTGGGGGTTGTGAAGGAAGGGGGGAGGCTAAACTAAACCAACTTCAGGAATATCAGCTTGGTCGATGGTTGCGGAAATCGATACCCGGAACTAGCGTCAAAACCACCAATGTAGTTGTGAATCTAACTAATGTGGTTCCGATACACTTCCTTCGGGGGATTTCGTACAGACTACTGCGCAGTTTTAGCTTGCCATCAGCATCGTCATCGCTTCTGGCATCCAGTATTTCGAGAGTCTTAACCAACAATCACCCCTACTTCAGCCCGTATATTGGTTAACTCCGCTACCCTCGATACTTACTGAAGATGAGTTCTCTAGTTCCGGCCTCGTCAGTCGACCTGCGAATGTGACACTACTCGGCGAGCAGAAGCCCATCAGTCAGAGTCGTCCGACGTCCGCGGGGACGAGTGTGAATCCGAGTGTCCGAAAGTCACTATCGAACGCGAAGATGTGGTTGATGTCGCGGCTTCCGGCGAGGACACTACTGGTGTGGTCGACGAACGAAATCTGGTGGTCGTCGTACTGGGCAAACTCATCGCAGGCCGCATTGAATGCGGGTTTGTCCACGGGAAGGATGTTGAAGCTCTTGGACGCTCGGATGGTCTCAAGCGTCTCTACGGCTTCAGCGTGCCCGACCTTCCGCAGTATCAACGTCGTGAGCTCTGAGAGAACTGACCGACTCGTGTAGAGCGGACGGTATGGGAGGTCGCCAGCGGCGATCGCATCGCATACGTCTCAACCGCGGTCGTGACGTTTGGCCTGCTCGTAGGCCCACGCGAAGAACGTGCCTGTATCGATGAACAACGGGATTGTACCTGTACCATTACGATTCAACCGCGCCGTAGAGAATATCATCGATGTCGTCCTCGCCGACGAGTTCGTCCTCATCACCGGCGTGCGCCTCGGCATCCCAGAACGGGTCGTCTGGATTAATCTCGGCTGTGGTGTCCTCGGTGTCGGTGAGCCACCAGACGACGGCGTTTGCGCCGACGGTGCGGCGTTCGACTCGGCCTTGTTCGTGGAGCGTGATCAGTTTCTGGCGGGCGGCTTCAGAACTACAGTCGAGAAGTTCACCGAGTTCTTTCGCGGTGGCGACGGGACTGTCAGTTTGGCGGATGGCTTCGAGGACATCCTCAAGGGAGATTGTCCCGATATATTGGCCGTGGTCGTTCCGTTCGCGGTCCTGGCTCATGACTACTCGTTCGTTAGCTACCTACCTAAACCTATTGCCACGAGACAAGAGGCCTCATATAGACAATTTTCACGTTGGTAGAGTCTATACAGGTACAGTATTTTCCATTACTTTGATAGCGCTAGAAACTAGGATGAGTAATCCTACTGCACGACCTCTTATCGTATAGTACCGGCAATCTCGGAAAAGGTGTCCATCGAGGCGATTCGACCTGACGATCATTTGTTACACGAAGTCAAGATCACTCATGACGAACTACTCGGCGGGAATCACACGGCCTCGGATCGACGTTCGCGCCATGTCTGAACGAGCGGGAGGAGCAACGACGCGATCGCTAACAGGAGAATGGCGAGTGTGAGCGGTTTCTCGTAAAAGATACCGAGTGATCCGCCGGACAACTTCAGCGACCGCCGGAGGTTCACCTCGGCAATTGGCCCGAGAATCAGCCCTAGCACCATGGGCGCTAATGGATAGTTCTCGGCCCGCATAACGTATCCAAGCACGCCCGCCCCAAACATGACCCAGACATCAAGCATATTTCCTCGTAGGGCGTAGGCTCCCACGAATGACAGCACGAGGATTGACGGCCAAAGGTACTTCGCCGGGAAGTCAATAATCTTCGCCCAGTAGCGTGCGCCAATCAACCCGATAGCGCCGACGACCAGATACACGACAAAGAAGCCCACAAAGATGGCATACACTAGTTCTGGCTCGGTCTGGAACAGTTGAGGCCCAGGACGGATACCGTGAACCATCAACGCACCGATGAGGATGGCCGTGACGGAGTCGCCTGGTATACCCAACGTCAGGGTCGGGATGAGTGCGCCGCCCGTACTTGCGTTATTCCCCGATTCGGCCGCTGCGATGCCCCGGATGTCGCCGTCGCCGAACGAGGTTGCCGTGTCGTGCGCCCAACGCTTGGCTTCGTTATACGTGATGAACGAGGCAATATCACCACCGGCACCCGGGATGGAACCAATAAATGTACCGACAATACTTGAACCGAGCACGATGGTCTTAATCTCGTTGAGGTCGGACATCTCCGGCAGTAGACTCGCGATCTCCTGGGAGGACTCTTGATGGCCGAGACCGCTTCTATAGCGGTGCAATCCCTCAGCGATACCGAACAACCCAATCATCACTGCGATGAACTGGATACCTGACGTGAGCGGTTGGTATCCGAATGTGAACCGCGGGTAGGCCAGAATTGGGTCTAACCCTACGGTCGCCAGAAGCATCCCAAGCAGTCCCGAGATGAGCCCCTTAACGAGTGAGTCCCCACTTACACTGGCGATAATCGTCAATCCAAATACTGCCAGCGCAAAATACTCGGGCGACCCGAACTCAAGTGCGACGGCGGCGATCTGCGGTGAGAGGAGTGTAAGGAACACCACACTAACAGCACCACCAACGAATGAGGCGACTGTGGCGATGGTAATCGCCCGGTCAGCTTCCCCGCGCTGGGCCAGCGGGAAGCCATCGAAGACGGTCGCCGCGGCGCTCGGCGTGCCGGGTGTTCGGATGAGGATCGCAGGAATTGAGCCTGCGTACAGCGCTCCACCGTAGATGCCAAGTAGCAACATCATCCCTTCAACAGCCTCCATGCCGAACGTGAATGAAACGAGCACGGCGACGGTCATCGTCGCAGTCATTCCCGGGAGCGAACCCATCGTGATGCCGATGAGCACGCCGAGGATGATGAGCGACAGCGGGAACGGCTGGAAGACGATGCCGATAGCCTGGATGAGGTTTGTGAGGAGGCTCACAGTAACACCCCGCTCACAATAGGTAATGGCGGTAACCACCGAGCAACCGGAAGTATGCTGCCTGCAGGTAGTGGGACGTGAAGGAACTCCACGAACACGTATTGGAGAACTAGCGCGATACCTGCGGCGAGTGGCGCGACTGTTCGGGCCTCGGTCGCGCCAGAGTACCACATTGTCACGATCAGGAAGGCGAAGGTATCGAGTAGGAATCCCAGTACCGGCAGGAGGAGCGCATATCCGACTAGGAGGGCTATCGGCACTACCACTCGTTTGGTCTCCTCGGTCGTGATTCGCTGAGTTCGATCGTCGCCTGTTGTGACGCTCCGTATAAACAGGAACGCCGCGACCCCTGCGATGCTGGCAGCAATGACTCGCGGGAAGAATGCGGGACCCGGAGTTCCCGTGATACCGCTTGGGAAATTACGGCTCGCAACGAACACGCCTGCCGCAAGTAGTATCAACAGGAGGGACGCGACCTTGTCTATATGCCTAATTTGGAAGGCCATTGGTGTAGGAGTACAAAACAGTCAAATGAGATTACTGCCCGATGCCGAGCGTTTTGATCAGGTCCCCGAATCGTTTGTACTCAGACTGCATGAACTGGTCGTACTCGTCGGAGCTACGATACACCATTCCGAACCCGTTGTTTTTCATGAACGTCTTGAATTCCTTAGAGTCGTAGACAGACTTGAACGCCTCGTTGAGAGCGTTGACCCGATTTTCGGGCGTTTTCACGGGAACGCCGAGACCACGCCATGCCCCGCTCTTCACATTGAATCCCTGTTCCTGAAGCGTTTTTGTCTCCGGGAAGATGTTGACCCGGTTTTCGCCCATGACGCCCAGTATCTTCAACGGTCCGTCCTTCACGAGCGGCGCAACCTCGGCCGCGCTGGTGGTCGTAGCGTCAACTTCACCGCTGGCAACCGCCTTGGCTGCTGGCGCGCCGCCGTCATAGCCGACGTGCTTGACCTTGTTGGAGATGCCAGCCTCTTGTGCGAACATTGCCGCCGAGAGGTGCCAGATGGCACCAATGCCAGAGTTGGAGAAGGCAAGCTGTCCAGACTGGTTCTTAACGTGTTTAACGAATCCCTCAACCGTGTCATACGGTGCGTCCTGGTGGACAGTCAGCGACGCCGGATCGAAGTTGTACTGCATTACTGGCGCAAAGTCGTCCGGGCGGATGTTCGAGATGTTGAGGTGCGAGATTGTGCAAACCTCAACTGTGAGAACGCCCACGGTGGTCCCGTCGGGTTTGGCGTTCGCAGCCCGACGAAATCCGGCGCTCCCACTTCCACCCGTGATATTTGTTACAAAGTACGACGCGTCCGTCTGATTCTCGGCAAGTGACGCGAGTTTCCGTGCCGTTCGGTCCGTCCCACCGCCAGCGGCCCATGGGACAATAAGCCTGATCTCCCCGCTCGGGAACTCGCTCTGTTGACCTGCGGCCCCGGTCACTCCGGTGGCCCCCACGGTAGCGCCCACGCCGAGTGCTTTAATAAACTGTCGCCGCTCAACCGTAGAGTCTGTTTTGGTACTCCCCCACATACTCCCGTCGTCCAGTACCATATTTTACGTAAAAAATATTGTGGCTAATGGCCCGAAGATGAAGACAATAGGTTCTACACCGTGTATATGAGATTTAACACGCCTAATCGGGTACCCCGATTGGCCAAGTAGAAATGAGACGCATCTGGTGACGATATGTTCGCTGGCACTTACTGATGAATACAGCCCCTGTGTTCAGCATACCTACCAAGTTCAAAATCTCCAACAGTTCTAAGTTAACCAACATCCAAAGCTAAGATGGTCGGATGCGATGGTTAAGGCAACGATGGTCGAAGGTATCTCGCTACCGGAGGACCTCGAAGAGTTGCTTGAGAGTCTGACGCCCGAGGAGTTGGATGACGTAGAGCGGGCGGTTGCACGACTCGCCGAGGAGAAACGTCGGCAACAACGCATCGAGGAAAAAGAGGCAGAGCAAGAACGGATTGAGGCGGAGAATGAGACACCAGCGGGTGTGCCACCGAAGGCAAACAGAGTCGTCAAAACAATCAACGAGAACGACGATTATTATTGGCAATGGCGGGAGGGCGATTCTGTCAAGTCAGAATACGATAAGCCAGTTAGCGATACAGAGTAACAACCGCTCTTTCTTAGCTTCGACTACATTTTGGCTTTCAGGTCTATACAGCATGAAAACGCCGAGAGATATCGAGTACAGTTGACCTGACAAGGATTGCTCAGAGCAATTAAGACAGATGGCTTCAATACCAAACTTACGGTGCATATATTCCGAGAATCCCCGACTAAACCGATAAAACGAGTAGTAAATATAGATATTCTAGAAGTAGTATTCCCATTATCGTATAGTTCTGTTCCTCACGGAGAGCAGACGCCGGTTAGCGGCGGAATATTCGGTTTGAGTCACTAAGATGGGAGGCCGAGACACGCAGGTGACGGTGTACGTTACTGACGAACGAAAGACGGAACTCGAAGAACGTGCAGACGAGGCGGACACCTCACTCTCTGGCATCATCAATAATATGCTCGACCAGCAGCTCCAGCAAGAGGCCCAAGACGCGATTGCGTCTGAAACACGCGCCGAGGAGCGCATCCAAGAGTTGCTGACTGTTGGAACAGAGGAAATGGTGGAGACCGCACGAGAGATTCGAGAGATGAACGCGAAGTTCGGGGCCTACGCCATTGCGAACTTCGAGTTGATGAAGCACGAGCAGTCTGACCACGTCCGCAAAGACGCTCTCAAAACCGGTGCGCGTCGCATCCGCCAAGATATCGACACAGGAATCGACGGTCTCGACGGCGAAACAGCATCGACAGAGACAGACGCAGAGTCCACGACTCCGACCTCCAAAACCGTGACTGCAACCTCGGCCACATCCGACTCACACGTCGATACGAGCGAGCAGTCTGGTCACAGTAACGAACTGGACTCACGCCAAACTGATACTGAGACACCCGTCTCGACCGAGAACGCCGACAGTCCTGAATCGGTTGGAAGTACTGCGAACGATACCGAGAACGGTACTGAAACTGAACCGAGTGACGGGAGCGATGGCGCTGACGACTCCAGGGATGACGATAGCGATGGGAGTAACGGGAGTGATCTGTTCGATAGGCTTCGGCGAGGACGGAGATGAGGGTCTTTACGGATACTAACTACCGTGAGCATGGGGCCCGCGACCTCGTCGAGTACCTCGACAAAGAGCAGGGCCTCGAAAATCGCTTCGGTGAGCAGATGACCGAAGAGGAAGTTACGGCATTCATCGAGAAATCCGAGGAGTACGAGTTTGAGCGCGAAATTATCCTCTCACCCTCGAACGGGAGCGAGCTCTCGGACGAGCAGTTGAGCCTGCATACCCGACAAGTGATGAGCGAGTTCTGTGAGGGCCGGAACACGGCGACATACTGTTATGCAATTCATCGCGATACGGACCACCCACACACGCAGGTCGCGGTCACGGGCACGAAACGCGACCTCTGGATGGACGTCGAAGACTGCGAGGACCTCCGTGAATGCGCGACCGAACACTTCCACGACCACCACCGCGAGCTCACGAACGAACTCGGCGAGCAATTTGAAACCGAACTTTTGCAGGAAGCCGACTTAGCAATGGACACCGAGCTACACCCAGACCAAGACCACGATCAAGATTGGAACCAGGACGCCGACCACGCAGATGAACAGCAACAAGGGCAGGCACAAGAACAAGGGCAAGACCGAGGTCAAGCGCAGAGTCCGGGTGTCGACCGCGAGCGGACGCGAGGGCCTGAGTCGTGACGACACGAACAGGGTCACGCTCAGGGTCAAGCGCTGGTTCTGGGTCGTCGTCCGGGTCGTCCTCAGGGTCAGGGTCGGGGTCGGAGGCAACCTATGAGCATGATGAAGTTGAGATATTCTTCATCATCGCGCTGGTGTCAGCCACGGCACTCCTCATCCCATGGATTTACGCGATTTTGGAGCGCGCGAATCTCTCCGGACTAAAATTCGAAGGATTGCACCGGAGTCGTGCTCTCTGGGTCCTTCCCGTGTTCTATGGGTTCGGCGCCCTCGGGACCGTCCTCCTGTTTCCGGCGCACCTCCAGTTGTTCTGGGCATTCCACATCCTCTTGCTCGCACAACTCGCCGAACTCGCCATCCACGCAACCGGAAACTTGGTGGGAATGTCACTCCCGCTCGTCGAGCAGTTCACGCTCTGGCGTGTCGGCGGCTTCCTCCTCCTATTCGTAGGGACGGTGCGTGCTGGTCTGTGGTTTCGGACGTGGGATACTGCTCGGGAGTGCCGCCGCCACATCTCGGATGGAAAGTATGTGCTGCCGTTCCGCCAGCCCTCGGACTCAAGCGAACACATGAGCCTGAAGCGGTTCGTCCCACTCGAGAAAGACCGCTCACTCCTCGTGCTTGGCGAGACCGGTGCGGGTAAGACCGAGACGATGAAGCTGTTCGTCCATCAGATGCGCGCGAAACTAGACGAAGCGTTCGTCGTCTTCGACTACAAGGGTGAGTACCGCCAGATATTCACAGAGGCACAGGGCGAAGAGAACGTGATTTGCTTGTCTTCACGGGGTGAGACGGTGTCGTGGAACCTGTTCTGTGAGATCAAGTACGAGCGAGATATCGAGGAGATCGGGCGAGCGCTCTTCCCCGAGACAGATGAAGGTGAATTCTTCGAGAATGCGGCCCGCCAGTTGTTCGTCGCGGTCGTCACCTACCTCCATCGGGAGGGCCTAATGAGTAAGACGGTGCCGACGAACGCGGATTTAGTGGCGTTCGTCGAGCAGACTGACAAACAAGAGCTGTATGAACGATTGGCCGAGTATCCAGATTTGGTTGCCGCGGCGTCAGCAATCGATCCTGATGCCGACCGCCAGGCAGCGGGTGTCTACGCGAATTTCCAGCAGGTGATTGCAGACCTCTTCCGGGGTGACCTCGCAGATGATGGCGAGTTCTCGATCCGAGAGTACATGGAGGACCCACAAGGCCGGACGTTGGTGTTGGACTTCCCGATTACGGAGGGTGAGGCGGTACAGCCTGCATTCCGGTTTTTCATCGACTGGGCAGCACGATTCGCGCTCTCAGACGACCGGAACACGTACTTTGTTCTCGACGAATTCGCACGGCTACCAAAACTCCGGAAGATAGGGGATCTGATTAACGCTGGTCGAAGCCGGAATACACAGCTGTTGTTGGGAGTGCAGTCAGTTGCGCAACTCAACGATACGTATGGTAGAGACCGCGCAAGCGCGCTGTTGAGTGGGTTGGTGCAGTCCGTAGTGCTACGGGTTGGCGACAAAGCGAGCGTCGACTACACGCGTTCCCAGATTGGTCGCGAACACCAGCATCGGTCGGTGCCAGTGCGTGGGCGCTCAGGGCGGTCGGTTGGTCGCCAAGAGCTCACGAGCGAGACGCATCCAATTGCAGAAAACAGTTTGCAACGGCTTGGGGATGGGGAAGCTATCGTCATCACCTCGAAGGGCTGGATACGCGGCCAGATTGCGCGCTTCCAAAAGGTTCGGAGTGCACTCGACCGAGCGATTGACCGCGAGCCAGAATAGTAGTCGACCGCTGAATTCAGGATTCAGCTGACCAAGCAAGTAACCATGGGAATGTTTCCATAGTATTTTAGGGGTCCATTCTTCCGTCACCGAATATACGTCTCTACGGTCTCAACGACAGTATCGACGAATTCCTCCGTGACTCGGCCTTGCCACGTGATCAGGTCCTCGGTACGAGGTGAGTGGATAGCCCACGGGGAAACGAACGACTCCTGTGGGACACCACCAGTCTCCCAAACGTCAGACTGTAACGAAATCGAATCGGAGTACTTCTTCGTCGAAATAGCGACAGCCACATATTGCTCTTCACCGAATGGATGCGATTTATTGTTGACGATCAGCCACGGTCGTTGGCTGTCTTCGCCCAACTTGAACGGGTCCGAACTCCGGACGACATCCCCTCGTTCCGGTTGCATCTATTCGTCTCGCTCGCTGGGATGGGTTTCGTCCGGAGTGGCTGTGTCCCACTCTTCGGGATCGATTCCTCCATCACCCTCATCAAGCCGTTCAGTAATCGAATGAAGGGTATAGGCGTCCGCTACCCGGTCGAGATCGTTCGTTATCGCCCAGTACTCTCCCTTATGCCTGACAAGATTGCGTTGTTTCAGCCGTGAGAGGGCTGTTCCGACTGTATTCGGATCTTCGTCGGTGCCAGTAGCGATTTCCGAGCGAGTGAACGCCTTATCCCGGTTCGCGTACAGATACGTGAGTATCTGTTCTGGCACGCTCGGACCGCTTGGGAGTTCCCCGCTCTCAAACTCCTCGATGCGAACAGGCATATGCTGTACTTGACGTGCCAACGTAATCAATGTACGGGTGTACTCTTAGTGACGCAAGTTGAGGAAGAAGATCCAGGGATACGACGCCAAAGACGACGATAACGCATGGCGTACACCCATATCAGTATGGTTGCATCTGAATGGGCATGAAGAATCACGTATAGGAGATGAATCATGAGCGCGAGGGACGCTCTTAATCCACCAACAGAGGTCCGAGTAGTCGACGATTTCGCGGCTAGGCTGACGCCGTCGTCAGCACCAGACTTACTCACCTCGTCTCCTCCACTCGCTACTACTCTCTATTAACGTGACGGGACTGCCTAGTCTCGCCAGTACAAATAGGTTGCTTGCACATGGGTTGTGTATAGTGCGTTAGATGTGGATGCTCTCTTGAGCGTGGGTGCTGACGGGCATCCCTATGTGTGGGCTGACGACGCTGTCACTCGCTGTGTCGAGGTGTGCTTCGAGAGGAATGCGTCGTGTTGTTTGAGCATACGTCCATGCCGGTCATGGTCAAAGAACGTCACCGTGCCTTGCGAGAGTTGTTCAAGCCGCCTGCAGGCTCGGTACACCTGCTTCCACGCGAGGCGTTCATCACACGCCGTCGAGAGTAATGATTTGAGCGAGTCCGCAGTCTTCAACAGTTGACCTTTCGGGGTGGTGGTCGACCACTCCTCCCAATGCTCGAAAAGCACGACTGCACGCCGATCACTCGCCGTTACGTGGTCGTCCAAAGCATCTTCACCGATTGTCGCGAGGCGTTCAATTGGCGTCCACTCATCCGTCGGTTGCTGGTCACTCGTAGTGGACGAGGAGTCGCCTGTGTTAACGCTATCTTCGAGGTCCGCGATGTCGTCGTTCGCGCTCTCGATTCCCATGCCAAGCGCGTCCAAACGCTTCTCATGGCTGGTCTGGTGGGCCTCGAGGTCCTCGACGCGGTTTTCGAGAGTTGAAATCTGCTCGTCCTTCGCCGTGAGTGCTGATTCGAGTTCCTCGATGCGGTCAACGTACTGGGAATCCTCTTCAGGATGGTCAAATGACTGTGTAGTATCTTCTTGACTATGGGAATTGTAGGCGTCTGTGCGGCCGGCATTCGCATTAGATTCCTGTGTGATTTCTTCGATGGTAGAATCTTGCTCGGTCTGCTTGCGTGCTTGGCGCTCGCTCTGGAGGTCACTCCGGAGTTCCTCAATCACGGTTTTTTGGCGGTCTATGGTTGCTTGTTGGTCTTCGAGGTCGCCTTGGAGGCCTTGGACCTCGGTGTAGAGGTGGCGGATCTCCTCGGTGAGTTCCGCGATAGTCATTGTAGACACAGATGTCTCGGAGTCTATTTCAGACGGCATGCTGGCTCACCACCGATTCACTGACTGCATTGGGACCTGAGAGAGATTGGCGAGGCGATTCAGCTAGTCGTGCGGGGGATTCAAGTCCCCGCGTCGTGATTGCGTACATGGCTTCCGTACCAGACTTACGGAGGCTCACGCGGATCCGATGGCCTAACATCGGGGTCCGCTTCTTAGAGGATCCATCAGCGAGCGACAGGTCCGTGTGTAGCTTCCGTAATACTCCATTTGCATGGGGGTGCGATAAATCTTGGTCATTTTTGGCTCACTTGGGCCAATTATAACCAATAAACTTTCATATTCTCATTCGCCGGCAGTATTCAACAAGAGAGTGTCTGACGTGCCAGGGAACGTAGATTGGGAAAATAGTGCTACACGACCAGTTTTGAATCTCCTTGATGAGTCTAATGTAGCCATCTCGCCGGGCGGAATAACCCTGAATCTGGAACAACAGATGCAGCGACCGCCTTCCCGTTCGACAGTTACGAGGGCGATTGAGCAATTACTGAAGAGAGAGCTAATCGAAAAACCTGACGAGAGCAAGACCTACTATCGGATCACAGAGAAAGGTCGGCAGTATCTCGCTGGAGATCTCGACATAGGAGAATTAGAAGGCGACGAAAAGTGAAAGTCACACAGTAAGACAACTTGACCCTCAACCAAGAGGAATCAAGGCGTCTTAAGCTTTCGGCGGATGCGTATGATCCTCTTGACGCTCCGGGCGTGTGGCACCGACACGTTGCCTTCGGTGAAGTCGATACCACTGCGTTCGTCGTCGGAGACCAGGACCTGTCCGCCGTCGGCCGTAACACTGTCGAAAAACTAGTCGAGGGGTCCTTGACGAACGTGACGGTCCTACGACGTTAGTCGTTGCCCAAAGCAATGCACTCAGGATGGCTCTCCCGGTAGTCATCGGTGACAGTCCGGCCGAGTAAACGAGGTTGTGGCTGCGCGCGCAGCGAAGCGAGCACGGAGCGGTGGGTGGGGAGGCGGGCGATGGGTGGATGGTATCGAAAAAGAAGGAACCGTCTGTTCCGCTACCCCAGTCTTACTCCGTCGCGCTCATGTTTGAGCACGACCGCGGGCGCTGCTCGGCCGTACCGGGCTTCGTAGGCATCATGCAATTCACGGGAGTACCGCGCAACCACACCCTTGGAGGTCGGACACACCCTGCTCGCCGCTTCTGCCACCTCCGCTTGAGTCACAGTCTTTCCATCGGTCAACCGATCTGCCGCGTACACAGCCGCCCCAGCCACAGCCACTCGCGACGTGCCTGGTCCGACTGGCTCAACGTCCGCCAGCTCAAGCAGATGTCGTCCAACTCGTGCGAACTCCAAGACCGTCTCCACGTCCAGTCCATCGAACTCGGCCAACACGTCGTCCAACGCCTCGCCCTGCACCGGCGCATACTCATTCACCACCTCACACTCGATCCGTATCTTCCGCGCGGCCGCGCACGCTCGCTCATGCGTCGACTTCGCGTACTCCGCAACCACCTCCGTCTCCCGAGGGAACCCTGCCCGTCGCGCCGCCAACAACACTGCGCCCGCCGCCAGCGACTCCCAGGCCATCCGCCCGCCCGGCAATCGCCGCTCAGCCGCCTGCTTAACTAGTATCCCAGCATCCGCACACACGTACGTTGGGAGTCCGACGTTCTCACCGACGCTTTGGACGTCCCGAAGCGCCTCATTCAATCGCCGGTCGCGCGCCTCCATCCGCTTGTCCAACCGCCGAAGCCGCCCAAGCCGCCGCTTTTTCTCCGCCGAAAGTGGCCGACCACGTCCATCTGTCCCGAGATTGAACTGTGACCCGAGTCCCTGCCCAACCCGGAACACCGTCGTCGGCTCAACCGCCCATTCGACGGGACCGCCACGCCGCCGCGGCCCGTGCGCACTCGGCGACACACCCTGATCGATGTCGTCCGTCCGAACTACCAATCCACAGTCGTCACACACCGTCTCGATACCGCCCGCAACGAGTTGGCCCTTACATTCCGGGCACTCACTCATGTCTACCGCACTATACGAACCTTCATTACCGAAGCTGTCGCTAGTACTCATTGCTGTTTAGTTCCGAAGGCGCTCCTCCTACGGCGTCTTCTCCGAGAGACTCACTCCTACCTGAGTCACAACTCTACACCATCCTACGGCTCGTCTACTACGTTCTCGCTCGCGCCTTCAGTGCAGTCTGGGCGCGAGCGAGAACGACACGCGAGCCCACACAATCAAACACGCGCGCCGTCTCGCCCGGAGCGAGCGGCCAGGTTTAAGCCGTTTTCGCGTCCGTCGACCAGCGGGAGACGCAACCGAAAGCGCGCTTAATGCTGGCGTCGAAACCACACGCCCGGACCGGTGACCGAGCGGTGCGTATCGGTCACCGCACGCCCGGACTGGTCGGTCGCGAGCGACGCGGAGGTCTCGTGAGCGAAGCGAACGAGACATCGGTGAGCTTGCTCACCGGCAGGCGGCACGCGGCGCGCGGGTGGACGGGTTCGATCAACTGCATCAGCGCTCTCGCAATGGAGTATCGCCACTACCGTACTCACAGGTCGTTTACAGCGAGAATAGTTCTTAGATTCCCGGACGTATCGCTCTGTGGCGGCGTTGGCGTAGATTAAAGCAGATGGGCTAGATACGTAGTGTATGCTTGAGTCCGTCGTTGGTGAGTGGCTGGCAGGTCTTCGTGCGGGCACCTGCGGTTTGTCGTCGGGACGTGGGCGGTCAGCCTAATGTTCTATTTCGTACTGCCACGGTATCTGTTTCGAGCCCAATGGCTGTTCGCGGACATAACCGGAATCGACCTGTTTGGAACACGGAGTACACAGACACCAGCAGTTCGCGCTCTAGACAGGGATTCACCGGAGCCGTATACGACCGCAGACTTGGTGAAGATGGAAGATCGTGAGACGACAACGGCACACGAGCACGCTCAAAGAATGCTCGAATCGTGTGTCGTCGCCCCGACGGTAGAGGAGGCCGTGTTTCGCGGGCTTCCGTTACTTATCGCTACGATGCTCACAGGACATGTTGTGGCGGTCCTCCTCGTTGCAAATGCAGTATGGGCGTACCTGCACGTCGTGTACGGGCGAGCAACTCACATGGTGCCACATTTTCTCGGCGGGCTTTTGTCGGTGTATCTCTGGTTGCACGGACTGGGCATCCTTGCGGTCATCGTCCACGCGATGCACAATCTTGCTGTGTTAGTATTCCTCCTTGGAACGGACATGAAACAGCGTCGCAATCAAAAGGTGTTCTCACCGGGCGAGGAATATGAGGTCACAGTCAGTAGAGGTCTCCCCGACGACCGGAAGCTGTCTGAAGCAGAGACGGCGGATGGGCGTACGCTCAGAGTCGCGGATGTCATCCCTGACGAAGAGTGTCGAGTCCGGGTTGCAGCAAAGCTCGGGTGGACTGGATATGCATATCCGCTTGCACGGTCGGACGAAGACAAGTGGCAGGAGAGAACTGACTAGCACTTTTGGAACGCTCGAAAAGTGCGGAATGGCGATAGATGAGTCCTTGCTTAATGCAATATCGCCACGCTACGCCAGCGCATTTAGATTCACGAAACTATAGCACCGATACCCGGCCTTTTTGTTATCTGTCTTGGATGTCTGGCCTGTGAGCCACAATCATGCTGATCCAGATGCTACTGGACAACTCCATCACGTCGAACTCGATGCCTCCGACCTTGACGCATCGGTAGCTTTCTGGGGCTGGTTACTCGACGAACTCGGATACGAGGTGAACAACAACTGGGACAGCGGTCGTTCATGGATCAATGGACGACGTACGTTGTACTCGTACAGGCCGACAACGCAGACCACCCATTTGACCGACAAACGGCTGGACTGAACCACCTCGCATTCCACGCTGGCTCTCGCGAGCAGGTCGACGAACTCACCGTGGGTATTCACGAGCGTACAGATGCAACCCTTCTCTACGGGGATCGCCATCCCTACACTGGCGGCTACTACGCGCTCTACTGAGAAGATCCAGAAGGAATGAAAGTCGAGGTCGTCGCCCCTGAAGAATAGGACATGCTATCTGGTACGCTCTGATACTTCGATCGCACCGAGCGCGTTTACTCATGGGGCTTCGTTTTAACCAACACTCACAAAGAAGTAGGCCAGATTGTTGGTTAAGTTCTTGTCCGAGTGTTTGCTCTTGTTGACGGAGTCAGTCCTCGCTTTATTGTGGTAGTTGAGCACTCCTTGGTGGCAGTATAGGTTTACTGGAAATGGTGGGGTTCGGCCGTAATGGCAGTTACGCTGGAACAGTATCGTTATCCGCGACGGGACTGAATTTCCAAATAAGATTCGAGTTGTATTCTCGTGATGATATGGAGGACACACACCGTCTCGCAAGTGTCAGCCGGTAATAGGGCAGGTCACATTTTTTGCTCTTACTCGGTTGGTTGCCTCCCATTGTATTCTCTATTTGTGCAGTATAGCGGTTATTCCGTGCAATAATAGCGGATATACACTTGCGAGACGGTGTGTTCAGGCTAGCTAGTAAATAGCAATTTTTATTTAGATAGTGAAGTAGTTACACTTGCGAGATGGTGTGTGGTCTTGTTCAAACAAGCAACCCCAAACGGTTCTGTAGTCTCACCTCTTCTGCGGTTACACTTGCGACGCGGTGTGTGTGTCTGAACTTCGGTTAATCTCTTCCAGTCAACCCTACCGTTACACTTGCGAGACGGTGTCTCTGTCCGACTTACCTACCAAAATCCATCTTCGGATACAGGACTATCGCCAGTTGTCGAACCGACTATCAGATACGAGGACCTCTTTCACGATATCTGTCTCTTCGAGCAACCGATGTTCCTTGTACATTCCCTTTCCTCGACCACGACTCGTCCGCTCTGCTTGAATCACGTTCAAGAAGTCTTGTTCTTCGAGGAGCTCCCCAACACGGCGCTCTGAGAGACAGTCCATATCGATTTGGCCCGTGATTTGCTCGTACGCGTTGTAGATGCTCCGAGTTGAGTGACCGTCCGAATCGGTTTTCTCCGTAAGTAGTGTGAGCGCAAGCAGAATCGCTTTCCCCTGTGGCGGCGTCCCACGTATCAACTCGTTAAACCGGTCCATCTCAGCCCGCTCTTTTCCTGCATAGACGTGTTCTTCCGTTACCTTCTCCTTGTCCTGCTCTCGGGCGACCTTCCCAGCATTCCGGAATGTGGACATGGCTTTGCGAGCGTCCCCATGTTCCTTTGCACAGAGGGCCGCACAAAGCGGAATCACGTCTTCGCTCAGAACCTCATCTTTGAATGCATCCTTTCGTTTTCGGAGTATTTCACGAAGCTGGTTCGCGTCGTAGGGTTTGAACACGATATCCTCGTACTGGAAGCTGCTCTTGACGCGCTCACTTAATGTGTCGGAATAGTCTATCTTGTTGCTGACCCCGATGACGCCGATGGAGGTGTTGGTGACGTTGTTGTCCTCACCAGCACGTGAGAGGTTCCGCAGAATTTCATCGGATTTCAGCTTGTCAATCTCGTCCAGAATGAAGAACACCACGTCACACTGTTGCTCTACGACTTCCCAGAGTCGGTCATAGTAGTCACCAGTTCCAAGACCCTTTTCCGGCACCGAAACTCCCGTTATTTCTTCGTCGTTGAATTTCCGGGCGAGTGTCTTGACAGCCTCTGCTTCGGTACTCCGAGTTCCACAGTCGATTCGAATCGTCTCAACATCAATGTTCTCGCGGGCGGCCTCGGTTGAGAGTCGTTGCGTGATGTGGCGAGCAATGAGTGACTTCCCGGTTCCGGTCTTGCCATAGATTATGAGGTGTGTCGGTGGGCTGTTGAAGAGGACCGGATTGATGGCGCTCGCCATGCGGCTGATATGCTCGTCTCGACCGACGATTCGCTCGGTGCTTTCTGGGACGTGGTCCACGTCGAGGAGTTTCTCGCGTTGAAATATTTTGTCCTCGTAGATGAACACAGGATCCCGTTCGCTCTCGTCTGGTGGGGCCGATTGATTGGATGTCGTCTCGTCGTCCATGCTTGTACACTCTAGTATGGCGCCAATAAAACTAACCAACTACATCGCAAGTGTATACGCCGGAAATGGCACTATCTGACGTCCCTAGAACATTTTTAGAATCCAAGACCCACCCGGTCGCAAGTGTAATCGGGCACCGTCTCGCAAGTGAAAACAAAAACACTAAATTACGACTGTCGCTTTGAAGCACATTCCTCGCGCAAGTCCGATAGGTATCTACTAAGCAAAACAACTAGTTGGACAGAAGTATCGCCGCCCCCAATTTTCACAACCGTGACAGAAATGCTGGTGTTCTTGTTAGTTACGTTCATAGCACTAGCTAATGGATGAGCCGTAATCATCGCAACCGCGACCACAATATGTGGAGGAAGTCCTTGAAGTTCTGGAACCCGAGGCCACGTCAAGAATAGACGGGCTTTCACAGAAAACGGCAGAAGCATACTGATACGAAGAGGGCTTCGAGTCCTCCACGATTAGCGCAGCACTCAACACGTTGCAAAATCGCGGGTACATTTACGAAGTAAGCGGCCGAATACGGCTTACTGACATCGACTCATTGGCGTGTCTTGGTCAGAAAAGGTATATTAGTGCAAAGACGAACATGCTATTAACCAACATTATGCCGCTAAGGCTGACCGATTGTTGGTTAAGAATATTGGGCAGGAGCCAATTCGTTTCACGAGGGATATAGTCGACCAGAGAACCGATACTCGGTTCATGTTGATGTGTAAGTCGAACTCCCTCTACCCGTTATCGATGTGTAAATGGGTGGGCCTTGTTTAGACGCGGTGAAGATTATCCTCGACGACCGTTTCCAGAGAACGAAATCAGGTAGAACGACGCTGATGAGCTGATTCTGTTCCCCTAGCAGAGCCACTCACGAACATCTTCTGGAGCGTCTAAACACGGCCGGTGGGTTGGTGAATTACTCCGCAAAACACGTGTGGACGCGAGAAAACAACCGGTAGTGACGGTGAGACAATCGAACGCGTGAAGAGCAGGAAACAACAAAAGACAGGAGGTATTTCTTGGAGAACTCGTTCGGTTGTTCAAGAAAACCCCCTTCACTATCATGATAGTTGTACTACGGATTCGGTTATCGTTGTAGCAGTAAAACCTTGCTTTAGGGATAGTTCTCTGTATTAAGCAGATTTGTCCGCTCTAATGCATCTACCTGCGTTCTGTAGCGTTTCTAGGTTCTTCCTTGTGTTTTGTGTTCACCCCCACCATATTATCTAACCTTGACACACCGATAACGGGTCCTATTTTTCGGTTGTTGATCCTATCGGTTATCACCGTCTTAGTCGTGGCCCGATACCGGTACGGGTTTGTAGGGTTCTTCGAGATACGCCACGTCGCTGGCCGAGAGGTCGATTTCCAGCGCCTCCACGGCGTCCTCCAGATGTTCGACGCTGGTGGTGCCGACGATGGGCGCGTCCACCCAGTCCTTGTGCAGAATCCACGCCAGCGAAATTTGGGCCATCGTGACGCCCTTGTCTGCGGCGAGTTCCTGCACGCGTTCGTTTATCTCCTTGCCGCCGCCCTCGCGGTAGGGGTGGTCGTACATGTGTTCCTCCGTCTCGCCGCGCGTCGTCGCGTCGATATCCTCGTGGGGCCGAGTCAGGTACCCCCGCGCGAGCGGACTCCACGGCATCACGCCGACGTTCTCCTTCTCGCAGAGCGGGAGCATCTCGCGTTCCTCTTCGCGGTAGACGAGGTTGTAGTGATTCTGCATCGTCTGAAACCGCTCCAGTCCGAGGCTGTCGCTGATGTGGAGCGCGTCGGCGAACTGGTGGGCCCACATCGAGGACGCCCCGACGTGGCGGATCTTCCCGCGGCGCACCGCGTCGTCCAGCGCGCGAAGCGTCTGCTCGATGGGCGTGTCGTCGTCCCACCGGTGAATCTGATAGAGGTCAATAGTGTCCATCCCGAGACGGTCAAGGCTGTTCTCCAACTCCTTCTCGATGGCCTTCCGGGAGAGTCCCCCGGAGTTGGGGTCGTCCTCGTCCATCTGGAAGTAGCACTTCGTCGCGACCACGCTCTCGTCGCGCCGCCCGTCGAGCGCATTGCCGAGGACGCGCTCGCTCTCGCCGTTCGAATACATGTTGGCGGTGTCGAAGAAGTTAATACCCAACTCCACGGCGCGCTCGATTATCTCCTCGCCCTCCTCGGGGTCCAGCACCCACGGCCGCCAGTCGCTGGACCCGAAGCCCATGCAACCGAGACAGATTCGGCTTACTTTGATCCCCGTATTTCCAAATGTTGTGTATTCCATACTGTCCGAAACGGAAGCGCACTTCAAAAAGATTGACGCGTGTTTCACGCACAATTGCTGACTCCTACGACCGGGGAGTGTACAAATATGTGAGAAGAAATAAACAGTACTCAAGTGTCGACTGAGAGGATTGAATATTGGCGAATGGGGGGTCATTCTTGATAACGAAATTAGGTCGATATCTGTACGGTAAAATCCTGAGTCGATTGTGGTTTGGTTCGACCAGAGTGCGTTTGACGATGAATCTGGTGAAGACAGAGCTTCCTGATATAGGAAAGCTGTTATGGGACAATAATCACTGAGAAATTTTATCCAGTACCGGGAAAGTGAGAAGTCCAGTGTATCGAATTCTATACTCGTATAATTTATTTCATTTTAGTTATGAATTTTATTTAATATGTATGAGTACATGAGGGACTACAAGTACGGCGGTTTGCACTTTTGCATAAAAATATACCTTCCGGCATATATTATGTCAATATATGTATGGTATTAACGGCCCCATACATTATCCAATATGCCATTGTCGGGACGGCCATCTCAAAATAGAACATGACGACACAACAATTGGGACGTATCCAGCGAACACCAAGAGCCAGTTTAGAGTAGAGAACTGACTACATTGAGTATTTTTATAAGAGAGGACCATCTTGTTTTTCTCCTTCACAGGGGTGGTTCACCGAGCATTTCCTACATGCGCTCAACATCCAAGCGTAATTGAACCACGGCCGACAGGTGGATGCAACAAGATATCTGGCATACAAATATACGATTAATCATGGTTAACGGAGCTTAAACCGGGATTCTCGTTATATTAGAGAAAACATTAAGTGCTGTCATAAAGTCCACAGAGGGGGATACGAATGACCGAGAAACGAAGCACTGACGGTAGTAGCGGACGCGATGAGATTTTCACTACCGAAGACGCCATCAAACTTTACACTGAGCGAGTACAGGACTCGACTCTGTTCCCCGCAGAGCAGAAGGCGGTAGAGCGGTATTTCACCGACCCTAACGCGTCGGTGCTGGACGTTGGCTGTGGGGTCGGTCGCGTTTCCCATCTGCTCGACGAACGAGGGTTCGACGTTACCGGAATTGACATCAGCCAGCCGATGATAGAGAAAGCCCGATCACTTTTTCCCAACCTTGACTTCCAGGTAGCAGATATCCGAAACACCACCTTCAATTCCGGTGCGTTTGATTATGTTGTATTCTCCTACTACGGGCTAGATTACATTCTCCCAAAGGCCGAACGAGTGAAAGCGCTCCGCGAGATTTATCGGGTCCTGCGGCCCGCCGGAATCATCGTGTTCTCGTCGCACAACAGCTGGTACAAACCTCTTCGTCGGGTAGCGGGGGACTTCATAGAGCACTATTTCGAGGGGGAGAAGCGCGGAAAGGTCTTCTCGCGGTACAAAATTGACAGCGTGCCCTTAGGCGAGGTGGAGGTCTACCTCTCGAATCCGGTTCACCAATGGCTACAGCTCCGCAAATGCGGATTCACGCTCCTCAATGTCACGGGGGAGTCTGAAGGACGAGGACGGTTCTTCGAGCGAGACCCCCACTACGTTGCCAAGAAGTAACCTGGTTTTAAGCTCGATGATACTACGGAACTTGATTCCACTCCTTTAGAAGGCGAACGGCCTGAAATGGTAAGTAAGTCCGCTTGCTCTACACACCGGTTCTGGTGGGAGACTGATGGACGTGAGTATTCGAACAGCGACAGAGGCATTAGATACGAGAGAGGTAATCATGGACTGTTCAAACACCACATGAGTTTTGACCGAGGAGGAACCGGCGGTCCTGCCATCGCCGAACGAGGACCACCGACGGTGAGGACGTTCTTGAACGTGTCACTGACCATAGAGCGCGGCCTCATTAAGTCCGAGTGTTGTGAGCAGGTCGCCAATCTACTGGAGTGAGCCGGACTCGGCGACCGACAGAGCCACCACTCCGTGCTATCGCGCCGGTTCCCATCGCTACTTTCCACCTATTACTGATGGTCTACAGACCCGTGTCTCAGCGCTCATCAGGATTCTGGACCCGCCATACTTGGCGGCGATGGAGAACTGGACCGATGACCTGACAAAAGTGATTCGGTGACCACACCCCGAGTCCCGGTCTCGGTCGCGGCCAGTCAGTTGCGCCACAACCACACCCGAACAGTTACTAGCGGTGGTCGGCATTATGGTGACCGTCCTTTCATAATAAACAGTAGTGTTATTATCCCACGAGGAGCTACTGACTTGGCCCACACTTAGGACTTCCATATGTAGTACTGAATGAGAATCAAAGCATCGAACCCCGAATAAAGGGTTTTGCTACTACCAATAAAAGGAGTAGGACGTCAAGGACTCCCCTTCAACCCTCATTCCGAACTACCACAACAGTGAATCTACCGCGTCAATTGTATTTTTATGGACGTTACTTCATAAAACGGAACGGTTAGCCCTATATGGTCATGTGAAGGACCAGTAGCTTGAACAGTCTCAGTAGCGTGGAGGATAACATGGAAGCGACGCGCCGTTACTAACAGAAACTGGAGATGGATTTCGAGTTTGTCGCCGTCGGAGCAGTAACCGTCTTCGGAATGTTTGTCTTTCCGACGTCCCGGACGATTTTGTTCGCTCCCTGGGGATTGGTCTCTTTGGTGGAATACTGGCATACTATCTCCCATCTGATGGGTTCGTCGCTGCACAGACCGCCGAGCGGATGTACGTGCCAGCACAGACACATGACGAGTCTTTCGTCGGTATTCGGATGTTCATCCCCAAGCACACCGATTACTCGGTGCTGGACTCCAAGCAGTTGGGTTCGCTTTTCGTCGTAGATAGCACCGAAACTGAGCGTTGCGTCTCGGTATCGACGACTGAGACGCCTCTTTACCGCAAGTTTTAAACTGCCATGACCGCCGACTTTCTGATGGAATTGAGACGTACACCTCTCTATAGACGGCGGTCCAGTGCGGACGCTACGCGCTCAATTCGGTCAGTAACCCAGTCCGGATAGAACGGTTGTGACTACTTTGCGAGTATCGGACAGCCTATTTGGCGTCGGTTAGTCGGTGAATCTTCTCAGGTCCACTGTACGAGGGGTGGAACGAAACGACGAGAGTAGTTGGCCCAGACTGCGACTACGGTGAACGTTGACAGGACAATTACGACCCGAAGGAGAAGAGATTCTCGAACATGGATGATAGAGAGCGGGAGCGACGGAATTGATTCTCTGTACGAGGCGTCGAACAGGAGACCGTTCTGACCCGACAAGAGCGGGCAGGCGAACGACCGGTTGCCGGGCCAAATCGAGCACCCCGTTGATCGAGACGCTCGAATCGCTCACTACGACAATGAGACCCCTCGTCGCGCTATTCCACGGTCACAACGGGTTAGGATGCAAGCGTCTCGTCAGGGTCAAGCCTGCGGTTGGTGTTCGAGTCGATGGGGGCGTACTGAAACGTAATGGCGAAGGGCGTCGTGCCGTTAGGCCGAATCATGGTGGCGTAATTCAGCATCACCCGTTCGGAGTCAAAAACGAAAGGGTGGTCGCTCGTTCGAGTTGCGTCGGCCTCGACGGCATCCGAAAGTTCGACTAATGGTCTCGAAGCGATCGGCCGTCCATCTGCGTCGACGCATTAGAACAGATTGTTGATGTGACAGCCAGCGTCCGTCGTGACAAGGAGAGTGGCGCCGTCGCGGACGAACTTCCGCACGTCGGCGTCTTCGGGCGGTGATACGATGGGATGGGTGGAGAGAACGACGGTGAAACCACCGTTGGTAGGTATCGAACGGTAGGTCGGCGAGTTTCGAGAGACCTGTATCTCGATTATACTCGTGCCATCCTGTTCAGGGAATTCGCTAGTTTCCTCCCGATCAGGGTTATAAAGACTGAACGCCGCAGCCGAATTGCTCGTCGCCGAGACGAATGCTATCACTACGGCTATTGCCAAGACGCTTACGACAACCCGAGAAACGGTGTCGTCTGACAGGCCTACCACCGTTTACCCCCTTCGAAGCAGAATTCCGAAATCGGAAAGACGAGGCGATGAGTAGGTCGAACTAGGATAGCCATCTTCAGGACGGACACACTGGCCAATTTTTACTACGATGCGGATTTTCACGGAGGGATGTGGTTGTCGTCTCTCGTCAGCGTGGAAGACAACACTCTAAATGGAGAATTGAGCGACAGCGACAGTCGTCCCGACTATTCACCGAATTCCGAGAGGTAATTGGAAACCGTATCGCCGTACCGACGAAACGCCGACCGCCCGATACGGTAGGCGTTCCAACGGACAGGGTCATAACCGCGCTCCCATTGAAGAATTGGAATCGGGTCACCGCCGAACTGCTTCTTAAACGAAAAGATACCATCCCGAAAGTCACCACTGGTCGAACCGAAGTCGTACTCCTCAAATTCGCTATCGATTCCCCATTGTATCGCGTGCCCATGGAGAACGGCCGATGGCGAGTACTGGAGGTGTTCATCACAGATAGCGGTAAAGAGGTGATGCATGGTTGACCGCCCTTCATCGAGGACGTACAGGTGTTCGCCAACGATTTCGCCGTCCCGTTCCATTGAGAACACCTGTATAGAACTTTCGAGATCTTCGAATATCCTTGCGAAGAACTGTTTCGAGTATGGAACACCGCCGAGTCGAGCGAGTGTCTCCTGATACGTGTCGTAGAATCGGTCAAGCGTTCGGTCGTCGAGTTCTGCGATAGAGACCTTGATTCCCCCCTGAAATGCCTTCTGGATATCTTTCCTCCGGGAAGTGGAGAATCCGCCGAGGAGGGAATCCCAATCAGTAGTGAGGTCAAGCACGAAACGGCAACTGTTCAGCGATGGTCGATAACCCATTTTTGAGAGCAAATATGAGTATTGGACATACTCCAAATCCGCGACGATGACCCTGTGAGCAACCACCTCGTCGTTGGTTTCACATTTAAGTTCTGATAGGGTTTTTTGCAGAGCCATCTCCTTCTTTGAGGAGAATACAATACCTCCGAATCCGGGTTCGATCGAACTCAAAACCCGAAAAACGGGGTCAATTGGCAAGCGATTAAGTGCATCCGGAACGTCGATTTCCGTAACAAAGTTCGGGCAGACAGCTAGGGGGTTACCGTCTTTGCTAACGACCGCGTGACGCGGGTCATCGCCGATACCACATTCTACGGCGGACAACCACTCATAGCTATGAAACACCGATCCAGTGCCCGACTGGGTGATTAGATTGTTCCACTGATTTCGATCCACCTCTGAAATGCTATCGTAAACGCGAGCAGTAAGTCCCCCCATGTATCGAATTCAATGTCGTTATTCACTCATTCACCTGCCAAATACGTAAAGGTAGGTGGTGGCCTAAGTGTATCCCAGTTCTTCGAGTCGGTCCCTGACCGTCTTCGAAACTTGTGGGGTGGGCTTAATTGAATCCCAGGACGGCGGAAGCGCATCGAGTAATTCGGACTCGATGTCTTCAGGAATCTGCCTGAACTGCTCGCCGTCTTGAACTACCTGAGCGGTGAGCGTCACGTCGTCGGTCTCCGACCGGATGAGTTTTCTAGGTCCGCAGTACGCAGCCTTGCGTTCTGTTCCGAACCGCGACGCTTCACAAAAGACCGTTCTGTCCTCCGGTATGGGCTCCTGCCACCGCATACCCGGAAAAGGGTTCTGTTCCTCATCGGTGACCGACGCCAGTACAGTCCCCGGAAGGTCAATAAGGTTCGCCCACCCGCCGACAGGTAGGAACGCCGGTTCGTCTGGAGTCAATATTCCAAGAGGAACACGAGCTACGGAGTCGAACGGGGTTCCGCCGTGACCAACACCTGCGTTAGGCCTGGAGTCTGTGAACTGGTAGTCGAGTTCGTAGTGTTCGCCCACGGCCTCGCCGTGGTCACCGGTGACTACGATGAGTGTATCGTCGCGGACTTCTTCGATGAGCGGCCGCAATTGGTCTTCGACGTATTTGAGGGCGCACTTGTACAGTTCAAGCCGGCGTTTCCGGAATTCTCGGCAGTCGGGACAACCATCGTACACTTCACAACGATTAGAGTGTCGTAGTTCGTGTGTACCGTCGTCGGTTAGCACGTACTCCTCGCCTGGGAGGCCTCCTCGATAGCGTTTTGGGGGCGAAATCGGCGTATGGAGGTCGGAAAGGTGGAGATACGCAAATGATCGGGTCTGGTTCCGGCGCCAGTTCCGGTATCCCTCCAGCACGACTTCGCTCCGGGCATTACGGTATACCCGATGAGTCTGATACCACCCGCGAAGTGCAAGAAACGGAACCATGAACGCGCACCCGGCGTAGGTGTCGTAGCCCACAACTTCAAACTCAGCAGGGAGCGTCCGTATATCGGTAGGTTGGGCCGGAATCGCGTAGCTCTCATCGTCGGGATAGGTGTGGGCTATCGCCTCGTGTTCGTGGGGGTACAACCCCGAGTGAATGCTCGTCACTGAGGGAAACGTCCAAGTTCCGGGAGTAATACACGTCGTGAATTCGAGGGGAAGATTCGGGGCGGAATCTGGGCGGAGTGCATCAATCACTATGACGAGGACGTGTTTCGGCGCATCTCGCCGTCGAGGCTTACGAACCCGTGGTGGGTCATGTTTCCAGTCGGCACGCTTTGATTGATAACGGAAGTAGGCCGGTGCGACTGCTCGCCGGATACCGCCGGAAATACATTCGTACAGGGTGGACGGGAGTTCCCCAGGAAGTGAGCGTCCTTGAAGGAATTTCATCTAGAATACAGACAGCACGCCCACAAATTAGCATTATCAAATATTATAGACATACACGAGTGAAGTTGTATCGGTATGCTCAATAATTAAAACGAGATCTCGCATCCAACAGAAGATACGCAATAGTTTGCGAATTAGATGAAAGTCTAAGTGGCGTTAGGATGTTATGAGACTAAAACAGGTCTAGACATCGTTCGCACAACTGGCGAAGACAAGGAGTGTTGGGACGCCCAGATGGGGCCGAGCAGACGACCCCTTCTGCCCCTTCGAAGTATAGATCACAATTGCCGATGAGACCAATTCTGTGGTTTATCCGCTAATGGGTCTTAAAGACGGAGAATTCGTCAGATTCTTTTCTGTTTCGACCTCACAAAGTGGCCGTTCCGACTTGCCACTCCTCGGCGTAGAGTATCGATCTGCCAACTCTCGGTCCGGCCCTTGTGAACCCCGAAAAATGAAAGCAACGAAAGGCCGAGCGAATCATCTACGCTTCATTGGGGGTTACACCCCTACTTCGAAACGGAAATTCGACTAGGTAACGTGTCCGTAGGGTGTGCTAACCGATATTAGGACGTGGGAGCGTAAGTCGGGGAGATGGAGCAATTCAATCGAGACGACCGGGGAAACATCCGCAAAACGCCGGAGGACCGATACGGATCGTTAAGACCGACTGGCTTCGACCAATATAAGAAATGGTTCGACGATGGGTCAAAGCGCAGGGTACGACCGACGGCGTCCAGATGGAACTCGTTGAGACGCTCGGAAACGTACTCCGCGAGGACTTTCCATAGATACGCCTGCAACGTCGATGGCGAGTTCGACGGCGGTAACACCGTACTCAAAGAGGACGCCATCTATTGGTGGCAGGGCGATGGCAAGCCCACGTCCGACTTGTTAGTGACAGAGCTGTTAATTCGAGACATCATCTGAGCAGAAATGGAACCGGAACGCAAGCGGTTTGAACTCGTTGGCGAATTGGAACCGTCGGTGTGCGAGTACAGGTTGAAATCCAACCCTTGTCTAGCGCGACTCTTCCACGCGCAGTGCATGCCTCTTCACATGAAGGAAATCGTTTCGGCGTACTGCAGCGTCAATCGCGACCTCTCCGTACTTACTCACGACCTCGGAAGAAAGACGTCGGACAGCCTTCAGACCACTTTCTATCCCCATACATATAATATAACAATAATATTATTGAATTTTACTTTATACATATTTATGTATTAAAATTATATAATTATAGTTGTAAATATCTAAGAGGAACAACTCCCCGTTTGCTTTGGCATTTCTGGCGACGTTCAAAGCGACTTTGGCAGCCGTTCGTCTGTAAATTCCTGAACACCGCCGTTAAGAGGGTCAATAATAATAAGAGTTCAGGTTGTGGTGTAAGACTATGTGTGGTATCGCCGGGAAGGTGTCTTACTCGGAGCAACCGAGCGGGGAGTTAGGGGAACGAATGGCCGACTGTCTGACCCATCGCGGGCCAGACGCTGAAGGTATCTACGTTTCCGACTCCGCGATGTTAGCCCACCGCCGACTCAGTATCCTAGACCTGAGTTCGGCGGGCCGACAACCAATGTCGAACGCTGACGGGACGCTCCATATCGTCTTCAACGGAGAGATTTATAACTACCGGGAGTTACGAGAGCGCGTCTCCGACCGGACCTTTCGGTCGGAAACCGACACAGAGGTGCTGTTATATCTCTACGAGAAGTACGGCCCAGATTGTTTGTCGCTGCTCCGGGGAATGTTCGCGTTCGCAATCTGGGATGAGAGGCGCGAACGACTGTTCTTGGCCCGCGACCCAGTCGGGCAAAAACCGCTATTTTACCACCGAGACCCCAAAACCGATACGTTCGTGTTCGGTTCGACAGTGATGGCGATTCTACAGGATGAAGCGGTCAAGGCCGACCCCGACTACTCAGCAATTCGGTCGTATCTAACCTACCAGTACGTCCCGAATCCGGCGACGGGATTTAAGGGGATTCGACAACTTCGGCCTGGCGAGTACGCAATTGTCGGAAAAAACGGCCTCTCGAAGCAAACCTACTGGCAACTCTCATTTGCCGACCAATTCCATCCGAAACCTCGTCGTATCGCAGATCTACTTCGGGAGCAACTCCGCGAAGCGACGCGGCTTCGGCTTAGAAGCGATGTGCCACTTGGCGTCTTCCTGTCCGGCGGTATAGACTCGTCAGTGGTAACCGCAGTTGCGTCTGAGGTATCCGACGAAGCGGTCTCGACCTATTCAATCGGCTTCGAAGAAGACGCGTATAACGAACAAGAATTCGCCAGAACGGTCTCACAGCGATACGGCACGGACCACCATGAGCTGACGGTCACGTCAGGGTTCATCGACATATTACCCAAACTTGTCCGGCACTACGAGGTTCCGTTCGGCGACCCGTCAATGCTTCCGACATACTATGTCTCCCAAATCGCTTCGGACTACACCACTGTCGCCCTCACGGGTGACGGCGGGGACGAGAATTTCGCGGGCTACGACCGATACACGTGGGACCGCCTCGCCACAGCAACCAAGCGAACTCCAGCGGTTGTCCGGACCGCGACTGACCGCGCCCTCGAACTGGCTCCAAAGGTGAACGGATTCGAAAAGTCGAGCGAGTACGGGCGAGCGGTTCGTGACGCGCGTCGGTTTCTCGATGCTACGGAGCGAGACCGAATCGGCCAGTACGCGACATTCGTCTGCCATGCACTCAACGACGAACTCGACGCTATCTGGAACGGTCCCGCAGAGAAGGCCGAACTCGCCGAACTCCGAACTGCGTTTGAGGCATCCGACGGGGCGACTCGACTCGACCAACTGATGCACGTGGACATCACGACCTACCTACCGGACGACCTGTTAGTGAAAGTAGACCGTGCCAGCATGGCCCACTCGATGGAAGTCCGCTCGCCCTTCCTTGACCACCGATTTATCGAATTCGTAGCCCGAATCCCCGCCCATCTCAAGTGGCGATGGGGCGAGAAGAAGTGGCTGTTGAAGCGGGCGTTCGAAGACCTGCTCCCCGATGAGATTTATAACCGGTCGAAGCAGGGGTTCGGGATTCCGGTCAACGAGTGGTTCAGAGGCGAACTCCGTGATTGGGCCGCCGAGAGGCTCCAGCGGTTGGGCGACCGCCCGGCCTTCGACCGAGGGGGTCTCCAATCGACGTTCTGCGACCACCAGAAATATAGGACCGATGCTGGCTATCGAATTTGGGATCTCGTAACGCTTGAAACGTGGTTCGAGGAGTTTATTGATCCGCCAGCAGGTGAGTTGCGACGATGAGACAACTCAAATCCACGACCCGACGAGAATCCGAGCCGGGTCGAAAACGACTCGCCTTCTTCCTCCCGAATCTGTACGGCGGAGGTGCCCAACAGGTCACGGTCACGCTGGCAAACGAACTCGCCAAGCGAGGCTATCAAGTTGACCTCCTCGTCGCTTACAACGAGGGTGAGCTATGGTCAGCGGTGGACGAGAACGTAGCCCGAATTGACCTCAACACGCCCCGTATACCAATTGTGGGGTCGGGTGCAGCAATGCCAAGGATACAGAGATATCTCTCGTCCAATCGCCCGACGGCATTGATTTCGGCCATGGCTTACGCCAACGTCTCCGCACTCATAGCGTCTGCTCTCACCCGTATGCCGAACCGGGTCGTCGTGACGGAACACACGACGGCAGGGATGCAGACGGGGAGAAAGGACCGGATCGTCAACCGGGTCGCCACGCGATTATACCCTCTCGCGGACGCCGTGGTCGCAGTTTCCGAAGGTGTCGCTCGGGATCTCGCAGACAGTAGTCCGGTCAAACGCGAAGCCATCAAGTGCATTCCCAACCCCATTGTGAGCGAGAAGTTAATCAGACGGTCGTTCGAAGATCTCGACAATCGGTGGTTGAGCGCCGACGAAAAGACCGTCGTCCTCTCTGCTGGTCGCCTGGAACCCGAGAAAGACTACGAAACCCTCATCCGCGCATTCGAACGAATCAGCGACGAACACGACAACGCTCGACTCGTCGTTCTCGGCAATGGAAGCGAGAAGCGACAACTCGAATCCCTGACGCGCGAGCTCGGAGTGAATGACCGCGTAGCCTTCCCGGGATACGTCTCGAATCCCTATTCGTGGATGCGGAACGCTGACGCCTTCGCCCTCTCATCCCGGTTCGAGGGGCTTCCGACCGTACTCGTCGAGGCAATGGCCTGCGGTTGTCCGGTCGTCTCGACCGACTGCCCCCATGGACCGCGGGAGATACTTCGCGGTGGCGAGTACGGGCCGTTAGTCCCAGTCGGTGACGACGTTGCGCTGGCAGAAGCACTGTGCTCCGTCCTCGAACGGCCGCAATATGACGACGTTCTTCGCGATCGGGCCAGTGACTTCTCTGTGGAGGCGGCCGTAGACGAGTACGCAAACCTCATCGAGACCCTCGACGCGTAGATTCTAGCTCTCCACCTCGTTCTCGGTGAGACATCGGTACAGATTCGAGATGGACTGGACCATTCGGTCGGTGGTGTACTTATTCTGAGCGCGCCGTTGTGCGGCCGTTCCGAGCGACGAGGCCAGTTCTGGGTTATCTAGCAGTCGAATTCCGGCCCAAGCGATTTCTGATGGTTCCCCCGGCGAGACGTACACGCCGTGACGGTAGTTCTCTACGAGTTCCCGGTTTCCATCAACCGGAGTCGTGACGATGGGGAGTCCGCTTGCCATCGCTTCTATAAGTGCACCGGGAAGACCTTCGAAGTACGACGGGAAAACGAATACGTCGAACGTTGATAGTATTCTAGGGATGTCGTCACGAACACCCGCAAAGTGAACCGAGTCTTCGCAATTCAGTTCGCTCGCTCGGTGACGGAGCGCCTCACGCTCTGGGCCCTCACCGACTAGGACCAGTGCCGCCGCGGGATAGCGGTCGAGTATCGTGGGCATAGCGGCTACGAGGTCGTGATGGCCCTTCCGTTCGATAAGCCGACCGACCGTGCCGAATACCGGGGCGTCAGGGGCGATACCGAACTCCTCTCGGAAAAAGCCCTGGTCGGCCTCGCGGAACACGTCTATCTCGCGGCCGTTCTGAATCACCGTCACGTCCCCCGGGTTCGCACCGCGAGCGCGGGCAAGGCGGGCCCCAGCCTCCGAGTTCGAGATGATGGCATCAGAAAGACGAATAGTCGTCCGCTCGACAGTCTCGACAGACCATCGAGTTTCGTTCGGGACTGACCGAACTCCGGTAATTACGACGGTTTCCGGTGAGACCAGTCCGGCGAATCTGGCCATTACGTTGTCGTAGAAGAGAAAAGACTGTACGAGATCTGGCTCCTCTCGCCGGACCGCTCGAAAAAATCGGACCGGCGCACGGACGTAGTCGAGCGAGTTTGAGGCCCCGGTAACGTAGTGGTTTCCCTCGTCGGGTGTGATGCCTTCGACGCCGAGCGTTCGCAGGGTCACTTCGTCGACAAGGTTGGCCGCTAGGGGGTTCTGGTCGAAAATCGTCCAGATAGTAACGTCGAATGTCTCGTGGTCAAGGTCGTTTGCGAGACGAACAAGCGTCTTCTCGGCACCCCCAACCGAGAGTGCGGTGATGAGGTACCAGAGCGTGTGTCTCGGCTTACTCATGAACCTCCTCCAGCACATTATAGTACTCTTCAGTTGTCCTCGCAACGGTCTGCTCCCACGAGTATTTGGCCCGAACGAGTTCACGGCCGCGGGTAGCCATCGAACGCCGCGTTTTGTCGTCGGCCAACAGCCGAACTATCTCATTAGCGAGTGTCTCAATATTGTCCGGGGATACTGTCCTGCCGACACCGTCGAGTGCCGCTTTGAGTTGCGGCAGGTCAGAAGTAATCGGCGGCGTCTCACACGCCATCGCCTCCAGCACGGTCCTAGGGAATCCTTCGGTCTCGCTCGGAAGTACGAAAACAGCGCTCTCGTCGTACATCTCGGGGAGTTGCCGATTCTTCACACGCCCGGCGAACTTGACTGTCTCCGAGATTCCGAGGTCCACTATTTGTTCTTTTAATTCGGGTGCGAACGGACCATCTCCGACGATTTTGAGACGAGCCTCGGGATACTCTCGGTGTACTCGGGCGAACGCATCTACTAATTTATCCACACCTTTGGTCCGGTTCAAGCGGCCCACGTACAGAACTTGCGGTCGTTCCTCGACGTTGGAGTCCGGCTGGAAGTGTGAGCAGTCCACGCCATTCGGAATGACGCTAATTGAACTGCTGATGCCCCGCCCATTTAGTCGGTCGCGGTCGGTTTCGCTGTAGCAAAGGACGCGCTCCGCGGAGTTGAACGTAAACCGGGCAACGGTCGACAGGAACAACTCCTGAATCCAGTGGGGTGCCGACTGGGAGTAGAGTCCGTGGTTCGTCACCATCAGCGGTGTGTCTATTTCACGTGTCAGTGCTGCAGTGAGGTTTGTGCTGAAGTAGAGATGCGAATGAGCGTGAATAATGTCGTAGTCGTCTGCAACCCGGCGGAGCGACTTGAAGAGGCCCGGCGTTATCGTATTTCCGAATGGGCGACAAACCTCCTTGAAGCGACGAAGGTCGTATCCGTCGCGGTGGTCATGGCGTGGTGCGTCGTCGTCACCGTAGTCGGATGTGAACAGGGTTACGTCGTGGCCCATCTCTGCCTGTCGCTTCGAAAGAAGGTGGACGTGGATGGCTCCACCGCCCACACGTTCAGGGTACACGTCACCTGCGACGCGGAGGATTCGGAGAGTATTTCGATTCATGACTGCGTGTGAATGGCATGGAGTATGATGCTAGTGATGGAGCTGAGGATGCCCAAAAGGAGGCACAGCGTCGAAATAATCGAGACTCCTAGCGGAAATCTCCCGGATTTGATAAAGTTGATGACCGTCAGATAGCCAAATCCGAGACCGAACAACGTCAGTATTAGGCCCGGCACTCCGAAAAGTAGGATTGGGTGTTCCTGTTCTACGGTCCGGAGGATGTTGCTCACGAGGATTAATCCGTGAGAAACCGGATTCTGACTACTTGTATTATCGACACTGTATCGTATCGTTGTCCCGATTTCTTGGATGTCGTACCCTAAATTGTTGGCGTGGTAAAGGATGTCTGTACTTGCGTTCATACCGTCCCCGATGTCGGTGGATTCTGCCAGTGTTTGGAGAACTGAAGAGTTGTAAGCGCGGAATCCACTTTGGGTGTCTCGAATCCAAGCCTTTTGATTGAATCCGAGACTGAGGTTCGTGAGAAAATTCACAATCCATAGTCCGAATATCCGATAGCGAGGAATACCCCTCGCATTTCCGGTCTGATACCGACTTCCGATAACGATATCGGCCTTGTCGTTCTCAATTACTTCAAGCATTTTTGAAATATCTTTAGCGTCGTGTTGCCCGTCCCCATCAAGGGTAATGAGCACCTTCGGGTCAAACCGGCGGGCGACGCGGAAAGCCGTCTGAATCGCCGCACCATAACCTCGGTTCTCGTCATGCGAAATTGTATTGGCGCCTGCCTTTTCGGCCATTTGTACGGTATTGTCGTCGCTTCCATCGTCAATCACGATGACGTTGTCCGTGTATTGGTTAGCCTGATGTACCACCTCTCGGATGGACTCCTCTTCATTGTATGCAGGAATAGCCACAAGACAGTGACACGAGTATGGCTGTATTGCCGTAGGCAGCGAAATTGATTCTGATCCGTATCTTTCATTCAGTTTAAAATTCTCCTCGGTCTGTTCGTAATCTATATATTCAGTTATACATTTATGGAATATAATACCCGGATGGCCCTGTTCGCGAGCGACCTTCGCAAGGATTTCCCGCGTACTATGGTCAGTAGCATCATGAGTGGATGGTGACACAAGTTCAACATTTCCTAGTGAGCGGAAACCTTCTAAAGATAGAGTATCCTTCTGGCCGGTCCAAATGAACACTTTAACTCCACGGTCATATGCTCGGAGTACGACCCGGGCCAATGCGTCCACGTTTTTCGTAATTGGGATACCGATAGCCAGTCGTCGCCGATATTTCGCTTGAGATTCCCATTTACTGTTCTCAGTAGTGGTCATTTCATCCCCACCTCCATATTGCTATGGCTTTCTCAACAATACAAAATATATATCCGTACGTTTGTTTAGCCCCACAAACGGTACTTATCCTCAGGAAACGTGGGATTTCCTGAGTCGAAATCCAATGTCGGAAGAGGGCGATTTCTCTCCAAGTGTAAATATAATAATTTTTCTATAATAAATTAATAGTGGAGAAGGAAATGTGAAGTTTCGCGTGATCGATCACGTTGGTAGTCGTACTTCAGCTTACTCGGTCAATAAGCGCCCGTTATCCACTTTCCCCAATGTAGTCTTTTGAGTTTGAAACTATTGACAAGGGAAGTACCTCCGGCTGTTCAAACGTGCGTGCTTATCGTAAAGCGGGTGACCGATGCGGAAAGATACTTAGCGGATTAGATATCCTTATAAGAAAGGTTAGAAACATTGAAGTGGAGTGATGGAGAATCCTGGATTGGCTGTAGAATATATGGAGATCAAAATCCATCCCTATGACCCAATAATAGATACGGAGTAAGAACAATGACGAATAACCACAACTACAACACCCCCTCCAAGGGGACTACCAACTGGCACACCCCACTGAACGAGAACTTCGAGCGTATCGACACCGACATCGAAATTCGGGATGCGGAGTCAAACCTCGATAGCTACAAACCCAAACAGGGCGCCAAGTTTCTGGCCACCGACACAGAGAACGAGTTCATCGGCGACGGAACCTCGTGGTATCAACTGGGTTCGTCCGGGCAGAATCCAACGTTTCAGAGCGTGAGCGCGGCAAACGCTGAAATCGGTTCGGCCGCTGGAGAGACTGGCTGGGAGAGCCGACCCTTCATCACCAACGGTCCGAAGAGTATCAATGTCCCCGACGACTACGAAACGATTCAAGGAGCACTCAACAGTGTCCCGCTATTTCTACGGCATAAATACAATATCAATATCAACGCCAACAAGGGGCCGTACGATGAGAACATACAGGTTCCGTCCGTATTCTCCATTGACCACGTCGGAGACCGAGGACTGCAGGCTGGATTGATGATTAACGGGATTAATGGCAAGCCAGAGGTTAACAGTATCTTCGTCACGAATATTGTCGGTTCTGCAGTCGCATTGTCGAACCTCCGACCGACGAGCACGACCGGCGTCGTCGACCCGACTAACACTGCCGCAGTACAAGTCCACTCCACGAGCGGTGTTGTGTACATGAGCGAGATTGACTTCACTGCCTTCTCAGACCTCTATCAGGCGATACTTCTCTACAAGTCCGCACAGATGGAACTTGTAGATTGTGACTTCGGCTCTGGTAACGTGGCGAACGGAGTCCGTCTGAAGCAAGGCCACACCAGCCTTTATGTCCGTGGTGGTAACACTGGTGATTTAAGAGGTCACAAGTACAAGGTTAACGGTGGCAGAGTCTTCGAGAACAAAGCGCAGACTTCGTCGTGGTCGGCGTCTGAAGGCGTTGCCGACATCGAAAGTGGATTAGTCATAGACGACCAAGGTGAGATCTACACATAAGCTTATTTGTGATTTACGGGTAATAGACGAAACGAAATACTCGTTTCTTTTTATGGATATTTAACCGTGATTAAAGCGGGAGTATTATTGTGAGGCGTAGAGTATGAGTGACGGGCGCACGGATATTAGATGGTCGCGGATTCGTTTCCCACATCACCCGAAAGCCGGCACCAGTAGCTCTCAGCCAATGTTCAGTAGCGATGGCTTCAACATCCCTAATCGCTAATTCATATCCTGCACAAAACTTGGTCACTACTCAAAACGATGGCTGACGTAGACTCCCTCTCTATCGGTCGGCAGGCCTTCGGCGCTACGATAGCGAAGGCGACACTCCATATCGGAAGCCTCATCGGGAGTATCATTTTCGCACGTATCCTCGGAGCGAAAACCTTCGGCGGTATGGCACTGCTGTTCGTTCTCCTTCAGTTTGCGAATCAGCCGATGAAAGGTGGTGCAGTGGCTGGGAAGAAGCGCCTCTCCGAGGAAACAGAACGAACTGGCGAATTGATAGCGATACAACTCCTTTTCAACCTGATTTGGATTCTCGGTCTTAGTGTCGTTCTTTTCGCCTTTGAGGACGTAATCAAACAATACACCGGTCTCCAACACACCGTCGCGTTCATCCTGCTCTTGTTGATAACGGAGGCGAACTTTGAGACGCTACTCCCTCTGATTCAAGCACGAGGGGGAATAAATGTGTCTCACTGGCTCGAAACCCTGCGGTCGTACATCCGTCTGCCCATCCAGATTGGTTTAATCGTGATGGGGTTTGGGGTAGCGGGAATAGTGTACGGTATTGTTATCGCGTCCGCCTTGATGATTCCTATCGGCCTGTACATTCTCTACAGGTTACCGAAAGCGCCGACCACCGACCTTATTAAGCGGTATTGGAAGTACGCTCGTTACAGCATCCCCCAGCGGTGGATTGGCTCGCTGGCGGGGCGAACCGACATCTTCCTCCTCGGAGTTCTATTGACGCCAACTGTGGTTGGGTACTACGAGGTGGCTTGGAAGATTACCCTTCCCGGAATGTACCTTGCTCGGACCATCGGCGAAGGACTTATGACCAAGATTTCTGCGCGCTCGGCCAAAGGCCTGAACATCTCGGAGGATATCACGAATTCGGTATCGTACGTTGGCATCCTATCAATTCCGATTCTGTTCGGCGTGCTGGCGCTGGATACCGAACTCGTAATTACGGTTTTCGGTCCAGAGTATATCGGAGCGACACCACTCCTCGTCGGCCTCGCCGCCCATCGCGTCCTACGGTCCTTGACCAGTCCGCTGATTCAAATCATACAAGGACTGGACCGTCCAGACCAAACGATGAAAATAATAGTTGCCGTTCTCATCGTGAACACTATTACCGGGATTTGGCTCATTTCGTGGCTTGGAGCCATTGGAGCCGTTCTGTCCACGATTGTGGCCGAACTCGTCCGGTACGCATGGTCGGTCCGGTTTCTGCAGCAAAAAGTAAGTCAGTTCCGGATCGTCTCAAGACCGTTTGCTGAACAGACGGTTGCCGCAGTGCTGATGTACATCATGATTTCTGTCCTGAAGTGGGTTCTTAAGCCGGAGTCATGGGAAGTAGTGGGAGGACTCGTCGCGATCGGGGTAATTACTTACACTGTTGTATTAGTCTTGTTCGGTCGAAACCATCGAGTCATCGTTCAGAATCTCCTCAAAAATTACAGAATCTCCTGGTGAGCCGATTTCATATATTTCTACACCTTGACCACGGTGGCAATTTACATATAGCCCATGTCACGGAGTCGAGAGACTGTTCCCTCATCCAACTTCCTTGTGTCGAAATCGGTGTCCTCCGCGAGAATCCGATCGATTTTCGAGCGCGCTGTTTCAGCAGAAAAGTTCGGCGAGTCGTAGATTCGATGTCCAGGCATAAATCGGGAGAGTAAATCCAACCTATCATCGTGGCGGAGTATTTGACGCCCCTCGGGTGTCATTGACAGCAGTCCCAAAAACAGGACTCCTACTCTAGGGTGTGAACCTTCAACGAAAACATGTCCGCCGTCCTTATCCCAAAGACTCAGACTTTTACGGCCTGTGAAGAATCCGGCGGCCCGTTTGACTACATCAGGGAGATAGCGGTACGTAACGTGTTCAAAATAATTAAACCCCATTGTCCGTCCTTTGCCAAACGGAGTGCCGTGAGTTCGGCCGATATCGAACTCGTCGTCAGTTACAGTCTGAATGCTTGGAAGAACGTCTACGTGGTGGAGAAGTTCAGTTCCCCGCGAAACGGGAAGGTCGGGATGTATGAACGTCGTCGGAACGTATACTACTTCAGGGGTGGCCAGATGTGTATGTCCGAAGTATCCGTATTCTCCGAGTAACTCTCCGTGGTCGCTTGTGAATATTATCAACGTGTCGTCCAGCAGGTTTCGTTCTTCAAGGATGTCGATGTTCCGTTGGAATTCAGCAAGTGACTGCTGGACGGCGTTCTGATAATCCTCGCGTCCCTTTTTAGGATCGTCTGTAATGTTATAGAGGTACTCCTGAGCAGTTTCGGTCTTGTACTCGTATACGTTCATATCGAACCCATCGTAGGGGGCGTGACCACCCGGTCTTCGAACAACGTGAATAAAGGGAGGTTCTACCTCGTTGATGGTCGAACGTGGAACGCCTCCAAAAATGGATCCAATAGTGTCGTTCATGCCACCAACAGCTGCGAGAGAGACATGGAAGTTTCGGGCGTCGAATATTGACTCTATCCCATGAGGTGAAGAGTGATTGAAACTGATAATGCCGTTCGACGGCGGATACAATCCTGTAAGGAGACTTCCAAACGATGTCGGTGTGTGCGTCGAAGCTGAAATAGTTTTGTACGTTGGGCCGAGCGTAGCGAGTTCCTCACTCACAGCGTCGTATCGCACTGCATCAGCCACATATATCAGTACATTTCGCACACGGATATCCATACCTACCACATCTATCTACTTTTGCATCAATATTTGGGCTAAGATGGCTTGTAGAAGGCAACGAAGACTGGTCATGGAGGAATCATACACCCGTTATTTCATATATTTTATAATATTGAAATTATCCCCGGTAAAGTGTAAATATAGAGTAACTATAAGTGTGACTGTGAAGTCTTTCGGATATGTTAGCCGGAAGTTGGTACTCCGACGGCGACTCGGTGTACGAGAAGGAATCCCAACAATGCCCGTGAATTACAGAAGATGAGTGAAGAAAAAGTAGGTCCATTGCTCTGTCAGTCGTGTTCGACGGCTTTGACTCATACAGACGCAGAATGGGTTTGTAAGACCTGTGCCGACACGGTTCCTATCGACCATGATGGAGTCGTCCGATATTCCGCTGTTGAGACGGGCAATATAAACGCGGTAATGCCTGAACTCCGTCAACTTTCCCAAGATCAGTTTTTCGATCAATTCGCTCGACTCTGCGAGGAAAACGACGAGGCAAAATACGAATGGCTCGACCCCGTTCAAGCGGATTGGACTCTCCTCGGGGAATTCGACGAAGCGACTGTACTCGAAATCGGTAGAGGATACGGTGGAATATCACAACACTCGCTCTCCAAAGCAGCCAAGTTTTATCTCGTTGATTCGTCATTCGGGCGACTTAAGGCAGCCGCTATTGCGGCTAATACGTTGGAGTTAGACTCACTCACGTCGGTAGCAGCTACGCCACTTTGGCCGCCGTTCAAGAACAGGAGTTTTGACCGCATAATCGATAACGGATTCCTTCATTGTATTAGCGACCGGACCCAAGAAGTACCAGGACATAGCCAACGGGCGTACCTCAAACGAATTAACAGTCTCCTCAGGACACATGGGGAGCTCTACATCCGAGCAAGAAACTGGTTCAGCCCGTATACTCTCCTCGATAACACATCGAATCTCAGTGAAAGAGCGTTGGAGATAGCGCGAACGATTCTTCGGAGACTGACAAGCGGAAAAAGGCTTAGAACTCGTCGATACACGAAGCGCGGTTACGAACGGTTGTTACACCGGGCGGGATTTTGCGAAGTCGAAGTTGCGTTCGGTGTCCCTGACCACCGCAGCCCTGTTTCAATCTTTTCCGGAATCGACACCCTTACTGCCCATCTCCGAGAGCAGCTGACGTTAGTGCTGCGCAATCGATGGAATTCACTCCCGACAAGTATTATCGAGAACATTGTGGATCTAGCGATGTCGGACAGACTGTCTGAACTGATCACCCCGGCGTTGTTCCTGAGAGCGAAAAAGAGAACATGATTGGGAGTATCGTCGAGTACATCGCCGAAAATCACTCAATCGACCGAGACAAGGTTTCGTACTCCGTATACAGCGGTAGCGGTACATATAGGTATCTAACAATTCGGATCTATTGCGATGGCGAACCAATGGTTGTCTGCCGCGTTCCGCGATGGAGTACGTCGGCCATCGAAACCCAGTACGAGACGTTACAGACCGTCAACAATATAGTGGAGGGGAGCGGACCACTCGAAACGAGTATCGAGAAACCACTGGCGCTAAAAACTATCGACGGTGTTCCAGTCATCTTCAAGGAATTTGTCTCCGGGACAGTAGCAAAGGGAATCGTCAGAAAGAACGTCTCTGAAGCAGTCGGCTTCCTCCGCAAAGCAGTCAATTGGCTTATAGATTTTCTTCTCGGGACTCAACCATACTGGGTATATGAGGCAGAAGTAAAACGGGAACGGCTCAACGAGTTGGGCGTTCCCCCTGAGACGGATCGAACCGAGACCTTCATCAATTCCCACCTACTCTTTTTAGCCCCATGTCACGGCGACTTCGTTCCGTCGAACATCCTCATCTCCGACACGGACGATATTAACGGTGTAATAGATTGGGAGCTGTTTTCAGTTCGAGGTGTGCCCATGTTCGACTTCATGCATCTCGTCGTAGCGACAGGAACCCATCAGTTCGGCGCAACGTCGGAGATGATTCAAAAGACGTTCTTCGAACATAATAGGTTCTCAGCTACCGTACGGGCTTGTGCAACCGATTACTGTAGCGCACTCGGTTTTGCAGTGAAGGACTTCAGACGTACACTTCCAATTTATTCGGATATTCGTCTCTCCCGTGGTCACAATCTGGACAACCTAGATTTCCTTCGGAAGCTCCGGGAACAGTTAGTCAATTTCAACTCAGATATCGTGCCTCTCTGTGATTAATGAGGGATCATATGAATTCGGAGATGTAGGTACGCGCTGATCGTAAATCCCAATACTCCAGTGGTTATCTCCGACGACAGAACGACCGAACCCGACGTTTCCATCAACTACACACCGCCAGCCGTCTTCAAGCGGCCAGGTATCAATGTGGTGCATCTTCCCTGAATTCCAGCCGACTGGACAGGGGTCTGCCTCAAGAACAGGAGAATATTGCAGTTCCACATCTTGGTACGACTGGCGAGTCAGCGTGTTTATCCGATACGCACGGACATTGCGGCCATATCTCCCGTTACAATCTTGAAGGTAGACAACTATCCCATCATCCTGGATGTGGGGTCGGCCCGCGGGACGTGATGCTTCGGGCCGACCGCTGGCGACTGGGTTCTCGGGGTGCTGATCCCAACTATTAGTAACCAAATTAGGGGAGTGATAACAATAGAGGTCTTGACCATTACCGGTAAGCGCCCACCACCTGTCCCGCCATTGGAAGACGATACAGTCGTGAATCGGCGTAGTCGGTCGTACCAAAGTGGCACACTTGCTCCACCCGTCAGGAAGGTTCCGCGTACGATAAAGAGAAATAGGAGCGGGAACCTCGCTTTTCGACCAAGCGTCCGGAAGCATATAGTACCAGTTATCATGACGAAACACAAATGGAAACGAAAGATGGTCGTCAGTCTTCAAGACTACCCCGTTGTAGGACCACGTAACCCCAGCGTCGTGACTCAGCGCGTGACCGATGACTGCGGAAGGAACAGCTTCGTGATTATGAACCTCAAAGAACATGTGCCATCTATCGTCTGTGACGAGCAGAAACGGATCGGCCACTGAGTCTACCCGGCCATAGTCAGTGACCGCATCAGCAGTCAGTACCGGATTTTCAACGACAGGAGACGGCGTGGGGAAGATGGGGCCCAGTGTGCGCTTGAACCGGGACTCGAAGTATTTCGATCTATGCTGTTCAAACTGCGGTCGGTTATGGTCTTGACACAGAAGACGTTGAATCCACTCGGTTCGGTGGATTTGTTCGCCGACCTGCCAGACCATCTGTCTGATTGTACTGCGGTGAGGCTCAAATATGGAATTAACGCCTCGTTTCCAATTCAGCAAGCCGTCTCCAATCATGATTTGGTCTTATTAGTCACGTACCAAGCTTCGAAACCACCATTTTCGTATATTTTCATAACTGTCGGCTCAGTCGAGAGACGCCGAATGTGAGTTTTGTTATGATGGAAGAATGCTCTTTGCTGTCGCTCCGTAAAGTATTTTGCTTTATGGAACTTGCGGTCAAACTGTTTGGTCACAAGATATCCGGGACCAAGTGAACGCGCTGTGGACTCATTGGGTTTCCTACCGTATCCAAGATGGCGGGGAAGACTGTACCGTTTGTCCTTAACGCTGAACGATTTTCGATTTGCATTGGGGTGGTCCGTTCCGAAGACGAATTCCTCCATCTTATACGAGATGGAGAACGAACGAATTGGGACTGTCTCATTGTGGTGACGCAACACGAATTCGGCCCCTTGGTACTCCTTATGAGTGAGATGCTTGTTCGGCCCGTAGACTGTCCCAGCACCGAGGAGAGTAGCTATAATGATGATGGATACGATAGCCGGAACGAGTTGCGCGTTCGTGTCGGTGCAACGGTAAAGGAGTAATGCGACGAGAACGACTGCGAGAACTATCATGTATCGTGAGACCCGTATTGGGGAGAACGCAATGAGATAAACGTTCAGGAATACACCAGCGAGGCCGAAACCCACGAAGAATTGCAAGGAGAGATATGTATATAGGTATGACTGCTTAGCGGTCACAACCCGGTAAATTAGGTAGAGTGCGAACGCTCCTCCAATAGAGAGATAGACGAATACGGCTCCGTAAATTTGGACGAATCGAATCACGAGTTGGGGCACTGTTAATGAGGCCTCAACGGCTTGTGAAAATTCGGCCTCTCCAGGCGAAACGTGTCCCTTTAAGAGGCCATAGGCGACGGATCGTACGGCCCACTCGAACGTAGTAAATGTCATGTACCACGATAGTAATGATAGGAGTCCAACAATTCCAAGATTGAGCGAAATTTTAGAGACTGGGCGAGCGGTCCACCACTCGAAGAGAAAACCGAATACCGATGATGTGACGAAAAGGATGACGAGGAACAACGCGGTCACGGGGTGGAAAAAGACAGTCGCAACCAGAAAAACAATCAATACGGCCAGATACCGTCCAGACTTCGTGCGCCGGTACAATTCCAGCACGACCACAACCATTGGGAACCAGAAGAACGACAGAACTGACGGACTGAGAGAAATATGATATGTTCCAAACAGAAGCGGAGTCCCCGCACAGAGCCCGGCGGTCAACGCTCGTCTATCACCGAAGAAACGCCGGGCGGCGATCCCGATCGAACAGATGTACAGTACCGTGAATACCCATCCAACGAACACAGCAGCGATTCGCATCGAAAGTCCGAGTTGGACCAGTTCAGCCACCAGTACGTGTTCGAAAGGATACCACAGCGTGTCAGGTACTGACCCCGTCTGGAGAATGGCCTTGATATCTCCAAAGTGAGCGAGTATATCCGAAGTTCCGCGACCGTAGAGTCGGTAACCCCGAAAGAACGGTAGGGAAAACAGAATGGCGTAAGCGCTCATTGCGAAAACGAGTCCCCACCTCCATCCCGCCGAATGGGTCATTGTAGAGACCGCGTAGATACTCACTGCCACCGTGACGAGTAGTCCGAAGCAGAGCCAAAAGGCGAATGGATACGCCGTGTAGACCGAGGTCTCGAATTCTGTCGCCCCTTGCACGGTAGCGAGGAAATATCCCTCGGATGCGATGCATAGCAATCCTATGATGGCTAGGACCTTAACGAGTATCGATAGGTCAAAGTCGTCGAATAGCATCTCTACGTATTCCTGGTAGTGTTTTCCGTCTCCCCATCCGATGCCAGAATACGTACGGCGCCGACTTTCTTAGTATTACCGGGGCGTTCGTCGTGTATTGAGGAGTCCCGGAATCACCGATATCTTCTCCTGTAAGCAGGTAGAAAAGGAAACGATGAGGCTTCCACGGAGCCAGCAGTTTGTTTACGGCCAGATCGTTGCGATGCTCGTCATAGTCGTCAGCCTTTCACTTTTGCGGTTGCTCTCGCTCGAACTTTTTTTTATCACTTCGTTCATCAGTCTATTACTCCTCGTCGAACTCACGTCGCCCTTTAACGTCGCGCCGTGGTGGCGCAGGAGACTAAAATGGTTCGTCATCCTTGGGGTCCTAGGGTCCATCTACGTCATCGGAAAACGGATATTGGAAATTCTGCCACCTGAGTTTCTATAAAAGCTTCGAGACACGCCCTCAGGAATCTCTTCGAAATACAGTTTTATTATTCCAATCGTCTGCAACCACCAGACAATTGGCCTATCGTTATGTAATGCTAGACTGTTAATAGGTAATAGTGAACACCAAGCTCCTACGTTCGAGGATCCTTCTTGCCGTCCGTCGATTTCCCACCGACCTTGCTATCGTATTGGGAGTCGTCGGCGTAGCATCTCTGTCGCTTCTCATTCCAGTCCTCCGAAAGTCTCCACTCGGACTCCTATTCGGTCTCCCGCTCGTCCTCTTTCTGCCAGGATACGCCACAATCTCCGCCCTCTTCCCCGAAAAAGGAGAACCGAACATCGAAGTCGGCATCGTCGTGGAATCACTTCCCGGGAGCGACAGAATAGACGAGTTCGAACGCCTCATCTTCTCCGTTTGGCTTAGCGTCGTTATCGTCCCCATGACTGGGTTGGTACTTGACCAAGCGAGAGGCGGATTCAGGGTCGAGACGGTCGTGTTGGCGGTCGGGGTCTACACCGGGGTAATGACCGTACTCGCAGCCGTCCGGCGTCGGAACGTACCATCCAACGAGTGCTTCCGTGTACCGTTCGCGCAGTGGCGGCGTTCGATCCAGGTCTACTTCTGGGACCCCGGTAATCGGACCGAGAAAGTCATAAACGTTACACTGGCTCTCGCTTTACTCGTTGCAGTTAGTAGTCTCACCTACGCGGTGGCAGTCCCGAAGCAAGACGAAACGTTCACAGAATTCTACCTGTTGAACGAAGATTCAGCCGGGGAACTCCAAGCCGAGAACTATCCGACAACACTCGTTCAGGGAGAAACCACCAAACTGGTTGTCGGAATCACCAATTACGAACACGAGCGGACTGCATACACGGTTGTCGTCAGAATTCAACGTGGTGAAGTGACGGAGAATTCGCTGAACGTGCACGAAGAGACGGAGTTGTACCAATTTCATGTCCTCCTAAACCACAACGAGTCGTGGACACGAACACATGCTATTAAACCTACGATGGTCGGTGATAACCTTCGGGTGCAGTACCTTCTCTTCCGGAACGAGGAACCGTCAGAGCCACGTACAGCGTATAGGAAGTTACACTTCTGGATAAACGTCACTGAATCCGCGTAGCAGAGACGCCATTAATTATAAGGTTATAATGAATTTATTACAATTATAGTTGCTATTTAGGTGTTCTCATAGAGTGAAATATCTTAATAACGGGGGAATTCGACTGCGGCTATTGACCGAAGAGAGACCGAAGGGGATAATCGAGATTGTCGGGAAGTCAATCCCTACACGCTGTTTCGAGGAGTTATCTGTACACGACGCCAACGAGTTCGTGGTAATGGACTAATGCAAGTAGAACATCCAACTACCCTTATAACAACGAATTCGACCCCATCCCAATCACCGACCCGTACCAGTGCGAAAGCAAGAATTGGTGCACGACCTATTCAGTTAAGGATTACAACGAGAAAGTCTTCATGTAGATGCGGGAGGACAGAATCTTCGACGTGAGTCTCGGTGACGTGGTGAAACGCCAGCAGGAAGAGCAGGGCGACGCTGACATCCCACCGATTCGGTCCCATAGGACGAGGCGGGCCGCTACGGGGTCTGTGACACCAAAGACTACGGCGAGACAACCGACAAGATTGAAAAGGCAGACGACCTGACTGGCACCCTCGTAATGACCGGCTTCTATACATTCCCCCGCCATCTTCCATGCCTGTCACATCCTCCGGACCTCCAACCGTGGAGAGTACGAAATCAGCCAGGCCATTGCCTTCCTGGCGCGGAACGGTCGCACCCTCAACGTCATCTGGATGGACGTCTGATGCGTCGACAGGAGGTATCCCAAGGACCGTTAGAAGGCCGAAAGCCTGCTCCGGGGCGAAACCCAGAAGGCAACGCGACCAGAGTGTCCGCAGACGAGGGGTCGTAATGGGATGGTGAAGAATCTGCTCGTCACTGGCAGCACAGAGTTCATCGGTAGTCATCTCGCCGACAGGTCGCCCGCGACGGCCACCGCGTAATCGCACTCGACAACTTCGAACCGTACTACAACCTTATCATTAAGGAGCACAATGGCAAGAAGATCCGGAGGGTAGCCGGGGAGACCCACGGGAACTACGAACTGGCCCAAGTAGACATCTGCGACGAGGCGGCCGTGCGGAAATCCGTCGAAGACGCGGAGGTTGTCTTCCCTCAGTTGGCGAAGGCCGGCGTCCCAACCAGCGTCGAGCACCCCAGAACGTCAACGACATCAAGGGCACGAAACGGTCAACGTGCTGGAGGCGGCCAACAATTCAGAGGCCGTCCGGGTGGTTGGGAGTCCTTCGTCGGTGTACAGCAAACCCGAGTACCTGCCCTACGAAGAGGACCATCCGACAACTCCGGTGAGTCTCTACGGCGCGTTGAAATTGGCACAGGAGCAGTACGTCTGGGTCTACTAGAAGGTATACGGCCTACCGACCACCTCGCTTCGGTACTTGACGGTGTATGTCTCGCGAATGCGGCCGAACATGGCCATCTCGAGCTTCGTCTCGCGATGTCTGAACGGCGAACCACCAGTCGTCTACGGCGACGGCGACCAGACACGGGGCTTAACCTACATCAAAAAGTGGTGCAGGCCAACAGGACCCTGCTGGAAGCGGACGCTACGGACGGCGAGTTATGAATGTCGGGAACACCGACAGCATCGAGATTTGAACATTGGTCCGGGAGATACAGACCGACTTACGCTCAAACTCGAACTCGAATACACTGAGTGCCACAGCGGCGATGCTAAATGGAGTCAATCTTACATTTATCATATTAGCGAACTCCTCGGATGCGAGCCCACGACCACGATTCAGGAAGGTCTCGAGTGATTCACAGAATAATATCTCGCAAACCGCAAATGGTACGGGTCACTGGTGTGGGGCTAGTGGCAAGCATCCCGTCGGACGCTATTCAGAGTGTGACCCGGACGTTTCGACGCCGCCGTACCCGTGCATTCCGAATTCCTGTCTTGGGCGCGACAGTTCTGGTTCGGATTCAGCTCGGGAGGGACCGGATTTCGACGAACGGTGGTTCGTCACGGTGGTCCCTCCGTAGCCGTAGTTACAAGTAGTAGCGCATCTTTCTCGGAGTCTCGTACCGAGTGCGACCGCAGTTATCGCTACGAGAAATGACCGGCGGTTCATGGTTTTAAAGGTCAGTTCGTGGGTGCATTCTCCACAGGAAACTCTAGTGGATTGCTTCTACAAACAGTCACCGGACGTGTGCAGAGGCGGAGAACACTTCAAAATATGTTCCGACGGGGTTACACTGAGATTTTCACCGCACTAATCGCGGTACTACAATAATAATTCTGGTACTGGGAGCGCCGTCGTAAAAGTAAAATGAGGACGCGAAAATTCCAATAGAAGTTTAAACGCTATCCGCGAACTGAGTGTCAAGCCGTGGAGGAAGCGGCGAAGGTCGGTTCGGTCGAGTACTCTATCGCGGGGACGACCGGCCACGTGAGAAATCCGAGGATGTAGTAGTCGGCTGTGAGCATTGAGGCCTATCGGTCACTGAAGAACTGAGAGACGTAGGCGATGGCGAACGCGATCGCCAGTTCACGAGGTTCCGTCGTCCAAGGAGAGTTTAGTGTGCGACAATGACGAAGACGGCCGCGAGCGGCAAGTGAGCCAACGAACGGCCGTTCATAATGACGCCGAAGGTCCACGCCAGCGGTTTGTCGACGAAGTCCGGGAACAACGTACCGGGGACAAGCGCGAGGTCACACGCCCGGTCGGCGAGCGTCGGTGGAACAGGTAGACTAGCAGGTACAGCAGGTGTCCGGCAGCGGGTCTCTCCACGGCCGTATGGACCTTTTTAGACATCGAATTGGATTAGCCCCTTCGGTCGCTCTGGTCGGCACGGCCAGTCAGAGTCCAGACTACGACCATATCAATTCCTTGTAGAAAAGATCCTGTCGGAGCTCGACGATATGGCAACCGACAACGACGAGAGGAGTAGCCATCGCGGCGAATTTAGGTCAAGCGCGGCGAACTCGTCTCAGTCGATAACAAGTAGTGCGGCGTGGGCGTCGGCGAGTGGTTCGTCGGCCGAGGAGGCGTACTCGATTTCAGGAAGCGCTCGCGCATGTTCTCAATTATCCAAATACGAGCAGCCATTCGAGACACTGCTTGCGGTAATCGATTTGTTAGGGTTCGTCGAGAGTTTCTGCAGAAGGTTTGGGGACAACTAAGATCCCCTCTAGAGGGATCTTGCCACGTCAACGTTCTGTATTGCCTGCTACCTCACATGTAACCTAGGTACTTATGCCTCAGTTCTATCCAACCGCCAAACAGCACCGATTTCAGAACACCGAAATGTTTGCCGGCACTATACGTCTAACCGCAAGTTAACAATATATTCTTCCAACCCTTTATAGTAATTTATTGCAATTATTATATAATATTTTATAATTATTACTATAATATAGTAATTTATTTTTCTTTATATATTATTATAAATATTTCATTATAATAATAGAATCGCCTCTATCGCTCATGGCGGAGTTAATTGAGTATCTGTATAAAATCCAGCAGCACCGTCTTTAAAATCTGTCGCAACAAAAGAGAATTAACAGTAATGACTTTTAGCGATTTAGGGTCGTCAATAGTCAGTAGGACTCTCCAAATCGTTGCCGAAAACTCGGGTGACTACAGACCGTTCAACCCCACTCATCTGATCGGATGACATGCGCGACTTCCACCGCCTTGACGACGGTAGTCTCTGAGACTGATTTCGGTGCGAATGCTGCGATCTCATAGGCTTTGGTCAAAAGCTTCAGGTTATCCAAATGCTCCTCGCCAAGACCCGCCTCACGACATTGCTCGTAGAACTCCCAATGTGTCTCGACCGAAGTACTGCCGACCAACTCTTCTAGACGCACCCGAGCGACAGCGTACGCTAACAAAACGGCGTCATCGTTGTCTCCAGCTTCAAGATAGTCTTTAGCCACGTCAAGGAGCGCGTCGGCGGACTGTTCGGTGTCGGCCGGAATCGTCTCCGAGAGGTCGGCCGCGGCCGTCTCGGGCGTCGCGTCGTCGCCGATGCCCCAGTCGTCACCGCCGAGTCGCCACGCGAGGACGACGCCGATGACAGCGAGACCGAGCAGTCCCGCGACGCGGAGCGCCAGCGGGTAGTCGAGCGGACCGCCGTCGGCCGTCTCGAAGGTCACGGTCGCGTTCGCCCGCGACGGTTCGAGGTTTCCGCCGATCGGCGAGTACGACGCGCTGACGTTGGCGTTCGAACTCCCGGCGACCGACGACGGCACGGGCACGACCTGCGCGTAGCCGCCGGTCGCGTTCGTCGTGACCGTTCCCACCGCGGTCCCACCGACTGACAGTTGGAGCGTGCGATTCGGAAGCGGGGTCCCGCCCTCGGTCGCCAACCGGCCCGAGACCAGCAGGCTTCCGTTCATCCGCCTGACCTCGGTCATCGAGAGGGCGGTCACGGTCGGTTCGACGGTCACCGGGACGGTGGCGTTGGCCGCGCGGAACTGCGGGTCCGCGATTCGGACCCGAACTCGTCGCTCGCCGGTCGAGAGGTTCGCCGGCACCGTCGTCGCGAAGTCGAACGACCCGTTCGGCGCCGTAGTCGTCCGCCCGACCGGGAACCCCGCGAGCGTGACCGCGACCGGCACCCCGCCCGTGGAGACGTTCTCGGCGGTGACGGTGCCGTCGACGACCAGCGAGTCGCCGAACCCGACCGTCCGCGTTCGGTTCGTGACCGCTATCTCGGGTCGGACGCGCTCGACGCCGAACCTGACCGTGGCGTTGTCGTGGAGGTACCGCGACGCGTTCGCGGGTCGGAACCTGACCGAGCGGACCCGGTCGCCGACCGACGCCAGCGTCGGTCGGTAGGCGACCGCGAAGTGACCGGTCTCGTTCGTCCGGGTCTCGACGGTCCGGTTCTCGATTCGGAGCGTGACGTTGCGCGAGGCTATCGCGCTGTCGTTCGCGGCGGTCACAAGTCGCCCGCGGAGTCGCACGCGGTCGGTGAACGACCCGTTCTGCGTGACCGCCCGGACCGACAGTCGAGTCCGGACGAGCGTCTGGTTCCGGACGGTCTGCTGGGCGGCCACCACGTCGGCGCGCACGGCCCCGATTTGCCGGGTCACGTTCGCGGTGTCGTCGCCCGACCCGGTCGAGACGTTGGCGTAACTCCGCCGGAGCGCGGCCGCCGACCGGTTGACCTCGGCGAGACGGCGTTCGAGTTCGTGGGCGAGTCGGCGCTCGCGTCGTATCGTGTCGTTCTCGCGGGCGTTCCGGTAACGCTGGAGCGTCGTCCGGTACGCCTGCACGTCGGCGAGGAACGCGCTCTGGATGGCTCCGACGCCGTCGAGGTCCGAGAGGTTCCGGTCGTCGCTCGCCGCATCGCTCTTCAGTTCGGCGTACTTGTCGGCGAACTCCTCGAACTTCGAGTCGTTGCCGACGAGGCGGCGGGCGCGCTCGGAGTTGCGCTCGCTGACGTTGATGCTCCGGACGAGGCGCTCTACCATCCGGTCCTGAAGCCACGCCTCGACGTCGCTGGCGTTGGACCCCTCGCCGACCCGGCCTGGATTCCGGTGGTGGACCGTGGTGTTGTTCCCGCCGGGCGGACGCGTGGTCGTCCCCTGTGCGGCGACGACGGCACCGTCCGCGCGTGATGCCGGTTGGTCCGTCCACGACGAAGCGCCACTCGTCGCTGACGAAGATTCGTCAGCGGTAGGCACGTCTCTAGTCACGGAAGACGAAGGTTCACCTGTCTCTGGCGCGGACGCGCCCGCGGCGACCGCACCGCTCGCGGCGGCGAACAGCAGCGTCACCGCGACGGCGACGCTTCCCAGTCGCTCCCCATCGACCCCCCTCACAGACAACTGATACTGCGGCGAGCGTAATACCTCTATTGGGGACCAATCGGCAATATTATGCTACTCGGTGGCACGCCAATCAGAGCGCGCCGACGGTAATGACAACCTGTTGGACTCTCGCCGCCCGGACGACCAACAGCTTGAACTACAGATACGTCGTGCGTTGGTCTGATGGGGGTTACTCGCGGGTATTGGGGAGAGTTCGGACTGGTCGTCGCGCTCACCGGAGCGGCCGCGCTGTTGGCGGAACCGCTCGTGCTGGTCGGCGCGGCGGGCGTCGGCGGGTGGCTGGTCGCGCGCCACTACGCGTTCGTCAGAGCGGTCTCGGACGCCGCCGCCTCGCTCGCCGTGACCCAGTCGCCCGAGCGAGAGCGACTCAGCGAGGACGACTCGGTGACGGTCGCGCTGGAAGCGACGCTCCCCGACCCCGCGCCGCTGGACCTCGACGTGCGCGCCGACGCGCCGGTCGGGGTCGAAGTGGACGACAGCGGAACCGGCGACTCCGACGACGACGGAACCGACAGCATCGCCGACGACGGACCGAGCGTGACCCTCCCGGCGGGCGAGCGCGAGGCGACCGCGGCGTTCGAGGCCCGCTGTCCGCTGGCGGGCGAGTTCCGGTTCGACCGGCCGACCGTGACGACGGCCGACGAGTCGGGGCGGTTCACCGCGCGCTTCGCGACGGGGGAACCGGCGACCGTGACGGTCGACGCACGCGGTCCCCGGGACCTCCACGTCGGCACCGGCGGCGACGCCATCGACACGCCCTACGGCGACCTCGACACCGGCGAACGCGGCGTCGGCCTCGACTTCGCGGAACTCCGGTCGTACGTCCCCGGCGACGCTGTCCGGAACATCGACTGGAAGGCGACCGCGCGCTTCGACGAGGCGTACGTCCGGACCTACGAGACCACCGCCGAGCGCCGCATCGCCCTGCTGGTCGACTGCCGGAGCGCGATGGCGACCGGGCCGGCGGGCGCGACCAAGTTCGACTACCTCCGGCGGTTCGCGCTCGGCATGGTGGAGTACGCCCGCCAGCGGAGCGAACCGCTCGGTCTCTACGCGGTCGGCGACGAGGGACTGATCGCCAACCGCGCGCCCGCCGCCGACGTGGAGTCCTACGCCGCGGCCGAGAGGCGACTCCGCGAACTCGCGCCGGGCGACGCCGCCGAGAGCGACCGGCGCGCTCCGAAGGACACTTCGCCCGCCATCGCACGCCAGCGCGCCCGCCGCCTGCAAGCCGACGACTCGGCGTACGCCGAGCGGCTGGAACCGTTCTTCGCCGCGGCCGACCCGTACGTCGAGCGCATCGAGGGCGACCCGCTCTACGGCGCGGTCCGATCCTCGCTCTCGCGGGTCTCGGGCGCCCTGACGACCGTCGTGCTGACCGACGACTCGAACCGGGCCCGGACCCGGGCGGCGGTCAGGGCGGCGGCGCGGGGTGACGGCACCGTCCTCGCGTTCCTGACGCCGACCATCCTCTTCGAGCGCGACGGCGGCGACCCGGAGGCGACCTACGAGCGCTACGCCGACTTCGAGCGGTTCCGCCGCGAACTGGCGAACGAGCGGGGCGTCGCGGCCTTCGAGGTCGCGCCCGGCGACGAACTGTCGAGGCTGCTGGCCGGCCACCGCGCGCGCCGCCGGGCGGCGGAGGCGGGTGACTGAGATGGCCGCCCGCACCGACTCGACCGCCGACCGGACTCGCCGCGCGGACCGAAGCCGTCTCGGCGGGGCCAGCGTCCTCGTCGTCGCGGGCGCGTTCGTCCTGTCGGCCGGCGCGCCGGGCATCGCGGCGGCCGCGGCGGTGCTGGCGGTCTGGTTCGCGCTCCCGGCGACCTACGCCTTCGCGCTCGGCAACGTCGCGCTCGCGGCGCTGGTCGGGAGCGGGGACGTCGTCCAACTCGCGGTCGCGGAGGCGGGTCTCCTCGGCGTCCTGCTCGCTCCGGCGGGCGCGCTCGACAGGCCGGGCCGCCCGGTCGCCATCGCGGTCGGCGGCGCGGCCGCCGGTGCGGCGCTCGCGTGGGCGGCCAGTCGGGGCGCGGTCGGCCTCTGGGTCGCCGGACTCGCAATCGTCGCGGCGACCGGACTCGGCGGCTACGGTCTGCATCGGTACCAACTCGTGGAACTCGACTCCGTAGGTGATGCCAGTGAGTAACGACGGGAGATTCGACCGAACCGACGACGCGCGCGAGGAATCGACCGACGGACGACCCGGCGACCTGCTCGGCCGGGCGAGAGACGACGCGGACGATGCCAACGGGAGCACCGCCGAGACCGACCTCGAAGAGCGCGCCGAAGACCTCGCGGCGCAGGTCGAACTCCTGTCCGAGGAGAACCAGCGCCTCCGCGAAGAATACGTCCGGGCCCGGCGGAGCGACTACCGCCGGACCGCCGCGGGACTGCTCGCGGTCGGACTGGTGGCGGTCGTCGGCGCGCTCGCGTTTCCGAGCGCCCGCGCCGTCCTGTTCGCGCTCGGGGGAACCGGCGTGTTCGGCGCGCTCCTGACCTACTACCTGACGCCCGAGCGGTTCATCGCGGCCGAGACCGGCGAGCGCGTCTACCGGGCCGTCGCGGCGACCGGCGCGGCGCTGGTCGGCGAACTCGGCCTGCGGGACGACCGGGTCTACGCGCCCGCGAGAGCGACCGGCGACGAGTTCTCGAACGTCAGACTCTTCGTGCCACAGCGCCGCGACTACGCGGTTCCGGACCCCGCGGAGTTGGACTCGCTGTTCGTCGTCACCGACGACGAGCGTGAACGCGGCGTCTCCGTGCCGCCGACCGGCGGGTCGCTCCACCGCGAGTTCGAGTCGGCCATGGCCGACGAACTCGCCGCAAGTCCGGTCGGGGTCGCCTCGCAACTGACCGACGCGCTGGTCGAGGGTCTGGAACTGGTCGAGCGTGCGGCCCCCGAGACCGACCCCGAGGAGGGCCGCCTCACCGTCGAGGTCTCCGAGAGCGCCTACGGCCCGCTCGACCGGTTCGACAACCCGGTGGTCTCGTTCCTCGCGGTCGGACTGGCCGACGCGCTCGACGCCCCGGTGGCGGTCGACGTGACCGAGACCGACGGTCGCGCCGACTACTTCGTGACCTGCGAGTGGGACCCCGAGGAGGCGCGAGTCGGCGAGTCCGAAGGCGCAGAAGACGCCCGAGAGTCGGCCGAGGAGACAGCGAGGACAGAGAATATCGAGAACGGCCGAGAGGGGACCGAGGAGTAACGCCGCCGGTTACGACCCGCCGGCGGTCGCGTCCGATTCGCCGGTCGCGTCTGCTTCGGGCGTCTCGTCGGCACTGCCCGGCGGTTCGACGCTCGCGAGCACGTCGTCGATTACGTCTTCGACCGTCACGTCGCTGAGTTCCGCCTCGGCGCTCAGGGTCAGGCGGTGTGCCAGCACGGGCCGGGCCAGCGCCTTCGCGTCGTCGGGTATCACGTAGTCGCGGCCGTGAATCGCGGTGCGGGCCTTGGTCGCGTGGAGGAACGAGAGCGCGGTCCGGGGCGACGCGCCGTATTCGAGGTCCGGCGTCTCGCGGGTCGCGCCCACCAAATCGAGCAGGTACTCCTTGACGGCGCGCTCGACGTGAACGTCCTCGACGGTCTCGCGGGCGTCCAGAATGTCCTCGGTGGAGACGACCGGCGACACGTCGTCGGGCCCGAGGTTGGGCGATTCGTCGAACCGGTCGAGCAGCGCCATCTCCTCGTCGGCGTCGGGCATCCCGACGGTGAACTTGAACTGGAAGCGGTCGCGCTGTGCGATGGGGAGTTCGTAGGTCCCCTCCATCTCGACGGGGTTCTGGGTGGCGACGACGAGGAAGGGTTCGGGCAGCGAGAGCGTCTCGCCCTCGATGGTGACCGCGCTCTCCTGCATCGCTTCGAGCAGGGCCGACTGGGTCTTGGGCGTCGCGCGGTTTATCTCGTCGGCCACGACGAGGTTGGTGAACACCGGGCCGCGCTGGAGGTCGAACTCGCCGGTCGCCTCCCGGTACACGTTCGTCCCGGTGATGTCGGCCGGCAGGATGTCGGGCGTCATCTGGATGCGGTTCGAGTCCATCCCCGTCGCCTCGGCGAACAGGAGCGCGATGGTCGTCTTGGCCACCCCCGGCACGCCCTCCAGCAGGACGTGGCCCCGCGTCAGCAGCGAGATGGTGAGTCCCTCCACGATGGTCTCGTTGCCGACCAGCACGGTTCCGATGCGGTCTCGCAGGTCCTCGTAGATAGCCGCCGGTTGGGTCATCGTCCACCCACACCACGCGGAGCCGGATAACTCGCGCGGTTAATTTCGGATTACCGAGCGCCTCACGTCCGCCCTCCGACTGGAGTAATCGCGGTTCCGGGTCGACTGCGGTTCCGGCGGTCCCGCTCACCCGTCTCGGCGGCGGTGGAGCGCGGCCGCGACTCGCTCGACGCGTTCGCGGTCCCACTCGGGATGCCGACGTTCGAGGTGGGCGGCCACCTCGCCCCGCGTCGGCCGGACGCCGACCCCCGAGTCGGGCGCGCCGTCGAGGTCCGAGTCGTGACGCCACGGCCGGGGGAACGCCACCTTCGCCGACGCGAGCAGGTCGGGGCGGCGCGACCAGACCCCGAGAACCCCCACCGCCGCCGCGCCCGCGGCGAGCGTTAGCCACGCCGAGTCGCGGACGACGAGGAGTGCGACCACCAGCGGCGGCAGGCCCGCGGTGTGAGAGTAGTCGAGCAGCACTCGGTCGTGGCCCGACAGCAGCGACGCGACGAACGCCCGGTTTCGCCCCTCCTCTACCATCGCGTCGATGAAGACCGACGAGTCAGAGACCACGACGACTCGGCCCGCGCCGAGGCGCTCGGCGGTCACGACCGGCGCGGACGTGAGGTTCTCGGTTGACCCGAGTTTCCCGTTCCGGTCGGTGTCGAGGTAGGCGTACCCCGAGGTGTTGTAGACGACCGTCGCGCCGTTCGGTTCGACCGCGGTGCCGTAGTTCAGCGTCACCGAGTCCGCGCCGGTCGTCCCCCGAATCGGCGCGCGGCCGGGGGCGCCCGGACCGCCCGCGCTCCCCGGACTCAGCGAGGCGTTCGGGACCCGCGAGGCCACCGGCATCGCCGGGGTGCGGTAGTTCGACCGGGGGTCCCGGAGCGGCCGGCCGTCGAGGCGCGCCTTCGTTCCCAGCACCCGGAGCAGTTCGTTCGTGTGCGGGCCGAAGTCGCCCGCCACGACCAGCGTGCCGCCGTTCCTGACGAACCTGCTCACTTCGAGGAGTTCCGACGACGAGTACTCGGAGTCGGGCGACAGGACGAACGCCACGGTCCCCCTCGGGGACACCGAGTCGTACGCGCCGGTCCCGCGCGCGACGACGACCTCTCCCCGCTCGCTCGCCATCGACCGGAGGTCGCTCGCGCCGTCCCAGTCGGCGTTGTAGGGACTGAGCGCGGCCGACGAGGAACTCCCGGCCAGCACCGCGACGACGAGGACCGAAACTACGAGCGCCGCGAGGACCATCCGTGGAATCGAGACGTCGAAGTCCCGCGCCACGGTCAGGCCTCCCGGAGCGTGAAACGAGTTCGGTCAGTGGCTCTCCGGCCGGAGCGAGGTTGGACACAAGCGGCGCTGTCGGGGCGAGTCGAAGCGGAGTCGGTGCGGTCGGCGCGACTGCAGTCGCACCGACCGCGTTCGAGACGGGACGAGACGCGGGTGTCCATCGTAGCGCCGGAGCTACGCCGTCGGTCGTATAGAATCGTTCGGCGTAAGCCGTGCTTAACCGGCGCGTCGGGACGCTCGCGGACGCTCAGAGGTATCCCAGTTCCTCCAACTGCCGTTTCGTGCCCGCCTCGATGTCGGTCGCGTCGCCCGACCGGTATTCGAGCGGCCCGAGTTCGGCGGTCGCTCGCTCCCGGAGTCGGTCGGCCGTCTCGGGGCGGTCGGCCGCGAGATTCCGGGACTCCGCGGGGTCGTCGGTCAGGTCGTACAGTTCCTCGGTGCCGTCGCTCCCCTCGACGTACTTCCACTCCGGCGTCCGGACCGCCCGCAGCGCCCGGTCGAATCGAGAGATATCCCGGGGAACCTCGTCGTACCGGTCGCGGACCGCCTCGATTTCGGGTTGGGGGTGCAGGTACTCGCTGACCGCGTACTCCCTGTCGGAGCCGATTTCGTCGCCGTCCGCGAGGACGTTGCCCGACGTCGCCGCGTCGAGTTCCGACGGGTCGCCCCCGGCCAGCGAGAGGACCGTCGGGTAGAGGTCCCGGAGTTCGACGGGGTCCTCGCAGGTCGTCGCCCGGTCCCCGCCGGGCAGACTCATCACCAGCGGAACGTGAACCAGCGTGTCGTAGAGGCAGTACTGGTGGTCCATCAGGCCGTGGTCGCCGATGTTCTCGCCGTGGTCGCCGACGATAACGACCGCGGTGTCGTCGAGTTCCCCGGCGTCGGCGAGGAAGTCCAGCAGGCCCCCGAGGCGATGGTCGAGGTAACGCAGTTCCGCCTTGTAGAGTCCCTCCAGAATCTCGAACTCCTCGGCGGTGCGCTCGTCCGCGCCGGTGATGTGGGCCCACGCGTCCTGATTTATCGTCTCGACGCGCGCAATCTGCTCGTCGGTCAGGAACCTGCGCTGGAACCGCTCGGGCGGGTCGTACGCCAAGTGCGGTTCCATGAAGTTGGCGAACGCGAAGAACGGCCGGTCGCCGTCGCGGTTGCGGAACCACCGCTTCATCCGGCGGACGGTCCGGCGCGCGCCCGAGTCGTAGCCCTCCCGGAGGAACTGCATGTAGAGCGCGTTCGCGACGGTCTGAGGACCGGTCGGCGAGAGCAGTTCCGAGGCCAGTTCCCGGAGTTGGTCGCGCCGGTCCTCCATCTTGGCGATGGACGCGAGGTCGGCCCCCTCCGAGAACAGTTTCCAGCACGGCGAGAACTCCTCGAACCCGTCGAAGCCGAAACTCGGCGAAATCCACGGATTGTTCGAGAACGCCGCAGTCTGATAGCCCATGCGCCCGAGGCGGGCGGGCAGCGAGCGGCGACCGGCCGTGAACGCCTTCGTGCCGGCGTGTGCGCCGTGGTCCGAGGTGCGCTGGCCGGTGAACATCGAGGCGTGGGAGGGGAGCGTCCACGGTCCGTTCGCGGTGGCGTTCGCGAACCGGACCCCCGAGTCCGCGAAGTCGGTCAACCGCGGCGCTACCTCGTCGGCGTCGTCGCCGAACACCGTCCGCGCTCTGGCGGTGTCGAGTACGACGAACAACACGTTGGGACCACGCATCGTAGCCAGTGTCGGCAGTCCTCCTCATATCTCTGACGGTCGCTCGGGCGATAATTGACCGATTTCTCCGCGTTACGGCCTGACCACTTTTGTGGGAGAACGTCGAACCCACGGCGATGAGTAGACGCCCGGAGTTCGCCCGACGAGTCGGACGGCTACCGCTCGACCTCGCGGCGGTGGCGGCGCTCGACGCGGTGGCGGCGGCGGCGCTGTTCGTCCCGGCCGTCCGGACGACCCCGATTCGGGTCGTCGTCGGCCTCCCGTTCCTGCTCGTTCTGCCGGGGTACGCGCTGGTCGCGGCGCTGTTCCCCGAGAACCGGTTCGCGCTCTCGACCGACCGGACCGGCGGGGGCGCGCCCGGCGACCCCGGGGTCTTCCTGCGCCACGAGTTGGACGGCATCGAGCGACTGGGGCTGTCGGTCGGAGCGAGCATCGTCGTCGTCGCGTCGATAGCGCTCGGACTCGACCGGTCGGCGGTGGGTCTCGGGACCACCTCGCTCGTCCTGTCGGTCGGCGCGTTCACGCTCGGCGTCGCGCTCCTCGCGGTCCGTCGGCGCGAGCGACTGCCCGAAGACGAACGGTTCGGGCGCGCTCTCGGCGCTCGACTCGGCTCCGTGCGCGGCGAACTCCTCAGTCCGGACACGCGAGCGGACGCCGCGCTCAACGTGGTGATGGCGGTGAGCCTGCTCCTCGCGGCCGGGGGCACGGCCTACGCGCTCACCGCCGGGTCCGGCGGCGAGGGCGACACCGAACTGTACCTGCTGTCGGAGAACGAGGACGGCGAACTCGTCGCCGACAGCTATCCGAACACGGTCGCCGAGGCGAGGCGGAGTCCGCTGGTCGTCGGCCTGCAGAACAACGAGGGCGAACCGACGAAGTACACCGTGGTCGCGGAACTCCACCGGGTGGCGGGACCGCCCAACGCGACCCGAATCGTCGCGGAGCGAGAACTCGCCCGGTACGGCGTTCGCGTTGCTCCCGGCGAGTCGTGGCAGACGCGCCACGTCCCCCGGGTGCAGATGCGCGGCGACCGACTCCGACTCGTCTACCTGCTCTACCGCGGTACCCCGCCGTCCGACCCGAGCGTCCGGAACGCGGACCGCGAGGTCCACCTCTGGCTGAACGGGACGGCGGCAGCGAGCGGAACGACGACGGCGGCGAGCGGAGCGACGACAGCAGGAAACGGAACGACGACAGCAGGAAACGGAACGGCGGCAACCAGAGACGGAACGGCGGTGACGGGAGACGGAACGACGGCCCCGAACCGTGACGGCTTCGACCGACTCGGGAGGTGGTCGTGAGTGGACATCGCCCGCTCGACGCTGAAGCTCTACGTCGCCCAACTCGGGAGCGCGGCGCTCGTGGCGGGCGGTCTCGTGTTCTTCTCCCGGGAACTGGGGGCCGCGACGATGGGGGTGTTCTTCCTCTTTCAGGCGGTGCTGGAGATGCTGATGATTCCCGCCGACTTCGGCGTCCGCGGGGCCGTCGAGAAGCGAATCAGCGAGGGCGAGAGTCCGCCCGACATCTTCAGCACCGGCCTGCTTCTGAAGGCGGGTCTCGCGGCGTTCGCCGTCGCGGGCATCCTCGTGTTCCGGGGGCGACTCAACGAGTACATCGGCGCGGAGTTGGCGCTCTACCTCGCGGTCGCAGTCGTCCTCCGGGAGTTCTCGTGGCTGATGATGCGGGTGCTGAAGGGCGAACTCCGAGTCGAGGAGACCGCGACCCTGAAGTTCGTCCAGAAGGCCGTCTGGATAGTTGGCGGCGGCGCGCTGGTCTACCTCGGGTGGGAGGTCGAAGGGCTGGTCTACGGCCTCATCGGCGGCTTCGCGGCCGTCCTCGTCTGGGGGACGTGGAAGGTCTCGACGCCGCTCGGCAGACCCTCCCGCGAGCGGGCCCGGTCGCTGGTGGACTACTCGAAGTACAACGTCGTCACGTCGGTGCAGGGCTACGTCGGTAACTGGCTCGACGTGGTGTTCATCGGCTTCTTCCTGAGCCAGACCCACGTCGGGGCCTACGAGGTGTCGTGGCGGGTGACGACGTTCGTCCTCCTGCTCAGCAAGGCCATCGCCCAGAGCATCTTCCCCCAGATAAGCGAGTGGAGCGGCGAGGACGCGACCGGGCGCATCGAGCGTCTCATCACCTCGGTCATCACGCCGTCGGTGTTCCTGCTGATTCCGGCGCTGGTCGGGACCGCCCTGCTCGCCCGACCGATTCTGGAACTGGTGTTCGGCGCGGAGTTCGGCATCGCCAGCGTCTCGTTCGTCATCCTGATGGGGTTCACGCTGATTCGGGGCTTCGGCGTCGTCTTCGGCCGGGCGCTCGGCGCGATAGACGAGATGCGACTCGCGGCCATCTCCGGGGTCGCCGCGACCACGAGTAACGTCCTCCTGAACGCGGTGCTGGTCTTCCAGTTCGGTCTCGTCGGCGCGGCGACGGCGACGTTAATCTCGTCGGTGGTGGGGACCGGTCTCGACGTGCGATTCCTCTCCCAACACATCGACCTCGAACTCCCGGTCACCGAACTGAAGTACTGCGCCGTCTCGGCGGGCGTGATGGGCGTCGTCGTCTACCTCGCGCGGTCGAGCATCGGCGTCGGGACCCTCTGGAAACTGGGCGCGGTCATCGCGCTGGGCGGCGCGACGTACGGGGCCGCGGTCTTGGCGTTCCGACCGCTCCGGACGCGGGTCCTCGGGACGCTTCCCGTCGGGCGACTCCGGAGGTGGTCGCCGTGAGTTGGCTCCCGTCGGACTGGACGGGGCGGACCGCCGGCGGCGAGACGGACAGCGGAGGCGAGACGGACAGCGCGGCCGAGACCGGTCGCGGCGTCCTGACGAGAGCGAACGCGGTCAAGGTAGCGGTGATACTCGGGTCGCTCTGCGCGCTGAACGCGGTCTACCTCTGGTCGTACCGCGGCGCGCTCTCGGGGTTCACGTTCGCGCGCCTCGGCGTCCTCAGCACGTACGTCCGCAACGACCTCTTCCTGCTGGAGGCGACCCCGTCGTTCCCGTTCGGCGCGTACTACCTCCGGTCGCTCCAGGCCGTCGTCGGCGGGAGTCTGGTGGACGTACTCTACCTCCCGATAATCCCGCTCCTGAGTCCGCTGTTCGTCTACCCGTTCGTCCGCCTGTTCTTCGACGACCGGACCGTGGCGATGCTGGCGTCGCTCCCGGTGTACCTGCTGGTGTTCGCCGACAGCTACCACTTCCGGGCCTACGAGATGGGAAAGCTGTTCTTCCTGCTGTTCGTCTTCGCGACGGCGCTGTTCCTCAACGACTTCGAGGAGTACCGCTACCGGTTCGGCTTCCTCTCGCTGCTGTTTTTCGGCGGGGTGAAGTTCTTCGCGCCGCCGATGGAGGTGTGGGCGGTCACGTGGGTCGGGATCGTGACGGCGCTGGCGCTGTTCCGGCGGTTCTACCACGGCGAACTGACCGTCACCCGGCGGATGGTCGCCCGACTCGTCGCCCTCGAACTCACCTTCGTCGTCCTGCTGTTCTCGTACAACAACAAGTTCTACAACCAACTGCTCGGGATGGACTTCCCGCTGTCCGGCGCGAACCTCATCTACTCGGTGTTCGCGCTCGCCTCGGTGCTGATGGCCGACCCCGTGACCGTCCAGAGCCAGTACGTCGTGGTCGAGGAGTCGCCGCGCCTGCTCCAGATGGTGAACATACTGACGTTCGGGCTGATAGCCCTCGCCTGCGCGCTGGTCCCGCTCACTCGACTGATTCGCTCCGGGCCGTCGTTCGTCTTCCGGAACGCGCGGGAACTGCTCGCCATCTCGCTGATGGCGGCGTACACCGAAGAGCTACTGCTCTACTCGATGGTCGGGTCGGGCGTCCAGTTGCGGTACGTCGAACTGGTCTTCCCGGTGGTGGCGCTGTACTACTACGCCGACGTGTCGGTCCGCGACGCCCTGCCGGTGGTCTCGCTCCGGAAGGCGATGCCCGTCGTCCTCGGCGTCCTGCTGGTGACGAGTTCGTTCGCGCTCGGCTACGAGTACGCCAACGAGACCCAGCGCCAGTACGTGAACGAGGAGGCCGCGAACGGGCTGGTGGAGTGGCTCTACGAGTACCAGACCGGCGAGGAGGTCACGACCGACTTCCAGACGTTCGGTTCCATCGTCGCCCACTCCGGGATGCAGTTCGGCGAACCGTACTTCACGAACCTCGGGCGAATCGACCCCGAGACCTACGCGAAGTTAGACGACGCCGACACCAGCGACAGCTACAGCATGAACTACTTCGTCCTCAACGTGAAGTCCATCGACCAACCGGTCATGCGCGGACCACCGACGTGGACGAACTTCGAACCGCTGGCTGGCTACACCGACGCGATAGCGACCGAACAGTCGCTCGACAAGGTGTACGCCAGCGAGACGTTCCGGGTCTACAAGCCCGACCCGGCGACCCGAGCGGCGAACGGGACGGAAGGCGGAACCGCGACCGAAGCGGGAGGCGCGGCGAACCGAACCGGAGGCGGAGCGACGAACGGAACTGAAAGTGGAGCGACGAACACGACAGAAGGCGGAACGGCGAACGCCTCGGCCCGGCCGCCCCCGAACTCGGGGAGCGCGCCCGACCGCCGGGGGTAGCTACAGCACTTCCTCGGCCAGATACGTCTCGAAGTTCTCGACGTACCGCTCTTGACTGAACTGCTCGACGACCGTCCGGCGCGCGTTCCGACCCATGCGGGCGCGGCGGTCCGAGTCGGAGCCGAGTCGTTCGAGCGCGTCGGCGAGTTCGTCGGTCGAACCCTTCGGGACGATAAATCCGTTCTCGCCGTGGGCGACGAGTTCCCGGGTGCCGCCCGCGGGCGTCGCCACCACCGGGACGCCGAGCGCGAACGCCTCCATGATGCTCCGGGGAAGCCCCTCGTTGTACGACGGCAGGACGAAGAGGTCGATTTCCGCGAGCAGGGAGGGCACGTCGTCGCACCACCCGAGGAAGGTGGTCCGGTCCTCGATGCCCGCGTCAGCGACGCGCCGACGGAGCGACTCCGCGTAGTCGCTGCCGTGCTTGTACGCCTCGTCGGACGCCTCGCCAGCGAAGACGAGTTCGAAGTCGCCCAGCGAGTCGGCGACCGCTCCGACCGCGTCCACGAGGTGGTGTTGGCCCTTTCGAGGCTGAATCGTCGCCACCTCGGCGATTATCGGCCCGTCGCGGTCGGCGAACGGGAAGTCCGGAGCGTCGCGGTCGTCGGCGCTCGTCGCCGAGAACTCGTCCAAATCGACGCCGGTGTAGATGGTCGTCGCCTTCCCGTCGCGGGTCAGCGGCCCGTCGAACCGGGTCTTGGTCCCGTCCGAGATGGTGATGACGTGGTCGGCGAGGCGGTGCGCGAGCGTGTCGAGGACGGAAATCGGCGTGTCGATGCGGACGTACCAGACGACGGGAATCCCCAGAAGCTTCGCCGCCGGGCCGAAGAGGACGACCGCTTTCAGACTGTTGCAGTAGACGGCGTCGTAGTCGCGCTCCCGGAGGTAGCGCACGATTTTGCGCGGGTACCCCGTCACGCCCGCGGCGGTGGACAGCAGCGACGCGGGGTGGGTGTCGAGCAGTTCGTCGCCCGACCGGTCGAGTTCGTCGGGGAGGCCCACTACGTCCACCGATACGCCGCGCTCGCGGGCCTCGGTAGCGAGCGCTCCCTCGCTCGGGACGACCAGCGTCGCGTCGAACGAGTCGGTGTCGGTCAACAGCGGGAGCATCGACTGCTGGGCCCCCGTCACGCTCTCGTAATACGGCTCTACGAAGGCGACCTGCGTCACAGGCCAAAGAAAGCGAGAGGCGCACTTAGTAATGGCCTCCGTATCGACTCGCCGAGCGAGCGCGCGCCGGGCGCGAGACGGGAAACGGGAGCGAAACGGACGAAACCCCTTTCCGGCGACGCGTCGTCGTCGGTGACGAGACATCGTGCAGGGCCGGATTCGCGTGTGTCACGTACTCAACGCGCTGGGGGACGGCGGGGTGCAGAACCTGCTGTTGAACATGGTAGAGCGTTCCGAGAGCAACGTCGAGCATTCCATTAGCTATCTGAACGAGTTGGAGACCTCGCTCGAACCGGCGTTTCGGGCGAGGGGCGTCCGGACGACCGACGCGAGTCCGGGCGGCCAGTTCGACCCGCGGGCGATCCCCGCGCTGGCGCGTCACGCCCGGGAGAACGACGTGGACGTGCTCCACGCCCACCTGCCGTGGCAACAGGTCGTCGCCAGACTCGCGAGTCTGGCGACCGACGCGGTCGTGGTCAGCACCCACCACAACCTCGGCGACAACACCCACCCGGCGGTCGCCACCGCCGAGCGAGCGACCAGACCGCTCGACGCGGCGACGGTCGCGGTGTCGGAGGCGGTCCGCGACCGGCACGCCGGGCGGTGGCTTCCGGGCGAGGACGGATGGCGCGTCGTCCACAACGGCATCGACGTGCCCGGATTCCGCGAGGAGGTCCGGTCGCGACGCGTCGACGGCGAGGTCCGCGACTCAGCGTCGGCCGCGCCGCGCGACACGGACGAGACGGTGGCCGACGGCGGTGCGGACGAACGAGATTCGGGCGGCGACGCTGACGAGCGAACTTCGGACGCCGACGAGCGGAGTCTGAGCGGCAACGAGCAGAATCCGACCGGCGACGAGCGAAACCCGGCCGACGACGCGGCGGACGAGGGAGGAACCACGTTCCTCCACGTCGGCCGGTACATCCCCGGCAAGTCCCAGATAGACCTGCTCCACGCGATGGCGCGCGTCGTCGAGGACCACCCCGACTCGCACCTCTACCTCGTCGGGTGGGGCGACCTCGAAGCGTCGCTGCGGGACGCTGCCGACCGCCTCGGCGTCGGGGCGAACGTCTCGGTCACGGGGTATCAGAGCGACGTGGAGGCCTACTACGCGATGGCCGACGCCTTCGTGTCGAGTTCGCTCTCGGAGGGGTTCCCGATAACCTACATCGAGGCGATGGCCGCGGAGTTGCCCGTGGTCTCGACGGCGTTCGGCGGGGCCGCCGACATCGTGGCCGACAGCGAGACCGGGTTCGTCGTGCCGACCCGCGACAGGGAGGGTCTCGCCGAGGCGATGCTGGCGCTGGAGTCGCCCGAGACGCGCCGCGAGATGGGGCGGGCGGGGTACGAGCGCGCGGCCGACCTGTTCGACGTGGGCCGCACCGCGGCGGAGTACCGCCGGATTTACCGGGAGAGCCTCGGCGCTACCGCTGGAACTCCGGACTGAGCGTGTTCCGCTCCTCGCGGGCGTCGGCGGGGCGAGAGGCCGACGCGACGCTCTCGTACATCCCGATTGACCAGTTGTGGCCGAAGACGCCCCGGCCCCAGTCGATGTTGCCGTCCACCGCGCACCGCCACGTCGTGCCGTCGAACCACGGGTCGACGTGGTGCATCTTCCCCGAGTTCCACCCGACCGACGAGTCGCTGGCCCGAATCGTCGGCGACGAGTCGAGTTCCGCGTCCGCGTAGCTCTCCGGCGTGAGGTCCGTGATTTCGAAGGTCCGGACCTGCTCGCCGTAGCCCGCGATACACTGCTGGAGGAACAGCAGGACTCGGTTCTCGCGCACGATTGGTCGGCCCGCGGGCCGGGCCGCGCGCGGCCGGTCCTCGACGACGGGGTTGTCGGCGTGAGGTTGCCAGTCGTCGGACCGGAGTCGCGGCGAGTGGTAGGCGTACAGGTCGCGCTCGTCGCCCGCGACGGCCCACCAGCGACCGCCCCACCGGAAGACGACGGTGTCGCTCACGGGGGAGTCGGGCGACAGTATCGTCGCCGCCTCGGTCCAGTCGTAGGGGAAGTTTTGGGCCTCGTAGAGTCGAATCTCGGCGGTCCCCGACGACTTGTCCCACGGGTCGGGCAGGAGGTAGTGGGTCCCCTCCCACGCGAACACGTACGGGAACGAGAGGTGGGCGTCGGTCCGCAACACGACGCGGTCGTACTCCCACGACGACCCGCCGTCGGGACTGGTCGCGTGCCCGATGACGGCCGTCGGGTCGGCGTCCTGATTGAAGATTTCGAAGAACATGTGCCACTCGCCCGACGCGGTGACGAACAGGAACGGGTCGGCCACGCCGCCGACGCGCCCGTAGTCGGTCACGTCGCGGGCGGTCAGGACGGGGTTGGCCGCGTCGGGCGACGGCCGGAGGGCTATCGGGTCGAAGGGAGCGTCGCGGTACGGATACGTCGGAATCGTCTCGCCGGTGTAGCACCGCCGAGCGGACGGGTCCGTCTGCCGGTCGTCGGCCGACGACCGACTCGAACCCGAGCCACCGACTACCCGCGGGACCGTGTGGTGGAGCGTCTTGCCGACCCGCCAGCTCAGCTGACGGACCACCGGGACGTTGCCGAGTCGCGCCCGGAGGGAATGGACGACCTCGTCGCGGAGTTCGGAGGGCGAGTTCCGTTTCATCACTCGAAGTCGGGTTCGTTCACTTCCAGCCGCGAGCGCTGGGGCGGTTCGGTCGGCACCGACGCCGGGTCGTCCTCGTCGGCGGAACCGACGAGTCGGTCCGACAGCCCAGCGATTCGGTTCGACGCGTACCGGGCGAACGGCAGGGGGTCGGTCGGGTCGAGGTAGTCGAAGCGGGGGTGGCGGACCAGCGAGGTCAGCACGTCCGCCGCCGTCCTCGCGAACGACGGACGCTCGACGAGCGCGGTGTCGTCGGCGAGGATGCTCAGCAGGTGGCTGGCCTCCCCGCTCAGCAGGTGACCCGCCGTGCCCACCTCGTAGTCGCACTCGATGCGGTCGCGGTCCCCGTTCGCCAGCAGCCACGCGTAGTACGGGAAGTCCGCGCCCGCCTGCACGGTGAACGGGAGCGACGACCAGAACCGCGGGTTTATCTCCATGAGTTCGAAGTCGCCGGTGTCGGGGTCGCGGAGGAACTCGACCATCGCCACGCCGTGCCAGTCGAGGTGGTCGAGCAGTCGCGTGCCGAGTCGCTCCAGTTCCGGAATCTCGACCGACCGCCGGAACGCGCTCGCGCCGCCGCTGTAGTGGACGCCCCGAATCTGGCGGTGCTGGAAGGTGGCGACCGCCTCGCCCTCGTCGTAGAGCGCGAAGAAGCCGTACTCGTCGGTCGAGCGCAGGTACTCCTGCACGATGGGCACGTGGTGCATGTCGGCCACGGCCCGGTCGGCGTCCGGACGCTCGCCCGCCGGGAGGTAGCGCGTCGTCGGCGGACGGGCGAGTCCGCGGGACTCACCCGCCCCGTGCGCGCCGCTGTCGGTCGGCAACACCGAGTATCGACCCTTCATTATCCACGGCCGCGACCAGTCCGAGCACTCGGTCAGCAGGTGGGTCTCCGGCGAGGGCACGCCGACCTTTCGGGCGGCGTCGTAGAGCCGAATCCGGTCCTGGACCGTTCGCAGCGTCTCGAACTCCGGCCACGGCGTGCCGACGTGGTCGGCGAACTCGTCGCGGTACTTCGAGAGGAGATACACGTCCTTCTCTCGGACCGGAAGGACGGTCCGAACGTCGGACCGGCGCGCGAGGCCGAGTAACGCCTCCTTGTACGCCGTGGCGTCCCGGGACGGCGACGGCACGACGACCGACTCGTCGCAGTACCGCGACCGGAACGCCTCGGCGGACTCGTCCTCCGAGACCAGTATCGTTTTGAAACCGCGGCGACCCAGCGACCGTGCGCAAGCGAGTGAACTCGGATGCGTTATCGCAGGCACGACGACCCCGTCCCCCGCTCCACCTTTCGCAGACATGTCGTTATTACAAACGCTACGGTAGGTTTTCTTAAAGAAGTTGCTCCCGTTGACGCGGCTCCGGCACGTTATTGTATCCGTACGCCCCCGAAATTTCATTCGTTTGCCACCTCGTATCCGCCTCCGAGGCGCCGCGAGTCGGTCGGACGAGGCCAATGCGCGAGTCGCGGACCGACCAACCGCCGACGGAAGGTGGCGGCCCGTCCACGTCGAGTCCGGACAAGGCCCGAGGCCGACCGCCTGCCACGGCTTACCGCGAGTCGGGTCACAGTTTCCCCATCACCCGACGGAAGACCGCGTACCCGAACACGACCACGACCAGCGCCACGAACCACTTCAGGCGGCGTCGCCACTCCGGCGACCGGGTCGCGGGCGCCGTGAGCGCCACCAACCCGAGAAACCCGACGAACGAGACGAACGCGAACGCCTGTAGCGACATGAGTCCGAAGAGAGTGAGTCCCAACACGCCCAGAAGCATCCACGACACGTGAGCGAGAACGAACTCGTGGCGTCGGAGCATCGACACAGACCGTATGCTCCGTAATTCTATGTAAGTACCGGCCGGGCGCCGGCGGTTCGCGCCGCCCGACCGGAAGCGAGCGCGGTCGAAACCGGTTCTCGGCCCGTCACCGCGAGACCAGTCCAAGCCCAGAGCGAAAGAAAGAGTCTAGTCTAGGAAGTCTAGGTATTATGGCCCAATTTCCTACGTTAAGCCAGTAATATCTCCAGATGCCGAAATATCCGGTTGCTGTTACGGAAGATTGATGAAGAGGTGTTGCAAATCCAGTTCCCGTGGCCCCGTCACGGACCGTCCGGGTACGCCGAAGCCCTCCTCGCGGGAGACGACTGTGGGGCGAGTGGGAGAGCGCCCGGCGTCCGGCGGCGGGTCGAACGAGTTGGTATCTATGACAGACAACCACGAATATCAGACTCCCTCGAAGGGAGCGAACGATTGGCACATCCCGATCAACAAGAACTTCGCGGCGCTCGACGCCGACGTCGAGATCCGCGACGCCGCCCAGAATCGCTCGCAGTACAAGCCCAAGCAGGGCGCGAAGTTCCTCGCGACCGACTCCGGCGAGCGGTTCATCGGCGACGGTAGTCAGTGGACGAAGCTTCCGTACCCCGGTTCCAGCGACGGACAGACCACGTCCCAGACCAACGAGGGCGACCGACCGCTCACGACGACGGGCAGCGTCGGCGTCACGGTGGACTCGGGCGGTGGCGGCGATTACGAGTCGATTCAGGCCGCCATCAACAACGAGGTGCCGTGGCTGGTCCAACACCCCATCGACATCGGAGTGAAGGGCGGAACGTACGACGAGGACATTCTCCTCCCGCCCTACATGTCCAACTGGGCCGAGCAGGGCGACCGGGGCGAGCGCATTCCCATCCAGATTACCGGTGACACGAACTCGCCGTCGAACGTGAAGGTGAACTCGTTCATGGCGACCGGCGGCGTCGGCGTGACGCAGATCCGCGGTATCGAGTTCACGGGCGTCAGCCCCTACGACGACGAGAACACGGCCTTCTCGGTGTACAACACCAACCGGGTGGGTATCATCGACTGTAACATCAACACCAGCGGAAACGCGATGACGGCCTACAACGGCCAAATCTGTGCGGTTCGCGTCAAGGTAAACGGTGGCGGTTGGGGCATCAAGGTCAAGCACAACGGCCAGTACTGGGAGTCCGGCAGCGGCGTCTCCGGGTCGGTCAGCGGCAAAGCCTACAACATGGACGACGGGACCATCAAGTTCAACCACAAGGACAACGGCCACATCTCCGGCAACCCGACCGTCGCGGCCGACAAGAGCCACGACGGCGGGTTCGTGCTGGACGAGGGCAAGGGTCGACTCTACGGCGTCAATCGACTCGCGGTGGCCGACCAGAGCGACGGGTCGCTCCACGACATCGTGGTCGAGAACGGGTCCGTGACCGCGAAGAAACTGTAACGCCCGGAAGTCGCGTCCCCGACGAACACGTCGGTCCGGCGGTCACCGACGACCGGCGGTCACATCTCGACGTAGCCGAGGTCGGCGAGTCGCTCCGAGACGGTTTCGTCGTCGATGCTGTCGGTGTCGGCGCGCGACTCGCCCGCGACGATGTTTCTGCGGTCTCCCGACTCGCGGACCAGCCACGGCACTCGTACCAACTGGTCGGTGTAAAGTTTGGGCGGGTGGCCGAAGAACGGCACCGGAATCGGGGAACTGCGCTCGCCGAACATGTTGCCGTGGTCCGAGGTCACGACGGTCCGGCCGTCGAGTTCCTCGACCAACTCCTCGACGTGAGGGAGGGCGCGCTCGAGGTTCTCCTCGAAGAGGTCCCAGAGTCGGCGACGCGAGATATCGAGTTGGCCGTTGTTGAGTTCGTGCCAGAAGCTCTTGTCCTTCTCCGCGCCGTCGTGGAGCTGTTTCTTGTCGAACTCCGTGTCGGACTCGATGAAGGGGTAGTGTGGCTGGATGTAGTGGACGAGGAGCCGTTTGTTCGGGTACTCCTCGTAGGCGTCGAGCGCGTACTCGGTCGTCGTCTCCGGGAGGACCGTCTTGACGTCTTCGTGCCACCCCGCCTCGTTCCAGACGTTGATGACTTCGTGGAAGGAGGCGTCGATGGCGTCCTGATGGTAGTAGTAGATGGGACTCGCCGTGACGTAGACCGTGTCTTCGAGGTCCTGTCCGTTGCAGTTGGCCTTGAGGAACTCCGAGGTGTTCGACCCGCGCGATATCTTGGTCTCGACTTCCCCCGAGAGCGTGTTCGACATCCGGAACTGGTCGTCGCGGCAGGCGTCAAGGATGACGAGGTTGTCCCAGTCCTCGGCGAAGATGTTCGTCCCGTCCGTGTTGTACTCGCGTCGGTCCATGCGGGTGTGGTAGAGACTGTTTAACTTTTTAATAATTAGATTCGGATGGTACGGGAGCGCCTCTGCGAGCGTATCCATAGATACCGTACACATCGTCCTCACCTTTATACGTAGTGCCCGCCGGGAGCAGGGCGGAGCGATTACTCTCGCGGGGCCTCCTGTCAGACCGGAATTGACTGTGGGAAAGACCCACATCCGGGTTTTCCCCCAATCTGACACTGTCGGTAACGGACGCAACGACCGCACTAACGAGCCAATAACGGTCCGAGTCGGCTCTCCGACGGGCCGCGGTCAGTGAGGAAACCGCGCCGTTCCGCTTCAGCGCCGTGTTCGAGCGCGTGCGGTCGCGAATCGAAACCGGTGGTTTCCAGACGGCGGTAAGCGACGGAAAGAATCGGAAACGGGGGAATACCCAACGGAAATCCGAAATTCCGAGTATTTGTCGGCTGTTATACTCTTTGAGCGCAAATAATAACGGGCAGATAACAAAGGAAGCAAGAACCCTCCTTTCAGGCGAGGAGATGGGGAAATGGGGGTACTACCATCAGGCCCACAGCGTGCCGAGCGTAATCGACGCGATACGCGTCCGGCCGTCGGTCTGATAGCGACTGAGTCGAACAAGGAGTCAATCGAGAGAGCGATACGGCGGGCCAGCGACCTCGGCTACGAGGTCTTCGTCGCGCCCGGGTGTGAGGAGTCGGCCGAACTCGTCCGGCAACTGGACGGGACCGTCGTCCGACCGCACGAGAGCGACGGCGACCACAAGGTCGACGACCTGCGGGTCGCGCTGGCTGCTGCCGCGCGCGACGCCGAGTTCCCCGGACTTATACTCTCCGAGGAGTCTACCGGCCGAATCGACTACACGCGAAGTATCTCGACGTTTCGAGAGCGCGACTCGTACGTCGTCCCCGCTGTCGACCTGGAGTCTGCGCACGCGCGGGAAACCGACCCTATCGTCGCGGGCATCCCGGCGTACAACGAGGGCGAGACGATAGGACAGATAGTAGACATGACGACCGAGTACGTCGACGAAGTCGTCGTCGTGGACGACGGGAGCGCCGACCGGACCGCGGAGGAGGCGAAACGGGAAGGCGCAGTCGTCATCCGTCACTCCGCGAACAGAGGGAAAGGTGCCGCCCTGAGGAGTCTGCTCGACTACGCCGAGCGGCGGTCGTGTTCCGCGCTCGTCTTGCTCGACGGCGACGGACAGCACCTTCCCCGAGACATCCCCACCGTCGTTCAACCGGTCCTCGACGGCGACGCCGACGTGGTCATCGGGAGCCGGTACCTCCGGCAGGGGATGGGGACCGAGACGCCGCTCTACCGGCGTCTCGGCCAGCGAGTCCTCGACCAGAGCATCTCGTTTCTGTTCGGCGTCTCGGTCTCGGACACACAGAGCGGGTTCCGGGCGCTCTCCCCGGAGGCCGTCGAGGACATCACCATCCGGACGAACGGGATGGCCGTCGAGACAGAGATGCTAGACGCCGCGAACCGCAACGACCTGACCATCGCGGAGCGCCCGATACGGGTACAGTACGACGTTCGCAACGGCCAGACGTACAACCCGGTCCGCCACGGAGTGACCGTCCTCGGGCGCATCGTCCAGTTGGTGGCCCGAGGTCTGCTGAACCAGTCGTCCCGCGAAGGGACCGACGACCGGGGCCGGGCGCGCGACGCCGGGACCCCGACGGAGGGAGAGCGCGCGGCCCGGCGGCGCGAGCGGGCCGTCGCGCTGGGTAACGGGCGAACGCCGGGGGAGAGCGATATGCCGGCGGACGGCGGGCGAGCGCCGATGCCGGGCGACGCGAGCGGAGACAACCAGAGCGCCGACGAGCGAGAGCAGCCACAACGATGACCGACAGCCGAGAACGGACACAGCGACGCGACGCACCGAGAGGAGAGGTCGAATCGACGCGACGAGACGAACCGAGGCGACGGGGCGAGTCGGGACGGACCGACTCGGCCCGACCGACGCGACCGATACGGGACGACGGCCGACTGCGGATTCTCCGCGTGAGCAGCGACATCCACCCGGAGGTCCCCGGCGGACTCGGCCTCCACGTCCACAGCCTCTCGGAGAAGCAGGCCGAGATGGGCCACGACGTGACGGTTCTGACGTCCGACCACGGCGACCGGTCGCTCCCGCGCACCGAAGTCCGGGACGGCTACGCGCTGAAGCGCCACCGCGAGGTGGCGAGGCCCGTGGACAACAGCATCGTGCCGGGCGTCGCGAAATCGCTGTGGGACCTCGCCGACGAGTACGACGTGGTTCACGCCCACTCGCACCTGTTCTTCTCGTCGAACGTGGCCGCGGCCATGGCCGCGCTGACCGACGTACCGCTGGTCGTCACCAACCACGGCCTGTTCTCGCAGTCGGCGAATCAGACGGTGCAGGAGGCGTACCTCTACACCGTCGGCCGGAAGACGTTCGACGCGGCCGAGCGGGTGTTCTGCTACTCCGAGACCGACCGCGACCGACTGCAGTCCTACGGGGTCGAGACCCCGGTGTCGGTCGTCCGGAACGGCATCGACTGCACGAGGTTCCGGCCGGTCGAAGCAAGCCAGAGCGACGAGGGGAGGGAAGAAAGCGAACGCGGAGGCGACGGCGACACGCTGCTGTTCGTCGGGCGACTGAAACCCGGCAAGGGCGTCCGGGTCCTCCTGCGGGCGATGGCCGAACTGGGCGAGGAGTTCCCCGACGCGACGCTCAGGATAGTCGGCGACGGCCCGCTCCGGGAGTCGCTCGAGGAGTACGCCGCCGAGTGCGGCGTGGCCGACCGCGTGACCTTCACCGGGTGGCTCTCGCAGGACCGACTCCCCGAGGAGTACGGCGAGGCCACCGTCTTCGTCCTGCCGAGTCTGAACGAGGGGTTCCCGCGGACCGTCCTCGAAGCGCTGGCCTGCGAGACCCCGGTCGTGACCACCGACCTGCCGCAGCTCGAATCGGTCCTCGACGGAGTGGGCCTGACCGTGCCGCCGAAGTCGCCGGACCTGCTGGCGTCCGCGGTCGGCGAACTGCTGGCGGACGACGAGCGCCGCGAGCGCATGGCGGCCGAGGGTCGCTCGCTCGTCGCCGAGCGCTACTCGTGGGACCGGACCGTCGAGGAGACGACCGCGACGTACTACGACGTGCTGGGCGTCGAACCGCCGCGCGACGCCCGCACGCTTCCCGAAGGGAGCGTGCAGCACCGATGACGGTGCGCGTCGAAACGACCTCGGACGCCGACGAGTGGGACTCCTGCGTGGACCGGTCGCCCCAGACGGGGTTCTTCCACCAGTACGACGCGCTGACCACGCTGGCCGAACACTTCGACGCGACGCTCCACACGCTGGTCGGCTACGTCGGGCAGGAACCGGTGGGCGTCTTCCCGGTGTTCGGTCTCGAACGCGGGCCGCTCTGGGTCGCCGCGTCCCAACCGCCGGGCGTCGAGGTAAACACCGGGCCGGCCCTGCTGAACCACCGGAAACTCAAACAGCGGAAGGCCGAGAAGCGCCACCGGGAGTTCCTGTCGGGGTGCATGGAGTTCGTCGAGGAGATGCTCGACCCCGACTACCTCAAGATAGCGACGACCGACCGGTACGACGACGTTCGCCCGCTGGTCAATCACGGACTCGACGTGCGGCCCTCCTACACCTACGTCCTCGACCTCGACCCCGGCGAAGACGAACTGCTGGCCCAGTTCAGCAGCGACGCCCGGAGCAACGTCCGCAACACCGACGAGTCGCGGTACGAGATTCGAGAGGGCGGCGTCGAAGAGATTCGGGAGATAGTCTCGTTCGTCCGGCGGCGCTACGCCGAACAGGGCGAGGACCACTACCTCGATACGGCGTTCGTCGCGGACCTTCACGAGACGCTCGGCGACGACGCGGTCCGGCCCTACGTCTGCGAGGTGGACGGCGAAATAGCCAGCGGCATCGTCGCGCTCGAGTACGGCGACACGGTGTACCGGTGGCAGGGCGGGCCGCGGCCGAGGGTCGACCTGCCGGTCAACGACCTGCTCGACTGGCGGGTGATTCGGGACGCCGTCGACCGGGACCTCTCTCGCTACGACCTCGTGGGCGCGATGCTCCCGCGGCTCTGCGAGTACAAGGCGAAGTTCGGGCCGGAGCCGAAACCGGTCTACCTCGCCGAGCGACGCAACCTGACCGCGAAACTCGCCTCCGAGACGTACAGCACGCTCCAGACGCTCCGCGACCTCTCTCTGCGAACTGACGGATGAACCCGAACTACGCTCGACGATTCGAGACAGCATGACGAAACTGCAAGCAAACGTCGTAGACAGCATCGACGCGGTCAACGAGAACCAGTGGGACAACGTCGTCGCCCAGTCGGAGTGCGGCACTATCTTCCAGCAGTCGGGGTGGCTCCGGGCCATCGAACGCGCGCTCGACCGGACCCCGCGGCACGTCGTCATCCGGAAGAACGGCAACCCGGTCGCGGTGCTCCCCAACTTCGTCTCTGACATCGCGCTGCCCGTGGACCTCCCGGTGGACGCGAGCGCGGTCGGAGCCACGCAGTTGAGTTCCGTCACCCCCGGGTTCGGCGGGCCGCTCATCATGGGCAAGAAAGACCGGGTCCTCGGTGCGCTTCGCCAGACGCTGGAGCGAGTCCACCGAGAGGGGTCGGTGTTCCACCGCATGCGCATCCTCGATTCGAACCACGTCCAGTACGCCCAGACCCTCCGCAAGTGGGGGTACCGCCCGTCGCTGCTCTACTGCCGGTTCGCGCTCGAACTCGACGACTACGACCGCATCCTCGCGGACATGGACAAGGAGCGCCGGAAGGAGATTCGGGACGCCAAGGAGATAGAGTACGAGGTCGAGTCCGAGGAGATAGACCGCGAGACGATGCGGTCGTTCCACGACGAGTACCTGAAGACGATGAGCCACGTGGACGGGTCGCCGTTCCCCGTCGCGTTCTTCGAGCAACTCGGCGACCACCTCGCCGACCAGATTCAGATTTTCACGGCGTACGTCGAGGGCGCGGAGGCCGGGCAACACCTCTACCTGCGCGACGACAACCGGGACGCGCTCCACTACTTCTTCGCGGGCGTGGACGAGGAGTACTTCCGGTACTCGTCGCCGACGCTCCTGCACGACCACGCGCTCCGGTGGGGCATCGAGAACGGGTACGAGCGCTTCGACTTCGGCAGCACGAACGCCAACTACGCGAACGGCACCTTCAACTACAAGCAGAAGTTCGGCGCGGAGTTGGAACCGATTTACGAGTGGGAGAAGGGGACCGCACCGATTCGGTGGCCGGTCTACCGGTCGGCGCGGACGCTCTACCGGCGACACAGCGACACCCTCGAGAAGTAGGTCGCGAGCCACAGCAGACGAGGTTCCGAGGGGGCACGCCCTCGAACGGGCCGGGCGCGCCGAGGCGTACCAACCAACTAATCGCAGTAACAGCGCGTTGGCGAACCGGTCGGTGCTGAACGGTAGCCCCGGTTTATGGCTTCAGCGGCGGAAACAGTGCTGAGAATGTACGGGAACAGCGACACTCCTCTCTCGATGCAGTTAGTCTGGGCGCTCTACGACCACATCCCCGAGACGGTCCAAGCCTCGGCCGAACCGCTGTACTACTGGTACCAGTCGAAGCGCGCCGACCAGCGCCACGTTCCCCCGACCCGAACCGCCCGTCGGCGCGAGGACGCGCCCGACCACGTGCTGACGGTGGTCGTGGACGCGCTCCGACCCGACCACGTTCCGAGCGTCGGAATGCCGTTCGACACCGCTATCGCACCGAGTACGTGGACGTTCCCGTCGGTGACGAGCATGCACACCGGGGTCTACCCGAGCGAACACGGCGCGTCGGCCCACACCCGGCCCGACGCCGAGGAGTACGCGATGCCCCGGCAGGTGGACGACCGGCCGACGCTCCCGGCCGAGATGGAGGCGGCGGGCTACGACACCTACGGCGGGTTCGCGTTCGTCGTCCCGTTCACCGCGCTCCGGGGCTGGTATCAGACCCATCGGCTCTACGGCAACGACCTCGCGGAGAATCTCTTCTCGGACTACGTCTCGTGGCGAGGCGGCCGCGACCGGACGTTCGGCTACCTCCACCTCGGCGACCTCCACCAGCCGATTCGCATCCCGGACGAGTATCTGGAGGCCCGAGACGTGGACACGCGAGTGTTCGACGAGGTGGAGATGTGCGTCGAGTTCGACGGGTGCGAGAGCTGCCGGCGAATTCAGCGCGAGCGATTCGCCGAGTATCGGGCGGCGCTCGACTACGTGGAGGACCAACTCGACCGACTCCTCTCGGTGGTCGGCGACGACACGCTGGTGGTCGTGGTCGGCGACCACGGCGAGGGGCAGGGCGAACACTACGAGCGCGCCAACCGCATCACCGACTCGCGGCCGAACGGCGGGAGCGGCTACCGGGGCAACGTCGGCCACGGCGGGACTCCGTTCGACGTGGTGGCCCGCGTCCCGGTCGGCGTCTCGGACCCCGAGGACTCGAACGCAGATACGCTGCTCCCCGAGGGCGGGTGGCCGAGTCTCGTGGACCTCGCGCCGACGATTCTGGAGGAGACGGTCGGCGACTCCCGACTCACCGACGAGGCCACGGGGCGGCCGTGGCAGTCCGAGATTCCCGCCGACCGGACGGCCGTCTGCGAGGCGGCGCGGTTCGGCGTCGAGCGCAAGGCCGCCTACCGGGGCGACTCGAAGGTCATCCGGTCGGAGGCCGACGACGTGACCTACACCGCGCGCGTCGAGCAGTCGGAACCGGGCGAGGAGTTCCGGACGATTCCGGTCCGCGAGCGCGAGGAGTTGCTGGCGAGTCTACCGGACAACTGGGAGGACTTCGACGTGACCCGGTCGGTCAGTCCGGCGGTCGAGCGGCGACTGGAGAAGCTGGGATACCGGTGATTTGCGGGAGACGCCGACAGAACCCTCGACGGCGCGGATTCGAAGGCCAGCAAGCCTTTCCCCGCTCGAACCCTCAATCACACTCATGGAAAACGAACCCGACGAATACGGCGAGCGAATCGAGGTATCGGTCGAGGACGAACCGCCGGGCATGGAGCGCGTGCGGGCCGTCGCCGACCTGCTGGACGAGGCCATCGAACTGCCGGTCGTCAACTACAGCGTCGGGTTGGACCCCATCCTCGGCATCCTGCCGGTGGGCGGTGACGCCATCTCGGCGGCCATCTCGCTCTACATCGTCGCCGAGGGCGCCCAGATGGGAGCGTCGCGCGACACGGTGATGAAGATGCTGTTCAACGTCGGTCTCGACGCCGTAATCGGGTCGATTCCGGTCATCGGGACGCTGTTCGACTCGGTGTGGAAGGCCAACATGCGCAACGTCAAACTGCTCGAAGACGAGTTGGGCGACGGGTACTGAGCGGTCGGCGCCAATCGCGGTGACGAGGCGGGAAGGGGCTAAATCGGTGTTTTTCTTTTCGGAATTACGACGGTAGCCGGCGGTACGCGAGTCGGTGATTGCGACGGGACGACGGAAATACGGAAACGCGACGACCGGCGTTTCGAGACTTCGTCGCCGCGTTCGGCGCTCACGACCTTCCGGGCGACGCCAGACCCGACGCTCGCCGCGCTACACTCCCGACTCGACCCGCATCCAGCAGAATCCGTATCGGTCTAGCTCGAATCGCCACTCGCTGGACCCGTCTCTGCCTTCGTCGTCGCTCCCTCCGTCAGTGTTAGCCACGGCTACTCCTTCGGTAGAGCCATCTTCACCTTCCTCTCCGCCCTCGAACGCCGCGCCGCCCTCGTCAACTCGCTCGAACGCCGCCTCGCCGAATAGCCGGGTCGGTTCGCCGGGCAGTTCGAGCGACACCGCCGTCTCGGTCTCGTCGAGGTTGTGGACCGCGACGACCGACCCGTGGTCGCTGGTCATCCGATGGGCGAACACCGCGTGGTCGTCGACGTCCAGAATCTCGCAGTCCCCGTTGCCTATCTCCGGGCACTCCGAGCGCAGGCGGGTCAGGCGCGAGAACCACTGGAGCAGCGAGTCGGGGTCGCCGCGCTGGTCGGCGACGTTGACGCTCTCGTAGCCGTACTCGCCGCCCGCGACGACCGGGCGCACGAGGTCCTCCGGGTCGGCCGTCGAGAACCCGGCGTTGCGCTCGTCGGACCACTGCATCGGGGTGCGGACCGCGCTCCGGCCCGGCAGGTCGAGGTCGTCGCCCATCCCGATTTCGTCGCCGTAGACCAGCAGGGGCGCGCCGGGGAGCGAGAAGAGCAGACTGTAGGCCAACCGCAGGCGGTCGCCGTCGCCGTCGAGCATCGGCGCGAGGCGTCGGCGGATGCCCCGACCGTAGATGCGCATCTCCTCGTCGGGCGCGAACTGGTCGAACACCGTCTGCTGGTCGGCCGCCGAGAGGCGGCCGACGTTGAGTTCGTCGTAGTTCCGGAGGAAGTTGGCCCACTGACCGCCCTCCGGCGTGGGCGGGAGCAGGTCCAGCACCTCCCGAATCGGGTCGGCCTCCCGTTCGGCCAGCGCTAACACGAGGTAGGCGTCGAGCAGGAAGTTGAGCAGGACGTTCATCTCGTCGCCCTCGCCGAGTTCGTCGCTCGATTCGGCCGCCGAGGCGGGTCGGCCGGTCGTCCCGCCGAAGTAGTCGCCGAGGTGTTCGGGCGCGTCGTCGGCCTCCGCGAAGAGGATGGCGTCGTCGCCCCGGCGCTCCACGAAGTGGCGCATGTCCCGGAGGACGCCGTGAGGGTCGTCGAGTTTCGTGGACTCGAGACCGCCCTTGTTGTCTATCATCAGCGTGGCGGCGTCCACCCGGAACCCGGAGACGCCGAGTTCGAGCCAGAACCCCATTATCTTGCGAATCTCCTCGCGGACCGCCGGGTTTGCGAGGTTGAGGTCCGGTTGGTAGTGGTAGAACCGGTGGTAGTAGAACGCCTCGGCCTCCTCGTCGTAGCTCCAGACGTTGTCCTCCTCGCCGGGGAACACCGGCCCGCGGTGCGGGTCGGGTTCGTCGGGCAGGTCCTCGCGCCAGACGTAGAAGTCGCGGTGCTTCGAGTCGGGGTCCTCGCGGGCGCGCCGGAACCACGGATGCTGGTCGGACGTGTGGTTGACCACGAGGTCGATTATCACCCGAATCCCCCGGCGGTCGGCCTCGCGGACGAACTCCACGAAGTCCCCGAGCGTGCCGTGGCGGTCGTCCACCCCGTAGTAGTCGGTCACGTCGTAGCCGTTGTCGCGGTTCGGCGACGGGTAGAACGGCAGCAGCCAGATGCAGTCGATGCCGAGACTGTGGAGGTAGTCGAGTCTGTCGGTCAGGCCTCCGAAGTCGCCCACGCCGTCGCCCTCGGCGTCGGCGAACGCCTCCACGTCGATGGCGTAGAACGTCGCGTTCTCGTACCAGCGGTCTTTCGTTCCCATTTGAAACACCCCACTTACGGTTTCTGACGGCCTCGATTCGGAAAACTGGTTCGGGCGACGCGGTGACAGACGAACCGGCGGTGTAGCTGTGGGAAAACTTATGTCCCGGTTCGCGCAGGTAGCGGCTACCCGGTTCCGACCCGCGTGCGCGCCGTTCGCGGGGACGTCTCGCTCGCGGGAACATTCGCTTTCGCGGTCACGAAATAAGCTCGGCCAAAGCGACACGGCGAGTCGCTCCACGAGACGTTGGTCGGGGAAACGACGGATTTGTTCGGTAAATCTGGATTAAGGCGGCGAAATCCCGGCAAAGCAACGGCCGGGTTCACATCGCTCGACGCTATCGTTACTGTCGGGGTAAAGAAATGACCGATTCGGACGAAGCAGGTCGAACGAGCGGGTGGATGAATCGCCGAACGATGCTGAAGAACGCGGCCGCCGCGGGCCTCGTCGGGGCCGGACTGACCGGCACCGCGAGCGCGGCAGAATGGACCGAGATGACCCTCTGTGCGAGCGGGAGCGAAACGTTCAGTTACCGCGTCGAGGTCAGCGGTGCCGTCAAGCGCGGGGGGACCTACCAGAGCGACAGTTGGGACGAAGTCGGCGACGACTACGTGGAGGGAGCGGTCTCCCAGAAGCGCTGCGACAGTTTCCTCTTCCAGGGAGAAATCACCAGCCACGAGTTGGAGGGGCCGGGGCAACTGAAAGTCGACGGCGAAGTCGTCGCGGAGTCGTCGGGCGACGGCGGCGACGTCGGCGACGAAAAACGCGAGGTGACGTTCTGCGCGGCCGGAGACGAGACGTTCAGCTACCGGGTGGAGGTGACCGGCGAACTGATGCGGGGCGGCAGTTACCAGAGCGACAGTTCCGACGAGGTCGGCGACGACTACGCCGAGGGCGCGACCGCCGGAGGGCGGTGTGACAGCTTCATCTGGACCGGCGAAATCGCCGACCTGCAGGTCGACGGTCCCGGGACCGTGAAGGTAGACGGCGAAGTGGTCGAGGACACGACGGGCAACGGTGACGGGTCGGACGGCGGCGACAGCGGCGACGGCGGCAGTCTGCCGAAGATGGTGACCATCTCCAGTCCCGACACCGACGAGCAGATGAACTACGTCATCGAGGTGACGGGCGACTTCCGGAAACTGGAACCCAACGAGGACGGCGGTGCGGCCGTGGACCTCGTGAGTCAAGCCGGCGACCGGGTCCGGGTCAACGGCACGGTCGGCAAGGGCAACGACAAGTTCGCGTTCTCGGGGGACCTCATCGAGGTGGACATTCCCTCGGGCGTGGTCGTCGAAGTAACCGACCGCTGACGCGGCGGAGCGGAGACCGGCGAGGTCCTATAGCGGAGACCGACGGAGCAGGTACCGCAACCGACGAAACGAGAACCGACGGAGCGACGTAGCGGGGCGTTGACCGACCCGCTCGATTTTTGAAACGGTTGGTTTCACGAGTAAGCGGAGCGTAGAGCCTGAAACGATAAGTGTGTCCGGGTCTTCTACACGTCCGTTCTGGTGGGGGAGATGGACGCGAGTACACGAGCAGCGACGGAGGAATCGGACCGGAGCGAAGCGGTCGTCGAGTGCGACCGAGTCACCCGCAGGTACGAACGCGGCGGCGGGGGCGGGTGGTTCTCGTTCGGCGACGGCGGCGACGACCGCCCGACGGTCACGGCGCTCGAAGACGTGTCGCTGGCCATCGAGCGCGGGGAGTTCGTCGGCCTGTCTGGACCGAGCGGGAGCGGGAAGTCCACGCTCATCCACCTGCTGTCGGGGCTGGACGCGCCGACGGAGGGGACCGTCACGCTCGCGGGCGAGGAGGTGTCGTCGCTCTCCCAGAAGCAACTCACGCGACTGCGACTGGAGCAGGTGGGAATCGTCTTCCAGCGGTTCCACCTCCTGCCGTCGCTGTCGGCGCGCGCGAACGTCGCGCTCCCGTTGGTCGAGCGCGGCCTCGGCAAGTCAGAGCGCCGCGAGGAGGCCGCCGACCTGCTGGAGCGAGTCGGCCTCGGCGACCGGCAGGACCACCGGCCCGGCGAGATGTCCGGCGGCGAGCAACAGCGGGTCGCGGTCGCGCGGGCGCTGGCGGGCGACCCGCTGGTCGTCTTCGCCGACGAACCGACCGGCGAACTCGACACCGACACCGGCGGGGTCATCCTTGACCTGCTCGGGGACCTCGCCGAGGACCGCGCGGTGGTGCTGGCCTCCCACGACGAGCAGGCGTTAGACCGGACCGACCGCGTCATCCGCCTGCGCGACGGGCAGGTGAAGGATGATTGAGAGGGACCATGCGTAGCCTCTCGCGCTGGGTCGGTCTCGTCGGGGTCGCGCTCCGGCGGACCGCCACGAAGGCGACCCGGACCGCGCCGCGCCAGACCGCGGTCAGCGTCCTCGGCGTGGCCATCGCGGTCGCGCTCATGCTGGTCGTGACCGCGACCGGTCTGGGCCTCGTGCAAGGGACCACGGTCCGGGGCGACGCTGTGGACTACTGGGTCGTGCCCGAGTCCGGCGGTGCCTCGACGATGGTCGTCTCGACCGCGTCGGCCCAACTCGGCGGCGTCCACGACAAGAGCGCCGCGCTGAACGCCGACGACCGCATCGAGTACGCCACGCCGGTCCAGATTTCGGTGTTACAGGTGAAGTCGGGCGACGGAGGCGGTGGAGGCGGCGAGTACGTCCTCGGGGTCGGGGTCGTCGGGTCGCCGAAACTCGACCGAGTCGCCGGACTCCCGACCGGGTCGCTCTCGGCGGGCGACCCGTACTACGCGAACGGAAGTTACAACGGAACGTGGACCGGCGAGGCCGTCCTCTCGGCGGGCGCGGCCGAGCAGTTGGGCGTCAACGAGAGCGCCAACCTCTCGGTCAGCGGCGCGGTCTCGGGGTCGGGCGAGCGGAAGTTGCAGGTGACCGCCGTCGAGCAGGCCGCCGTCGAGTCCGGACTCTCGGGAATGCCGGTGATGCTCGTCCACCTCAGCGAGTTGCAGGCGATAACCGGCGCGAGTTCGGGCGACCAAGCCGACCAGATTCTGGTCCAGTCGAACGTCGGGAATCTCAAGTCGTCGCTCGAAACCCGGTTCGACGGCGCGAGCGCGGTGACGCGGTCGGGGTTCACCGCCCAGAAGTCGGTGGACTCGGACCTCCCGCTGGCGATGGGACTCGCGGCCCTGCTCATCGCCATCGTGGTCGGGACGCTGTTCGTCGCGACCACGCAGGGGTTGCAGGTCGAGGCCGACAGCGAGCAGTTGGCGACGCTGACCGCAATCGGGTTCTCGCGGCGCGCACGCGCGGTACTGCTCGTCGTGCAGGCGCTGGCGCTCACGCTCGTCGGCGGCGCGCTCGGAATCGTCCTCGCCTACGGGACGACGGCGGTGACGAACTACGCCGCCACGCGCGCCATCGCGCCGGTCCCCATCGCCAACTTCCACCCCCTGCTGGTGGTCTACGGTCTCGGCGTCTCGGCGTTCATCGGGATACTGGTCGCGCCGTACATCCTCGCGATGGAGCGACGCACCGAGGGCGTCTCGGAGGTGATTCGGTGAGCGAACTTCGCCGGAGTCGGCCAGTCTCGGCGGCCCAGTTCGGGCCGCCGCGGAGGTGGACCGATGAGCAAACTCCGTGTCGCGGCCTCGGTCGCGGCCGCCCAACTCCGCCACGACCGCGCGCGGACCGCGCTCGCGGTGGTCGGCATCGCGGTGGCGGTTCTCTCGACGACCCTGCTGGCGAGTCTCGGCTACGGCGTCTTCGAGACCGGCCAGCAGAAGTTCGACGCCTCGGGGCGGGACCTCTGGGTCACCGGCGGGTCGCTCTCGGAGGGTCCCGGCGGGTTCGGCACGTCCATCACGGACTCCCACATCACGGCAGGGAACATCGAGTCTCGCGAGACGGTCGAGTCGGCGGTGCCGATGGCGTTCAGGGCGGTGTACGTCGGCAACGGGTCGGGAGAGATGCAGACGCTCGTCGGGGTCGGCGTCCCCGGCGGCGGCGGAGCGGTCGATATCACCGAGGGCGAGGGGTTCCAGACCCACGACGTTCACTACGCGGGCGGGGACTACGACGGGAACATGACCTACTCGGTCATCATCGACACCCGGACCGCGGAGATGTTCGACGTGGGCGTGGGCGACACGCTCCACATCGGCGGGTCCGTCGAGACCGCGAAGCAACACAACTTCACGGTCATCGGCATCTCGCCGACGTTCTCCAGCTTTCTGGGCGCGCCGACGGCCACGATGCACCTGAGCGAACTCCAGCAGGTCACCGGCACCACCGGGACCGACAAGGCGACGTTCATCACGGTGAACCTGAAGGACAGCGCGAACGTGAGCGCGGTCGAACAGCGCCTCCAGCAGAAGTACCCCGACTACACGATTCGGACGAACGACGAACAGATGCGCGCGGTCCTCCAGCACAACGCGGTGGTCATCGCGGTCGGCGGCGCGCTGGTGGTTCTCGCGGTGGTCGCGGGGTTCGCGCTGACGCTCAACGTCCTCTCCATCGTCGTCTTCCAGCAGAAGGAGGAACTCGCGGCGCTGACAGCGCTCGGCGTCTCCCCGAAGACGCTGGTGGCGATGGTCTCCGGGCAGGGCGTCCTGCTCGGCGCGCTCGGCGGAATTCTCGGAGTCGCCGTGACGCCGCCGTTCGTGGTCGCCCTCAACTTCGTCGCGGCCGAAATCGTCGGCTTCGAGGGACTGGTGCAGGCACCGATGTCGGTCCTCGCGCTCGGCGGAGCCATCGCGCTGGTCATCGGGACGCTGGCGGCCGCGGTCGCCGGGTGGCGGACGCTCCGGACGGTCGGCATCGACCAGTTGGCGCGGTGAGAGCGAGAGGACAGAAGGCGTAGACTCCGCTCGACTTCTCCTCCAGAAAGCGAGAAGAGAGGGAGAACCGAGAGCGAGAGGAAGCGAGAGAGAGAAAGCGGGACTTCCGGACGAAGCTTTTTGTGGCGCAACGTTGGGACTCGTCCCGATGGGAGAAACCGACACCGACGCGTGCGCTCGATGCGGGGGTCCGCTCGACCCGGAGCGCGACCACCACGTCTCGCTGTCTCGGACTTCGGTGGACCTCCGGACGGCATCGAAGGAGACTGACGAACGGCTGTTCTGCCTCGACTGCACCGCGTCGTATCTCGACGACGCGGGGCGAACTGCGGGCGCAGACCCCGTCGGGGAGTGAACTGAGAGCGCTGCGGGGATTACAGCGTGATGGACTGGGACTGCTTGACGACCCGATTGCCCGCGTCCTTGGCGCGAATCGTCACGTCGAGCGTGCTGCCGACCGGGAACTGGAAGAGGTCCCATCCGGAGGCCGACTTGCCGCTCACGTCCGTCACCGAGAAGTTCACGTCGGCCGTGCCCTCGTGGACGACGACCTCAACCACGTCGAGGTCGGCGTCGGTGTCGGCGACGGCCCACTTCACCGAGAACATGCGGTCGTCGCCGAGTTGTTCGCTCTTCGAGACGTCGAACCGTTGGACGGTGGGCGCGGACTCCGCGGCCCCGCCGCCGAACGCCACTTGGCCGTAGCCGCCCTCGCCGAACCCGGCCGATTCGGCCGCGGTGGCCCCGCCGGAACCCGCGGCGACCGCCGCCGCGGCGGACCCGGCGAGTTTCAGGTAGGAGCGTCGGTCGAGTAGGGAGGTCTCTGCCTCGTCGTCTGCTTTGAATTGCTCGCGTGCCATGCGCAGTCGAAAGGCTTCGACCGGCGACTATGAACTTTATGGTCTGCTTGTAAAAAGAGAGAATTCTTTGAACCTTCACCGCCGCGAGGTGACGCGGCCGCGCCCGGCCGAGCAGTCGGCCCGGCGCGGGCGGTTCGACTCGTCGCTCGATTAGTTCGAACTACCGTTCTCGGTGTCCTCCTCCGGTCCGTCTCGGACCGTCACCTCGACGGACTTGCCGAAGTCGGTGGTCAGCACGTCGATGAACGTCTCGCCCGGTTCGAGGCCGAGGTCGGACTTCGACACGCTGAACTGGACCGACACGCTCTCACCGGCGTCAACCTTCACGCGGCGCTCCGCCACGAGGTCACCGTCGATGCGCAACTCCACGGTGTCGGTCACGACTTGGTCGCTCGGGTTGCTGACCTCCGCGTTCACGACCAGCGTGCCCTCGTTCAGGACTATCGTTCCGGGCGCTGTGAGCGCGGGCACGCGGAGCGACGGCTCCTCGGCGGACGGTTCTTCCGTGGTCGTCTTTTCGTCCGGTGCTTCCGTCTCCTCGGTCGTGGTCGTCTCGGTTTCCTCTGTCGTGGTCGTTTCTGTCTCCTCGGTAGTGGTCGTTTCAGTGGTCGTCGTCTCGGTCGGCTTCTCAGTCGTCGTCTCGGTCGGTGCTTCCGTCTCTTCCGTCGTGGTTTCGGTCGGTGCTTCCGTCTCCTCCGTCGTAGTCGTCTCCGACACCACCGTCGTCTCGGGCATCATCTCGTCGGGCACGTTGAACTCCACGCCCTTCGGCGCGGTCACGACGAACTCGACGTTCTGGACGGACACGTTCCGGAAGACGAACCGAACGTCCTGCAGGTCCGAGGAAGCAATCTGTCGCTCCTCGGTCGCGGCCTCGCCGACGCTCTCGGCGGGCGAAGCCCCGCTCAGAATCTTCGTGAGGTCCACGCGGACCGTCTGGTCGCTGACCGAAACGTTCTCCACGACGACCGTGCGGTCCACGTCGTCGGGGTTGCCCACGACGAACGAGAACTCGTTGACGTGGACGCTGTCGATGTGGAACCGGACCGTCTGCTCCGGCACGGACGGTCCAGCCTCTTTCGTCGTTGTCGTCGTCTCGGTCGGCTTCTCAGTCGTGGTTTCGGTCGGTTCTTCGGTGGTCGTGGTCGTCTCAGTCGTCTTTTCGGTCGTCGTCGTTTCCGTGGTCGTCTCGGTTTCTTCCGTCGTCGTTGTCGTCTCCGTCTCGGGCGGCTCCTCCGTCGTGGTCTCCGTCTCGGGGACCTCCGTCGTAGTCGTCTCCTCGGGCTCCGCCGTCGTGGTGGTCGTGGTCTCGGTGGACGCCTCGACCGTCACCGTGGCCTCGTCCGCGACGACCTGATTCTCTACGGTGTAGGCGCTGTCCTCCTGACCCTGCGTCGCCACGAAGTCGAAGCTCTGGTTGTCGTTCGTGTCCCGGTAGGCGAGCGCGAGCAGGCGCTGGGACTCGTCGACCGGTTCGTCGAGCCTCACCTGGACGTTCTCGTGGGTTCCCGGTTCGAGGTACTCCGAGACCCCGCGGACGCTACCGAGAACCGACCCGTTGAGGAGGCTCGTGTCGTGGACGACGACGAAGCCCCCGTCGGTCAGGTTCACCTGCGAAATCGTGACGACGGTCCCGTTCGTGGTCTGGTTCTCGAACGTGACCGACGTGTTCGCTACCGTCTGATTCTGTCGTAACACCTCGCTCGACGGCGACGCGTCGTCCGCCGCGTCCGGACCCGTCGCCCCGAGCGTGGTTGTCACTCCCCCGAAAGCTGTTCCCAAAACGAGTACGATAGCCAAGGCTGCGTGCTTGTGACTCACTGTTTTTCTCCCCCGGCGAATACTCTACGACGAATGGTATAAATCCGCTGGCGGCCGGTAGACCGGTTCTCAGCGTATCAGACCGAGAGACGGCGACCGACCCATCGCGGAATCGCCGCGACGACCCGGACGCCGGGCGCGCCGTCGTAGAGCCAGAGACAAAACGTCAGAAGAGCGAACAGTCCCTCGTCGCTCGCGAGCGCGGCCAGCGAGAGTTCTTGCAGGTGGGCCACGAAGCTCTGTTCGGTCCCGTAATCTATCGCCGGCACCAGCGGCCACGCGAGGAAGCCGAGCAGGTAAACGTCGCCCGCGAGCAGCGGGTCGAGCGCGTCGCCCAAGAGGTGCGAGAGGTAGCCGATGGCGAACGCCGACGCCACGGTGCCGCGGTCGAGCAGACGCAACAGGACCGACAGTACTGCGAGGAAAACGACTGCGATAATCAGCGAGTGGGCCAGCGACCGCCCGTTCGGGATGACGCCGAACGTCCACGCGAGCGGTTTGTCCACGAGGTCGGGGAACTGCGTCCCGAGCGCGAGTGCGACGGTCGCGTACCCGTCGGGTGCGCGCCGGGCGCTAACGTGGACGAAGGCCGAATACAACAGATAGCCGACAGCGAGATGCCCCCAAGGCCACATGCGGGTTGGTTGGGAACACGAGCGCTTAGTCCTTCGGGCGAAGGCGACGCGTTAGGCAGTCACAACCGCGTCGTTTCCGGTAATTCAAACGTTCAACGAGCAACGGGTTTTTTAAAAGAGAGAGTGGTCGTATCTGTGGGGAATGGGAAATGAAAGCTGTTATTCTAGCCGCTGGAAAGGGCACTCGTCTCCGGCCGCTGACCGACGACAAGCCCAAGGGAATGGTCGAGATAGACGGAGAACCGATTCTGACCCACTGCTTCGAGCAGTTGGCCGAACTGGGGGCCGACGAGTTCGTGGTCGTGGTCGGGTATCGCAAACAAGACATCATCGAACACTACGACGACGAGTACGAGGGCGTGCCGATCACCTACTCGCACCAGCGCGAGCAGAAGGGACTGGCACACGCGCTGCTGACCGTCGAGGAACACATCGACGACGACTTCATGCTGATGCTGGGCGACAACGTCTTCGACGCGAACCTCGGCGACGTAATAAACCGCCAGCAGGAGGACCGCGCTGACGCTGCATTCCTGACCGAGGAAGTTCCCTACGAGGAGGCCGACCGGTACGGGGTGTGCGACACGAACGACTACGGCGAGATAACCGACGTGGTCGAGAAACCCGAGGACCCGCCGAGCAACCTCGTGATGACCGGGTTCTACACCTTTACGCCTGCCATCTTCCACGCCTGCCATCTGGTTCAGCCCTCGAATCGAGGAGAGTACGAAATCAGCGAGGCCATCGACCTGCTCATCCAGAGCGGTCGCACCATCGACGCCATCCGGATGGACGGGTGGCGCGTGGACGTCGGCTATCCCGAGGACCGCGACAGGGCCGAGCGACTGCTCCGCGGCGAGGACCCCGAGGCCGCCGACTCCGAATCAGACTCGGCCACGGGTTCGGCCGAGGCGTCCTCGGACTAATCGCTCCGGTTCGCGTTCGTCACCGCCTCTCGAATCCGGCGCTCGACCGTTTTGCGCGACTGGGAGTGCGCCGAGACGGTCGAAACCCGGCCGTGGACGAGTTCCAACAGGTTCAGTTCCGAGAGCAGTCGATAGGTCTGCTCGCGGTCGATTCCCAACTCTCGTTGGACCTCGTAGAGCGTCTTTGCGGTACAAACCGCCTCGGTGACGCCGACCACCGAGAGGTCGTCGGGGAGTTCTACCGACTCGGCGATTTCGGCCGCGACGTCGCCGCTATCCGGTACGCTGTCGTCCGAAATCGTATCGCCGTCCGGCGTCGAATCGCCGTCTGTACCTTCGGCCGCCAGTTCGGGGCCGGTTTCGTCGGACGAGTCAGCGGTTGGCGCTCCAGACGAGTCCGTCTCGGGGTCGTGGATACCGTACTTGACCATGTAGTGACGAACCGTCTTCGGCGTCACGTCCACCCCTAACTCGTCGCGCATCTCCGGAAACGTACGCTCGGAGTCGTACACTTCCGCCAACCGCTCGGGGTCCTTGTACGTCGGTTTCGAACCGTCATCGTCGTGGCTCGGCGGTAGCGTCTCGGGGTCGTGGATACCGTACTCGACCATGTAGTGGCGAACTGTCTTCGGCGTCACGTCTACTCCTAACTCGTCGCGCATCTCCGGAAACGTACTCTCGGAGTCGTACACCTCCGCCAGCCGCTCGGGGTCCTTGTAGGGAGGTCGCTCACGAAGTTCGGTCTCGTCCGAGTCGGGCGTCGAGACGATAGCCGTCCCGCCGTCCGTGACCCCGTTCGCCGTTTCGTCGGTATCAGCCGTTACAGCCGTCAGTGAGGCCTCCTCGGCGTCTGTCGGGGACGCGTCTTCGATATCGCTTTCCGGACCGTCCTCGACAGCAGTCGGCGAAGCCACCCCGACCGTAGACGGAAGCGCCTCGATATCCGAAGCGCCCTCGTCTGCACAGTCGAAAGCCGCCGCGACCCGAATCGAAATAGCACCCTCGTCCGTCAACGCCGCGTTGGTCACCGATAACTCGGCGATATCGTCCGCGTCGGCCTGAATAGGTAGCTCGACGGATACGTCGGCTTCGAGGCCGTGGTTGGTGGCCTCGTTGCGCGACTGTAGCTCCGTAATCTCCGGTTCCGATTCTTCGAGTCGTTCGGCGAACTCCGCTAATCGTCGGAGTGAAGTACTGACCCCCATAGTTGCCACGTTTCTGGAACATCTTCTCTGCCAAGTGTGATAGTTATTCCCTCGTATACGTCCCAGTATTACGAATTACGGGTTATCACGTTCTGTGTGATATTTCCGCTTCCTGCCGAGAGAGACGTAACTCGTCGTGTCGCCCGCCACAGACGGCGTGGACGCGACCGGTGCCATCGCCACTCGTATCGGCCCGTTCGAGGTTCTCCATTCGGGTACACGTCCCGAATCTGACCTGTACTATCTCGGTTACGCCGGGTTTATACACGCCGATTAGCGTCGTCTACGCATGGGTCGTTGGGGCGAACTCGCCACGCAGATACACGGTGAGGCCGGCGACGAGCGACCGCCGTCGATAGAGGAGTTTCTGGAGTCCAACCACCAACTGTTCACCGTCATCGGCATCTTCGGTGCGCTCTCGGTGTACCTCATCAAGTTCCAGCAGTCGGCCGCCGAAACCGGGGCGGCGACCGGGTCGGTCGGCGCTATCCTGCTGCTGTTCCTGCTCACGTCGTCGGTGGCGGTCCGGAACTCCTACCGGTGTACCGAACGAGCGAGACGCCACGGCGCGTACCTCCTCGTGTTCGGGTACGCGGTCTTCATGTACTCGTTCGTCACGCTCGTGGTCTCTGTCGTCCTCGTCATCGTCGGCCGGTACGCGCAGGGCGCAGAGAGCGTCCTCGGGTCGAGTTTCGTCTACGCGCTCGTGTTCCTCTACGTACCCTTCATCTTCCGGGCCGACGCCTTCCGGGAGTTCGAAGGGTCGAGCGTCGCCGCGGCGGGCGTCCGGCGCGCTCCGCACTTCGGCGCCGTCGTGCTCGCGGCGTGGTACGCGATGCAGTGGTACCGCGGCACCCCGCCCGCTCTGGAACTCGACAGCGCGGCCTACTCCATCGGCATCGTGGCGAGTCTGGTCGGCAACCACTTCGTGCTGACCGCGTTCGCGTTCGGCGCGTTGTGGGTCGGAGACAGGGTCGTCACGGCGATTCGCGGATGAGTCGGTGAGAAGTCGGGCGTCCGAAGGAAGAAATCAGTCAGTACCTCCCCGCCATCCGGTCGATTTTCGGGTCGGTGAACACGTCCTTCTCGTCGTAACTCGGTGACGAGAACTCCGAGATTACCGCGCCGTCCCCGCCCGCTTTGAACCAGTGACGCGTGTCCGGCGGGATGGTGTACTGCTCGCCGGGTTCGAGGTGAATCTCCTCGCTCGCGGTGTAGAACTCCTCGCGCATCGGCGGGGAGACCGACCACTCGTCGGAACTCTCCGAGTCGTCGCCGTCGCCCTCGACGTAGAGATACACCTCGCCCGAGCGACACCGGAAGGTCTCGCGCTTGCCGGGGTAGTCGTCGAAGGGCGGATGGCGATGCTCGGGGCAGGTCTGGTCGGGGAACAGGACGAGTTCCTTCGCGCAGTAGCGGTCGTCGTTGACGTAGACGACGATTTCGGTCCCGACCGATTCGAGGTCGCCGAGACCGTAGTCCACGACTTCCATTTCGTCGCGCTCCTCGTCGGTGAGGACGACGCCCGCGTCCGCGAGCATGTCTGCGGCGCGTTCGCGGGCCCGCGCTCGCTCGACTTCGTCGGTCATGACCGCCGGTTCGGGGCGGCGAGTAAAAAACGGTCGGGTGGCCGTCGCCGATTGCTCGGGCGACGGTGTTCGGTCGGCCATCGTTCGTTGGGCGGTCGTTCAGTCGGCGGCCGTCAGTCGTCGAGGTCGGACCGGTCGGCGAGTTTCATGAACGAGACGTTGCCGCGCTGGTCGAGTTGGATGCGGTAGCCGTGGTACGAGAACTCGATTTCGGCCTGCGCCTCCGGCGGTGGCGGCGTCTCGAACAGGTGTTCGACCATGTGGTCTATCTGGTCGTAGAGGGGCGGCAGGTCGGTCACGTCGCAGTTCTCAAGATTGGCGACGAGACGGAGGAGACTCCGGTTGGCCTCCTCGGCCTCCGGCGTTATCCTCCGGTGACGTATCCGTCGCTCCGATTCGGAATCTTCGCCCTCGCCGTCCGATACCCCGTCGTCTTCCCCCACTTCTTCGTTCCCACTCGGCATCACCAGTAACGTAGCCCCGAAGCGGGGAAAATTTAACTCTGGGTTTCTCGCGGCGTGCGCCGAAACGAAGCGCCGTCCGGGGTCGCGTCTCTACTGCCGAAGGGTTGCGGTCGCCGCGGCGCGGTCACTCGTAGGTCTTCTCGCCGGCCTCGATGGCGACTTCCAGCCAGTTCTCCGTCGGCGGAAGCGGACACTCGTACCGGTCGGAGTAGGCGCAGGTCGGGTTGTACGCCTCGTTGAAGTCGACCACCCACTCGCCGTCGTCGGTCCGGTGGTCGGCGGGTTCGAGGTCGAGGTACCGGCCCGCGCCGTAGGTCTCCTCGCCGCTGGTCGCGTCGCGGAACGGCACCCAGAGGCGGGCGTCCTCGCGGTCAGTTTTGTAAGCCTGCAAGGTCGCCTCCTCGCCGTCAACCTCGAATCGGAACTCGCCCCACCGGAGGTACTCGCGTTCGCCCTCGGTGCTGGTGGAGACGGTGACGCGCTCCTTCTCGTCGTGTTCGCGGAGCGCGAGCGTGAACCGGAACGCCTCGTCGATGGGGAAGTGGTCGAGACCCTCGAACGAGTCGCGCTCGTCGTCGGGAATCGGCGACTGGGGATGCTCGGCGAAGTAGTCGTCTTTCTCGGCGCGCTGTCTGCGGATGGTCTCGCGCCAGTCGATACTCATGCGGAGAGATGCGTGTTCGGCGTTGACGTGTGTTTGGGCCAGAACGGCGACCCCGAGCAATCGCTCGCCGTTCGTTTTTCGAACCTGACGCGGCCGCCTCGCCGACAACCATTTGCCTGACGGCGTTGCCAATGGACTACAGATGTACAAAGCACAGATAACTGACGGCGAGCAGATAGAGTGCGCGGACTACGAGGAGGGCGACAACGGGGTCGAACTGTTCGACGAAGACGGCGACTTCATGGCCTTCGTGCCGTACCCCCACCTGCTCTACGTCGGGAACATCACCGAAGACGGGCAGATGGTCTGGTAGCCGGGGATAGTCTGGTAACCGAGGGCGTCGAGTTCAGTTCGGTACCGATTGCGCGACTCGCGCGGAAGGACCGTCCGGTCGCGACGACGCCGTTCGGTTCTGTAACGCGGCGGACCGAATCGAGCGATTACCGGGGCCCAAACGCCGCTCACGGGCCGCGTTTCGACCGAACGCAGAAACCTACGCGACTCGTCACGTAACCGTCTCACCGGAGTATCTGACCTGCGTGAATCAGATGCCCAACCGTTTCACACGTTCCGTTACTGGCCTGAATCCGACTTAATTGGGTCCGAACGGACGCAAGCGTCGCACCCGCCTAATAGCGTCTGGGTCGGAGAGTAGACCGACGATGAGTTCCGGAATAACCGACGACGACAAGGAGCGCATCGCGTCGTTCTGCGAGACTCCGTCGCACGCCCGTTCGCCCGACGACCTGACTCCAGACCAGTCCGACGACCGCCGAGACGACGACGGCGACGAGTCGCTGTTCCGCGCGGTCTGGCACCGGATACAGGGTCGGTAGCGCGGGCGATTACCCTTTTGCGAGCGGTCACTGAACCGTCACGTGTTTCTGCGAGCGGTCGCCGACCGTCACGTCCTTGGCGACTGCGGACGCGTTTTCTAGCATGGAGTTCAGCGTGATTCGCGGCGACATCGCCGAACAGGAGGCCGACGCGCTGGTCAACGCCGCGGGCACCAGTCTTCGAATGGGAAGCGGAGTCGCGGGGGCGCTCCGGCGGGCGGCGGGCCCGGAGATAAACGAGGAGGCGACGGCCGCCGGGCCGGTTGACCTCGGCGAAGTCGCAGTCACCGACGCCTACGACCTCGACGCCGAGTTCGTGGTCCACGCCGCCGCGATGCCCCATCACGGAGACGGGCGAGCGACGGCCCAGAGCATCGGGGACGCGACCAGAAACGCGCTCGAAGCCGCGGACGAGCGAGGCGCGTACTCGCTGGTGATTCCGGCGCTCGGGTGCGGCGTGGCGGGGTTCGACCTCCGCGAGGGCGCGCGAATCGTCTGCGAGGAACTCGCGGCGTTCGAACCCGAGTCGCTGTCGGACGTGCGGTTCGTGGCCTACGCCGACGACGAGTACGAGACGATTCGGGCCGTCGCCGACGACGTGCGCGACGGGTAATGTCACCTAATCTCAAATACCACCTATTTTTAAGTATGGGGCGTAATAACGCGGTACAGACACTACGACATGGGTTGGAGTAGTACGGTGGTAACCGGTAGCGAGTCGGGCGAGCGCAGGGTCTCGCGGACCCGCGACCGGTGCCGTGGGGAAGGGCACTTCTGTCAGAATCGCCGACCGAGCAGACGAACGCGGACGGAGGCCGTACCGAGTCGCCGCCTCGCCCGCCGCGGCGCAGACTGCGAAGTCGATCGCGCCGGCCGCGAGCGCGGACGACGTCCGGGAGGGACCCGAGAACGAGCATGAGCGAACAGTTACGCGAGGAGAAACGGAAGATAGAGGAGTTGCACGAGGTCGCCTCCGAGATGGAGGCCTGCAAGAGCAAAGCCGAGGTCTATCGACTCGCCGTCGACGCCGCGGAGGGCATTCTGGAGTTCGACATCTGCGGCATCGACATGGAGGAGGACGGCTACCTCGTCCCGAAGGCGAGTTCGTCGGAGATGCCCAACGACGGGTACGAGGCGCTCGAAGCGGACGAGGGACTGGCCGGCCGGACGTTCCAGAACGGCGAGTCGTTCCTGATTCCGGACGTACGGACGATGAGCGAGGCCGAACCGGTCCAAGAGCAGTACCGGTCCATCCTCAGCGTCCCCGTCGGCGACTGCGGCGTGTTTCAGGCGGGGTCCCGGGAAGCGATGGCCTTCGACGAGGACGACCTCGAACTCGCCGAACTCCTGATGAGTCACGTCACGGAGGTCATCTCGCGCATCGACTCTCAGTCGGCGCTCCGCGAGAGCGAGGAGAAGTACCGGACGCTCGTGGAGGGGAGCCACGACGCCATCTTCATCCACAGCGACGAGCGGTTCCGGTTCGTCAACGACCGCGTCTCGGAACTCACGGGCTACGACGAGGACGAACTCCTCGGCATGCCCGTGTCGAAGGTCGTCCACGAGGACGACCGCGACCGCGTCAGCGAACTCATCGAGCGACGCGAACGGGAGGGCGAGACGCCCCACTACCAGTTGCGAATCCGGACGAAGGACGGCGACGTTCGCTACGTCGAGTTGAGCGTCCAGTCCATCTCCTACGACGGCGAGCAGGCCCACCTCGGGTCGGCGCGCGACGTGACCGAGCGCAGGCGTCGAAAGCAGAAGGTAGAGCGCCAGAACGAGCGCCTCAAGGAGTTCGCCAGCGTCGTGAGCCACGACCTCCGCAACCCGCTCAACGTCGCGCAGGGCCACCTCGAACTCGCTCGCGAGACCGACGAGCGACGCCACTTCGAGAAGACCGGGTCGGCGCTCGGTCGGATGGAGTCGCTCATCGAGGACCTGCTGACGCTCGCCCGGCAGGGCCAAGACGTGCGCGAGACCGAACCGATTGACCTCGAGAGCGTCGTCCGGCGCGCGTGGGCCACCGTCTCGACAGGCACCGCGACCCTCGACGTGGACGACGGCCTCGGCGAAATCGAGGCCGACGACGGCCGCCTGCAGGAACTGTTCGAGAACCTCTTTCGGAACGCGGTGGAACACGCGGACGACGGCGTGACCCTCTCGGTCGGGACGTTGGACGGCGGGACGCCCTGCGAGGAGTCGAGTCCGAACCTCGACGCCGAGGACCCGCCCGCCGCGTTCGGCACGAACGGGTTCTACGTCGCCGACGACGGGCCGGGAATCCCCGAGAGCGAACGCGAGAAGGTCTTCGAACACGGCCACACGACCGCCGACGACGGGTCGGGACTCGGTCTCGCCATCGTCAGCAGCATCGTGGACGCACACGGGTGGAACGTCCGGGTCTGCGAGAGCGAGTCGGGCGGCGCGCGCTTCGAGGTCGCGACGGCGTAGGTCGCGGCGGGCAGGTCGCGGGCGGTCGATTATCTGAATCCGCGAACGTCCGAGACCGAGAGCGGACTCGTCGGCAGGCCGTCCGGCGCGGCGCGGTCGTTGTACCCGGTGGGGGCCACGTCGTTGGGTGACTCGGGATAAAACAGCGACGCGAGCAGGTGGAGTTGGCGACGCCCCGCGTCGAGTTCGAACTGGCCGCCGCCGTACATCCGGACGCCCTCGTTCTCGCAGAACTCGACGGTGTCGAGCAGCGACTCGACAGACCCGAACCGCGAGGGCTTGATGTTCAGCCAATCGGGGTCGATGGGCAACTCGCGGACGCTCTCGACGTCGGTTATCGGGTAGTCCCACGAGACGCGACCGCGGGCCGAATCGAGGGCCCGCGCGGTCTCGTCGGTCCACGCCGGGTCCTCCAGAATCGCGTCGGGGAACGCCTCGGCCACCCGCCGGTAGAGGTCGGCGTCGTCGCTCCCGGCGACCTCGGCGTCCTCGTAGTACGCTTTGAAGTCCACCACGCGAACGCCCTCGCCCGAGAGGTCCGCGAGCAGGTCGTCGGTCCACCCCTCGTCGGCGTCGAGTTTGAATTCGAGACCGGGGACGCGCTCGTGCCACTCCCGGAGCGGGTCGGCGCTCGGCGGGTCGCCGAGGACGGGGCTGGCGACGAACCGCACGGGGTCGTACTCGCAGTCCAGCGCCGCGCCGAGGTCGGTGTCGGCCTGCCGGAGCGCGAGGTCGAGCGCGGCGCTCTCGAAGGCCCACCGACGGTAGTGCCGGAAGTGGTCGTCCACGTCGCCGGCCTCCTCGCCGGGAAAGAGGTCCAGCTCGGCCAGTTTCGCGGAGAAGGAGTCGAAGGTGTACTCGCCCGCGAGGTCGAACTCGTCGGGAATCGGGTGTAACTCGGCGTCGTAGGTCACGTCCTCGCCCGCCCCGACCTCGCCGCCGCCCGACAGCGAGACCACCGTGGTCGCGCGGGTGAACTTGGTCGTCTCGCGCTCGCGACGCTCGTACGCGACGCCCTCGACGGTCAGCGGGAGGTCCGCGACCTGCTCGTAGAGGCTCATGTCCGACTGAACGTCTGCTTGGGGGAAAGTCGTTGGCCCCGCAGGCGCTCGAACGAGAAACGAGAACCGCCGGAGTCTACTCGGTCACGACGGTGACCGGACCGTCGAAGTTGAGGATTATCGACTGTGTCAGGTCGCCGAACAGCGCCTTCCCGGCGGGCGAGCGCTTCTCGCCCGCGATGAACAGGTGGTCGCAGTCGCGCTGGTCGGCGGTCTGGAGAATCTGGTTCTGCTCGTCGCCGAGTGCGCCGACCGCCTCCCACTCGACGTCGACGCCGTCCAGCACCTCGCGGCCGATGTCGGCGGCGAAGTTCTCGGCGCCGACCCGGGCCTGTTCGGCCGAGTAGCCGACGACGTCGTTCGGAATCGACTCCATCGTCTGTCTGGTCTTCTCGTACTCGTCGTTCGTCGTGACGTGGAGCAGTACCAGTTCGGCGTCCACGGCGGCGGCGAGTTCGCCCGCCTCGCGGACTAGCGCCTTCGTGGACTCCTCGGCGTCGACGACTGCGAGTGCGCGTTCCATATAAGGGCCATGAAGTGACCGATACATAAATAATCCGATTGGGTGGTAATAATTAGCACTCGCCGTTTAGACGGTATCAGTTCCAACCCGCAGGTATATGCACGTCGATGGTGTGGGAGAGTCCGTGTCAGAACAGTCGACGCGCCGCGACGTGTTGAAAGCGGCGAGCGCGGCCACGCTCGGGTCCGCGCTGTCGGCGCTCGCCGCGGCGGACGCCGCGGCCCCGCGACTCGTCCCGGAACCGCTCGGCGGGACCGACAGCTTCGAAATCGAACGCGAGCGGGCGACGTCGGTGTTTCCCCACTCGGTCGCCAGCGGCGGGCCGACCCCGAGCGGCGTCCTGCTCTGGACCCGACTCGACCGGGAGGCGTACTCGGAGGGGACGAAACTCGGCGTCGAAGTCGCCGCGGACGAGGCGTTCGACGACACCGTCTATCGGGGGACGGTTCCGGCCGGGCGGGTCGGCCCGAAGCGCGACTACACCGCGACGGTGGATTTGGACGGCGAGCTGAGCGCGGACAGCCGTTACTTCTACCGGTTCGTCTACGACGGCGCGGCCAGCGAGGTGGGTCGGTGTCGAACGCTCCCGAAACCCGACGCGAGTCCCGACTCGCTCAGTCTCGCCGTCGCGTCGTGCAACCACTACCTGCAGGGCTACTTCGGCGCGTTCGCCCGGGTCGCCGAGGAAGACGTCGACTTCCTCGTCCACCTCGGAGATTTCATCTACGAGGAGGGCGGCGACGGCGTCGGCGACCGGTCGCTCGACCTGCCGACCGGGCACCAGAAGGCCCACGGTCTGGCCGACTTCCGGTACCTCTACCGGCAGTACCGGTCCGACGAGTTCCTCCGGCGCGCGCTCCGCAACCACACCATGATTCACACGTGGGACGACCACGAAATCGTCGGCGACAGGTGGTGGGACTACGACGCGAACGCCCCGGCGACCGAGAAACACCCCCGCGGCGACGACCCGGAGTTCATGCGCCGCCTGTACGTCGACGGGATTCGGGCCTACACCGAGTACGTCCCGGTCCGTGCGCGCTACGAACCCTCCGGCGAGGAACTCGCGCCCGACGCCATCCGGGAGAACTTCGAACTGTACCGGTCGTTCGAGTTCGGCGACCTCGCGGACCTGTTCGTGACCGACGAGCGCCTCTACCGGTCGACGCCGCCGGGGACCGAGGGGAAGACCGTCGCCGTCCCGGTCGAGAACGCCGTCGAGAACCCCGGCCGGACGATGCTCGGGGGCGACCAGCGGTCGTGGTTCCGCTCGGGGATGGCCGACTCGGACGCCCGGTGGAAGCTCTGGGGCAACGAGGTGCTGGCGGCCGCGTTCCGGTTCTTCCAGGACGGCCAGATAACGGTCAACGCCGACGCGTGGGACGGCTACCGGACCGAGCGCGAGCGCATCCTGTCGGGTCTCGCGGACGCTGGCGTCGAGAACGTCGTCGCGCTGACCGGCGACATGCACAGCTATCTCGCCGGCTACCTGCTAACGAGTTACGAACTGACCGCCGGGGGAGGCGGCGGTTCCGGGGACGGGAGCGGCGAGCGGGTCGGCGTCGAGTTCATGGCCCCTGCGGTCAGCAGCGACAACCTCGTGGCGAGCGGACAGTTGCCCGACGAAGGGACCGACGCCCTCGTCGCCGCGCTCCGGGCGGAGAACCCGCACGTCCAGTGGTTCGACAGCAGTCACTGGGGCTACGCGGTCGTGGACGTGACCCGCGAGGAACTCACCTACTCGGCCTACGCCGTGGACCGGAGCACGGACGCGGCCGACGCGTCGAAGGAACTCCTCCGCCGGTATCGAGTGCCCGCGGGGTCGGTCGAGATGAAGCGAGTGGACGGCGAGGGCGGCGGCGGGAGCGATAACGACAGTAACGCAACCGGCGCAAGCGACGAAAACGACAGTAGCGGTGGCAACGAGAGCCAGTAGCGGCGGCAATCGGTCCAGTAGTAATGGCAACGAAAGCAGGTGACGGTGGCGGCGAGCACGGCGAACCGTAGACGCCGATCGAACGATTCCCGGAATCGACGGCAGGAGGCGAGCAAAACGCGCTGCAACGGGACCGAGGATTTTTAGGTGTTCACTGAGACGACACGTACAGTTCAGGAGGCCGTACGCTATGTCCACGCAACCGACCTTCAGTCCGCTGTCCGACGCGACCGGCCTCGACATCGTCGACCCCATCGAGACCCGCCACTTCTCGCTGTTCACCGACTCGCCCGTGACGCCGACCGACGCCGACGCCGACGAGTTCGCGTTCCCGGTCGCGACGGCGTGTCGGATTACCACCGGGCGACTCGGTCTCCCCTACATGGTTCCGATGGAGGTCCGGTCGCCCGACGGCGCCCACCGGGCGTCCATCGACCTGCCGACGACGCGGGAGTTCCCGGACGACGAGTACCTGCTCGAACTCCACTCGCCCATCAAGGTCTACCTCCGGACGACCGGCGGGATGACCATCGACACGGACGACGACGGCGTCGAAATCGAGTTCGAGGGCGAGGTCGCGGTCGAGGTCGGCGCGCGGTCGTACCACAGTTCCCCGGCGGCGACGATTACGGTGCCCGACGACCCGGCGGCCGTGATGGAGGCGGTGTCGGCGTTCCCCTCGGCGCTGAAGACGACCAGTCCCGAGCGCGCGTGGCCGACCCTTCGCGGCCACCCGCCGCGAGTCGAGCGCGGCGACGAGTTGTCGATTCCCGACGGACTGAAGTCGCCCGATACGGGCATCGAAATCGCGGTCCCCGCGGAGTACGGCCACGTCTACACCGTCGCGCCGCTGGCCTACTACCTCGGCGCGGACGTGGTGCCCGGCGAGACGGCGCGCCTGACCGCGGAGTCCGGCGTGGACCGACTGCTCGGCGACGACGCGGCGGCCGTCGGCGAGTCGGTAGAGGAGATTCTCAAGCGGGTCTTTCTGCTGGACTGCGTGACCAGAACCGAGGGCCTCTATCCCGACGAACTCCACGAGCGCGAGGTGCTGGAGTCCCACGTGGACCTCGATTTCGGGGGACTCTACGAGGCGTCGCTAGCCGACCGACTCGCGGCGTACCTCGCGGTGCCAGACGAGGCGTTCGCAGCCATCGAGTCGCCGTGGCACCGGGTCACACACGTCGAGGGCGACCCCGGCCCCGACGCCGCGGAACTCCTGCCGTACGTCGTCAACGACCTCTCGTTAGTTCGAGTGAAGTCCGAACGCGAGGACGCGTGGTCGCCGACGGAAGCCCAGAAGGAGACGAACGAGGCGCTGAACGCCTTCGTCCGGTCGCCGACGACGGCGGCCTCGACAACCGGGGTCACGAAGGTCGGGGAGCGGACGACGTGCCACCGGCGGGTAGCACTCCGGAGGCGAGTGAGGAACGCGAAGACGTCCTCCGGTCGGCCGGCCACGAACGCTCGATTCGGCGGCGTCACTGCGACGGCTTGGGGAACACGGACGCCGAGTGCGACGAAGAACCGGCAGACGGCGAGGAACCGGTGGATGGCGAGAAACCGGACTGCGGCGGGTCGGCGCACGCAGGCGAATCCTATCGCGACGACGACTCCGGCCGCGACGCGGCCCGAGGCGTGCCGGGCGAGGACGGCTACATGCCGCTCCCGGAGACCGACGCGCTCGAACAGGCGTGGATAGGCGACCGGACGCCGGTCGAGGGGACGAAGTTGCTCAAACCGGCCTTCGAACACGAATCGACGACTTCGGAGGACGGTACGGTCGAAATCACGGTGGTCTGCAACGACGAGCGGATGCGCGAGGAGTGGGACTCGGCCGCCGAAATCTACGCCGACCGCGACGACGTCCGGGCCAACGTCACCTGCGAGTTCGACGTCTCGACCGCTCGCCTCCGGGACCTGCTGGCCGAGGACACCGACATGTTCCACTTCGTCGGCCACATCGACGGGCTGGGATTCCAGTGTTCGGACGGGATTCTCGACGCCGACACCGTCGACGGGACCGGCGCGACCACGGTGCTGCTCAACGGCTGTCGGTCCCACGACCAAGGCGTCTCGCTGGTCGAGGCGGGCGCGAACGCGGCGGTCGTCAGCCTCGGCGACCTCTGGAACGAGGGCGCGGTCGAGGTCGGCGAGACGCTGGCGAGACTGATGCACTACGGATTCAGCATCGGCCACGCGATGACCATCGTGCGCGAACACACGTCGCTCGGGAAGGAGTACATGGTCGTCGGCAATCCTAGCGTGACGCTCTGCCAATCCGAAAACGGAATTCCGTGTATGTACCATGTTTCGGATGAGGAAGCGGAAACCGAGACGTTCGAGGTCAAGATATATTCGTATCCGATCTGGGGATTCAGTATCGGGGCAACTATCGTCAGCTATCTTCCGAAATTCGAAAGACAATACATAGCCGTCGGTGAGTGTGGGAAAGAGAGAACAACCATAGACGAATTCAGAGAAGTCCTCGACTCGTATTCCGAACCGCTAATCGTCAATGGGAAACTAACTTGGTCAGATGTCTGGCTTGATATTTAAGGCCCAAACCTAGCTCCTGCAGACCCTGCCGCCACGTTCCCCACCTGCGACAGCAGTAGTATCAGCGTGAAGAGCGCGCCCATTGTCCTCGGATGCTCTGCGAGCCATCCCGTGATATCCTCCGTTTCTGGCATCACAGACATATATCTAATTACGATAACTATCTAATTTTCTAAATATTTCCTATGCTAAAAATCAGATAGAATGTCGGAGGTTATGGCTTACGTGCTAACATCGCTCCCGAACGACTTATTCTTAGGGTCTGAAACCGCCTCTCCGGGATTACGACCGCGTAATAGGAAGTTCCGTCGACGATGCATCCGATAGAACCGGGTCGGCCTCGCGAAAAGGTAGAGATAAATAAATACGTCTCAAGTATTCCTATAGACACCTTTTCCGCCAGTAAATCAACCTTATTTCTCTCCATTGCGTCGGACGCGGTGCAGACCGAAAGATCGCACGACGCGCGACTCACTATCGAACTATCACCGGAACTAGGAACGACAACGTTTCGCGTGGTTGGGGCACGGACCTTTTGTATCCACTCTGTTTCGGGAAGAAAATTTATAAGCCGATAGATGGAACATCTGACACAGCAATAGCTATGACGACGGACCGGTCCACGCCACGGGAAGACGACGACGAGCCGCCCGGCGACGAGTTCGACGCGTTTCTGAACACGCTGAACGAACTGAAATCGACTGGCTGTAACTTGCTGGTGGTCGGGGACGCGCCGCGGGAGGTCTTCACCCGTGCGAGCAGTCAATTGTTAGGCGACTCCGACATACTCCGCTACCGAGTGTTGGCCGTCACCGACGCCACGACCCGGAGCGTCGCCGACCGGCTTCCGGACCCCGAGACCGCCCCGCGACCGCTGGCCGAGACGACGCGCATCTTGAACCACGCCGGCGTACCGCGGTCGGTCACCGACGAGAGCGCCGCGCCGCCGGAACTCGCCGGGATACGCGAGACGTGCGTGGCCGACCCGCAACTTCGGGGTCTCCAGTCGTGCCTCGCGGAGGCGATTCAGGAGGTCGTGGACAGCGCCGAGTCGCTGAACCCGGCGGACCTCCGGGTCGGCGTCGATTCGCTCACGCCGCTAGTCGAGTATCACGGCGCGGACGTGGTCCGGCGGTGTCTCGACATGGTCGGGGGCCACGTCCGCGACAACGACGCGATGGCCCACTACGTCCTCCCCGGCGGTTACCGGAGCGAACGCGTCCAGTCGGTCGTCCCCGCCGCCGACGCGGTCATCGAACTCCGGACGGTGGACCCGGACGAGTACGACCACGACGTACAGCAGCGCTGGCACGTCCCCGACCGGGACCTCGCGACCGGGTGGACTCCGCTGTAGCGGCCGGTCGAATCACCTCACAGAAGACGGTCCGCCGCTTCCTTCTCGCCGGTTCGGTTTCGTCCTCAGTCATCGGCGGGCGCGCCCAACTGCATCGCGTCGGCCGCGAGGCGGTCGAAGACCGCCTCGCCCCACGCGACCGCCGCACGGGCGTCGGTGTGGACGAACCCGACCAGTCTCCCCTCGTCGTAGAGCATCGCCCCGACTCGCTTCGTCGGGTGGTGAGCGTCGCGGGTCTCGGTCGCTCGGCCGTCGTCCTCACGACACTGGTCTCCGTCCGGGGCGCGCGCAGACGCGGAGCGGTCGGGCGTACGCTCGGTAGCGGACGCGGGCACACCCGCGGACCCTTCGTGTTCGGACGCGTCGCTCTCACGCTCGGTAACGACGAGACTGAAGGCTCGGTCGGCGCTCGTCTCCGAGAGCGTGACGCCGTCGCTCCCGGCGATGGCGGCCAGTTGCTCCTCGCGCCGGGAGAGTATCCAGTCCAAGACGCCCTCCGCGCAGACGACGTCGGCGGTCATCCCCCGGTCGACTATCTGTTCGTGGAAGATGTCCACGTACGCCGGGATGACTGCCGTGGCGAACACCCGGGCGTGGTCGGCGTCGTCGAGGACCGCTTCGAACGACTCGACGGGTGCGTGGGGCGAACACTGCGTCGGAAGCGCGACGGTCGCGTCCTCGAAGAGCGCGCCGTCGAGCGCCGCGCCCGTCGGCAGGGGTTTGAGGGCGTCGTGGGCCGCCACGAGTCCGTCGAGACAGGCGACGTACCGGCGGTACGCCTCGAACGCGAGTTCGCCGGTCAGCGTCGTCCGATAGCCGCGGTCGGCGCGCTCGACGAACCCGACGCCTTCGAGTTCTCGGAGGGCGCGGTCGATGGTCGAACGGGACTCCTCGAGTTCGTCGGCCAGTTCGCGCTTCCGGCGGGGGTGACGGAGGCGGGCCAAGAAGTGGCTTCGCGTGCGGAGACACTTCTGGAGGTCGGCGGGACCGGATCGCATGGCCGTACGTTGTAACCGGATTTACAAGAAACTACGCGAAAGCGCCGGTATAAACCGCCGCCGGATTTTTATATTAGTAACTACCGGCTGGGTGAACCGCTCAGGGAGTGAGATAAAGCGGGTGCGTTTCGTCGCTCAGGACGCTGGTGCCGCGAACCAGCCGCTGCGTGCGTCTGACACCGACCATACCATTGTCGTCTCGGGGAGTCCCGCTCCCCGTGAACTTCCCGCCGTTTTCGCGAACCGCACAGCGTCCCCGCTAACGAGTTCGCTCCGAGCGGTCGGTTCAGTTCCTGATGCGGTCACGGGCGAGGAGTGAGATTGCGACGACAGCAAGCGGTCTTTGTTCGACCTTCTGTAACCATGGGCGAGTCCTCGGCCCGGACGAACGCGAGTGAAGCGCCCGCTCTCGGGGTAGAGCGCGATTGACTCGGCACAGTTCGCGCATAACAAATACGGTATCTATCGGGACAGGTAGATAGCGACGCCGGTCCGGACCGCACGAGCACCTCCGTTCGGTCACTCTCCGACGTATCTCGGCCCGCGAGACGGACTCGGACGAGCGGTGGACCGGGGACGGCGCTCGCGAAGGAACACGACTCATGACCGACGACGACCTACCCGGACTCTCGCGACGCAACGCATCCGCTAGCGACGATGACTCCCTCCGCGTACCGGGGAGTCCCGTCGCGGCCCGTGCGCTTTCGGCGCTCAGGGACGACGACCGGGCCGCCTCGCCGACCGTGGGCGCGGTCCTGCTGGTCGGCGTCACGGTGTTGTTGGCGACCGCCGTCGGCGGCTACCTCTTCGGGCTCGCAGGCGGCCAACAGAGTCCCTACGCCACGGCGACCGTCGAGTTCTCGAAGACGGAGAACCGCGTGACGGTGACGTGGATGGCGAACGCGAACGCCGACGAGTTGACGGTCCGGGTGCAGGTCGGCGACGAGCGCCGGACGGTGAGTCTCGACGGGGTGGGCGACCGCGCGGTGGTGGACGAGGGCGGCGTGACGGTGAGTTCGGGGTCGGTCGGCGAGTGGAAGTCGCCGACGATTTCGGACGGCGACCGCGTGACCGTGACCGTCGTCGCGGTGACGGGCGGCGAGCGCGTGGTAATCGCCGACCGGAGCGAGGTCGTGTGAGTCCCGACCGACGCGACGACGTGTGGGTCCGAACTGGCGCGACGGCGTGCCGGACGGCGGGCGAGAGTGCGACGGGAGGTAGGCATTTCATCGAGCGCCCCATACCGACCCCATATGGGAATCGGACGTGCGCACCACGGGGAGCGAGAGACGGTGTTCGACTGGCTCGCCGCGCTGCTGGCGGTCGTCCTCGCGGGCATCCACATCTACCTCGGGGCGGTGGGCGACGAACAGCGGTTCTTCGTCGTGGCCGGGTTCTTCGTGGTCGGCGTCCTGTTCTTCTTCACCGGGTACTGGCGCGCGATGGTCTACCTGCTCGCGGCGGTGTACGTCGCCACGCTCGGAGTCCTCTGGCTTCTCGGCGGCATGCAGTATCGGGAGGTCGGCCTTCTGACGGGGGCGGTCAGCCTCCTGTTCATCGGTCTCGTCGTCTATCTGTTCTACGAGGAGTCGGGGCAGTCCGAGTGAGCGAATCGCGAACGGACCGGGGTACTCGACGCGTAACCGGAACGACCGAATCGTCGACGCTCAGCGAAACCGACCGAGTCACTCGACGTACAGCGAGTACGTGATGACGCCGAATCCGGCTGCGGTCAGCGTGCTCTCGATGATGAGGACGACCTCCCGGTCGATACCGACGACTTGGTCGGCGATGCCCGCCAGAAACGCGCCGAGCGTGACGACGCCGAACCCGAGCGCGAGCGCCCGAAGCGCCGGGGAACCGGTCCGGCGGTAGGCCTTGAACGCGAAGAAGGTGATGAGTCCGCCGAGCAGGAGCGTAATCGTCTTGAGCGCCACTACCAGCGACGTAATTTGGGTGAGTTCGTTCATGTTTCCTTTCGCACCTCCGACCACATGTCCGCGAGGCGCTCCTCGGCGCTCCGGGACGGTCGAGAGACAGCCACGTCGAAGTCGTTGTCCTCGGTCAGCGAGAGGTTCACGTCCTCGAAGTCGAGGTCGTAGCGAGTCGTGTGGTGGCCGTCGCTCCGTACCTCGGTGAGTTCCGAGAGCAGCGACGCCTCGGTCAGCATGTCGAGTTTCCGGTAGACCGTCGAGAGGGGGATGTCCGTCGCGTCCGAGATTTCGCTCGCGGTCATGGGTTCGTCGATCCGTTTGACGATGGCCCGGCAGTCCGGGTCGTCGAGCGCGTCGAGGAGCGTCTGGAGGTCGGGGGAGTCCTCAACACCCACCGGGTCTCGAACCATCTAGTCGAACGTTTCCAAAGGCGATACATAATAGGTTCGACTTCAGCGGCGGTACCGCCGGCGTCGCCGGTGCCGAGACCCTCTGGACACGCGAACTCACGACACACCGAACACGTTCGATTCCCCTCCCACGCGCTGAGAATCACCGTCGGCGCTCTTTAAGTAGCCCCTCTAAGCTGGAACTGTAACAATGACCGACATCGGCGCACCCGGCGACGGCCCGTCCCGACGAGACTTCCTGAAAGCGACCGGTGCGGGCGGTCTGGCCGCCGCGGCCGGTTGCACAGCACCGAGCAGTCGAGACCCACAGACGACCCGACAGCAGGCCATGAACTCCCAGAGCTCACTCCCCACCACGAGTCCCCCCGAAGTAGTGAACGTCGACGAGCAGGGCGGTAAAGTCACGCTCAAGTCCGCGCCCGCGAAGCATCAGGTCCACCCGCTGGACACGATGGGCGGGCCGGTCGAACTGCCGCAGGTCTGGGCGTTCCAGGCCGACGACCGCGACCCGAGCGTCCCCGGTCCCATCCTCCGGACCACCGAGGGCGAGGACATGGAGGTCACGCTCGACAACACCGACGGCAAGCGCCCGCACACGCTCCACTTCCACGGCGTCCAGAAGACGTGGGAGAACGACGGCGTGCCCACGACCACGGGCATCACGGTCAAACCGGGCGAGAAGCACACCTACCAGATTCCCGCGAACGTGCCCGGGACCCACCTCTATCACTGCCACTTCCAGACGCCCCGCCACATCGAGATGGGCATGTTCGGCATCCTCCGGGTGGACCCGAAGGGGTACGAACCAGCCGACAGGGAGTACTTCATGACGGTCAAGGAGTGGGACTCGTCGCTCTCGCGCATGATGGCCGGCGAGAGCGCGAGTTACAACCCCCGCAAGCGCAATCCCGACGTGTTCACCATCAACGGGAAGTCCGCGCCCCGGACGCTCCACCCCGAGGACGGGTCGCCAATCATCGTCAAGAAGGGCGAGACGGTCCGCCTCCACTTGGTCAACGGCGGATACATGTCCCACCCCATGCACATCCACAACCACCGGTTCCAGAAGGTCGAGAAGGACGGCGGCACGATTCCGAAGGCCGCCCGCTACGACCAGGACGTGACCAACATCGCGCCCGCCGAACGCCACACCATCGAGTTCACGGCCGACGCCGACCCCGGCATCTATCTGATGCACTGCCACAAGGTCAACCACGTCATGAACGGCCGGACCTACCCCGGCGGGATGCTCAACGGCGTCGTCTACGAGGACGCGATGGACACCGACATCTTCAAGCAACTCATGGAGTACGCCGGATACCAGGGGTGAGACGACGATGCGAAGCGACACGACGACGGAAGACGGTGCGGCGACACACGGTCCGACGCGGCGCGACGTGATGAAAGCCGGCGCGACGGCGACGGCCGCCGCGGCCGGGCTCGCTGGGGCCGCGACCGCTGCGTCCGGCCTCGAATCGTGGTTCGAGAACACCAGCAACTACGACGGCGTGGTCGACGAGACCGGCAGTTCCGAGGTGACGATAGAAGTCGGCGCAAAAGGCAACAACGGCAACTTCGCGTTCGGCCCTGCCGCCGTCCGAGTGGACCCGGACACGACGGTAGTCTGGCAGTGGACCGGGAAGGGCGGCAGTCACAACGTGGTGGCCGAAGACGGGTCGTTCGAGAGTGAGACCTCCGGCGAGCGGGGCCACACCTTCGAGCAGACCTTCGACGAAGCGGGCGTCACGAAGTACGCCTGCACGCCCCACAAGGCGATGGGCATGAAGGGCGCCGTCGTCGTCGGCGACGCCAGCGTCGGCGGGTCGGGGCACGGCGCCATCTCACTGTCGACCGACGAGTACGCCCTCGGCGGGAGCATCTTGCTCGGCCTGCTCTCGCCCGTCGCGTTCGCGGCGGTCCTGTTCGGGCGCGACCCCGACGGACGCCGCCGCGGGCGGTGATTCGAGTCCTCGCGGACGGTCGGTTTGGGTTCGGTATTCGGTCCGCCCTGTTATAGAAGTGTTTTAGACACTTTTACAATTGCCGGAGGCTTGTATAGCAATCTATCATCAGTGTCCAGTTATCTCCGAGATGAAAGCGGTTCGCATCCGCGGAACGACGGTGGAAGTCGAAGTCCGTCTCAGTAACCCGTCGCGGTCCCGTCCTTCCGGGGTTCGGTCGCGCCCGAGAGAACCGGGTCGCCCGCGTCGAGACCCTCCAGTCGAGTGATCTGAGCGCCGCCGAACATCACCGGCGGGAGGACGCGCACGTCGTGGCCCTTCCGGGCGAGTTTCGACTGAGTAGCGCCGTCGAGTCGTCCCTCGACCGCCAACTCGCCGGACTCGCGGTAGCGCCAGCGGGGGTGGTCGAGCGCGGCCTGCAGGGGCAGTCCGTAGTCCACGATGTTGGAGATGACCTGCACGTGACCCTGCGGTTGCATGTAGCCGCCCATCACGCCGAACGCCGCCCAGTCGTCCGCCCCGAACTTCGCGAGGCCCGGAATCAGCGTGTGGAACGGTCGCTTGCCGGGTTCGAGGCTGTTGGGGTGGTCGGGGTCGAGCGAGAACGACGCCCCGCGGTTCTGGAGCGCGATTCCGGTGTCGCCCGCGACGAGGCCCGACCCGAACCCGGCGAACCGGGAGTTGATGAACGAGACCAGATTCCCCTCGCCGTCGGCGACGGTCAGCAGGACGGTGTCGGCGTCCTCGGCGTGGGCGTCGGGCACGCCGAACGTCACGTCGTTGTCGGCCGTCTCGCTGATTCCCTCGGCGCGCTCGGCGGCCCACTCCTCCGAGGCGAGCGGCGGAATCTCCTCGTACTCGGGGTCGGTGATGTAGCGGTGGCCGTCGTGGAACGCCCGCTTCGTCGCTTCCGCGAAGTAGTGAATGCGCTCGGGCGAGTCGAGCGGGTAGTCGCCCGCTCCGACCTCCTCGGCGACGTTCAGGGCTTCGAGCGCCACGAGGCCCTGATTGTTCGGCGGGAGTTCGTAGATTTCCGCGCCGTTGTAGGTGGTCGAGACCGGGTCCACGAACTCCGGTTCGAAGTCGGCGAGGTCCTCGACGGTCATGAACCCGCCGTGGGACTGTACTTCGCAGGCTATCTCCTCGGCGATTTCGCCCTCGTAGACCACGTCGGCCCCTCGTTCGGCAATCTTCCGCATCGACTCGCCGAGTCGGGGCAGGGTCATGCGCTCGCCGACCTCCGGCGCGCGGCCGTCCTTCAGGTACGCCTCGCGGGCGTGGTCGTCGGTGAACAGGTCCTCCGCGCCGGTCCAGTGGCTGGCGATTATCTCCGAGACCGGGTAGCCCTCCGTCGCGTACTCGATGGCCGGATCGAGCGCGTCGGCCAGCGAGAGATTCCCGAACTCCCGCACCGTCGCCTCCCACCCGCGGGCGGTGCCGGGCACCGTGACCGCGTGGGGTCCGAGGAACGGCATCCCGGCGTCCTCGTCGGCGTCGGTCGCGTATCCCCGCGATTCGGGGTAGTACTCGTCGGCGTCCGCGTCGGCCTCCAGCGCCGCGCGGACGTTCTCGATGGTCGCCTCGGCGGGCGCACCGCCGCAGGAGCGCATCGCTCCCACGTCGCCGTCGGCGGTCCGGTAGAGCGCGAACGCGTCGCCGCCGAGACCGGTACTCGTCGGTTCCACGACGTTGAGCGCGGCAGCGGTCGCCACCGCGGCGTCGAAGGCGTTGCCGCCCTCGCGGAGTATCTGGACGCCCGCCTCGGCGGCGAGCGGTTGGCTGGTGGCGACGAGACCGTTGGGAGCGTGGACGGTCGAGCGTCGAGACGCGAAGCGGTCGGGGTCCGGGTCGGTCATGGGTGGGGATTGCGTAGCAGGGGTCAAAAACGACGGGGAAGGGGCAGAGTGCGAATCGAGGGAACCCTCGCCTACAGCGACACGAGCGCCGCTCCGAACCCGAACGCCGCGAGTGCGCCTGCTGCTACGAACCGAACGACCAGAAGCCCGACCAACCGAAGCCGACTGTTCGCGTTTAAGTCGAGGAGGGTGATTTCGTCGATTCGCTCCCGAACCGTCGGTCGGGTCGCGTCGTCAGTGTGGCCGAGGAGGTAGAGCCTGTCGCCTTCTTCGAGTCGCCACTCCGTGTATCGGTGCGGGTGCGAGCCGATTCCGAAGACGAACCACGGACTCGACACCTCCGACGGCTCCCCTAGAACGCTTCGGACTGCATCGGACGGTGACTCGGACTCGTCGTATCGGCGGCGTTCTTCGCTTCCGAACTGCAGGTTACTGAACAGTCCGTTCGGAACGGGTTCGCGCCACGACTCGACGTCCGTGTCGAACTCGACTCTCACCCGCCCGCAGTCTCCGTCGGCGAGAGACATCGGCGGGAGTTCGTAGTGAACGTCCTTGCGGTACCATCGCGGCAGTAGCAACCCGATTCCGGTGGCACTCGTGCGGTGTTTCACTTCTCTAGCGAGGACGTATCCGACACACTCCGTGCCGGAGACGGGCGCACGGACCGTCGAGTCGTCCGCTTCGAGGGTCCCGATTACCGCTTCTCGACCGTGGCCGAGTTCGTTCGGCGCGGAGACACCAGTCGAGACCACCGTCTGCACGAGGCGTAGCGGTTGGAGTAGCCCGACGATTCCGAGGAGTCCGACCAAAACGAATATCGCGGGAAGAATCACGTTCGAGACTGTCAGTTAGGTCGGCACCACGACCCGGCCAAACGTGATTTTTCAGCGATGCGCATAACTGAATCTCACAGGCGAGGGTCATAAGTGTAACGTCACCACTGACGAGAGTTGCAGCACCTGAGACGAGTGTTACGGTTCTCGTGGCGAATTGGTCGAGTAGTGGAAAGCCTTTTTTCTCGTTACTATATCTTGGGACTATGCACAACCGTCGCCTAGCAGAGGTGATTGTCGTCGGATTGGGATACGTCGTCCTGTTCGTGTTCGTCATCGGCCCGGCAATCGGTGCAGCCACGGGGTTCGACCAGCCAGCCTTCGACCTCGACAGCGGCGTCGCGCGACAGCTTCCGACAGGCGTCAGAGGCGGGATACTGGTGCTAACCGGCGCGATGGTCATGGTCGGATACATGTTTCTTCGCGCTCGAATCGCAGGCGTTCCCTTCGATGCGTACTGGAATCAACAGAGTTAGAGCGCAATCGGGACGAAACGCAGCGACGAGAAAAGAGGGCGAAGATTGCGTAGCAGGAGTCAACGACGGAGAAGGGCAAGGTGAAACGGAGGTCACTCTGACTCGCCGCCGTCGCCCGTCTCTACTTCCAACAGGGGCCGGAGCGCGCTCGTGAAGGCGTCTGTGTCGGCCGGAAAGAGGGAAATCGGCTTCGCGCGGCCCTCGACCTTGATGCGGGCCTTCCCGCGCTTGCGGTAGGTCCAGTAGAGGCTGGCCGCGCCGAACGCCGCGAACGCGAGGCCGAGGGCCGCGCTCCGCGGGACCGAGTAGAGACCGTAGCCGACCAGCAGGACGCTCAGGACGGCGAGGAAGTAGTCAAACTCCTCGACCGTGACCTCGGCCACGTCGTCGAGCGCGACCCGGGTCAGGTCCGGGTCGCCCGACCCCTCGCCGGTGACGACCAGCAGGAAGTCGTCGCTGAGTACGACCGACCCGCCGGTCCGGAGCGCCAGTCGTTCGCGGACCGTTTCGCCGTCGGGGAGTGCCTCGGAGATGGCAGTCACGACTCGCCGTTGTCGTCGGGGCGCGAAAAATGGTCGGTTCCGCCCGTCGGGTCAGTAAATTTCGGAAAAGAGGACGATAATCCCTGTCAGTCGGCCCGCCGTGTCCGGTCGTCGGTCTCCGAGGAGCGCCGGTCCCAGAACGACTCGAACTCGCTGTCGTCCTCGGTCAGACTCTCCCACGCGGTCAGGCCGCGCTCCTCGCGGGTGCCGGGAACGGTGTTGTCGAGGAAGAACGCGACGATACCGCCGACAGCCATCCCGGTGCCGCCGATGACGAAGACGGTGGTCGAGACCACGTCGGTCCCGAGAACGGGGCCGAGGACCGGCACCGAGGCGAGACCCTGCTGGAACGCGGTCGAGGCCGAGACGTCCATCCCCGCGCCGACGTTCGACATGTAGCCCGGAATCGCGAGACCGGCGAACAGCGCGAACCCGACGATGAACACGTTCCGGTTCGCGTCGAGGTCCACGTACTTCAACTGCGAGAGGCCGACGGCGGCAATCTGGCCGAACATCACGACGTAGAGGCCGCCGATGATGGGTGCCGGAATCGTTGCGAACAGCGCCCCGACCGGGCCGAAGTAGCCGACGACTATCATCACGGCGGCCCCCGTCTGGACCACGTAGCGCGAGGCGACGCCGGTGATGCCGATAGCGCCGACGTTCTCGGTGTAGGAGGTCAGACCGTTTCCGGTGCCCATGACGCCCGCGAGCGTGTTGCCCAACCCCTCCATGCCGATGCCGTGATTGATGCGCCGGGCGCTGGGCGCTCCGCGTCCGGCCATCCGGGCGACGGCGTGGTAGTCGCCGAAACTCTCGATGGCCGAGGCGAACATTCCGGCGACCATCCCGATTGCGAAACCGGGCGTGAACAGCGGCGTGCCCCACTGGAAGGGGTAAATGGGTTGAACGAGGGTCGCGCCCGTGACCGACCCGAGGTCGACGTAGCTGATAGACCCCGAGGCGAAGACGCCCGTCACCGACAGGAGCGCGGCGACGAGCCACGCCGACGCGATGCCGAGCAGGACCGGAAAGAGTCGGAACGATCGGTGATACCGGTCGAGGTACTGGGAGAACGCGACGATGAGCGCCAGCGTCAGCCCCAACAGCCACCAGTTCTGTCCCGTTCCGGGCGCGGCGGCGTTCGGGTTCTGAATCTGGGGAGCGTTGAACAGCGACAGTCCGATGAGCGCGATGACCGGCGCGATGACCACCGGCCCCATGTGGCGTTTAATCCAGCCCATGACGCCGAAGTAACCGATGAGGACCTCGACCAGTCCGGCGACGATGACCGCGCCCATGAGTTCGCGTATCATTATCTCCCACCCGCCGCCGTTCGACGCGATGACGCCGATGATGGCCAGTCCCGGGGCCAGCATCGAGAACGTGCCGCCCTGCACGATGGGATAGCGGTTCCCGACGGTCGTCTGGGCCAGCGTCCCGACGCCCGACGCGACGAAGAACGTGCCGATGAGTCGTGCGGTCGCACCGTCTGGCATCCCCATCGCGGCGGCCAGCGCGAGCGGGATGGCCACCGTCGCGCCTATCATCGTGAGGTAGTGCTGGAAACCCAACAGCACGGACTCGGCGAGCGGCGGCTTGTCGTCGATGCCGTACTCGATGTCCACGGAGGCCTCGGCGTCGGGTTCGACGCTCGGTCCCTCCGGCGAGAAGTCCTTCTCGACCTCCTCGAAGTCGTCGCTCCCGCTCACCGCGTCTCACCCGCGGTTCGCTCGTCGTGTGACCCACGTAGCGCGAGAACGATATACGCGAATGGCATGGCTATCAATGCCTACAGAGTCGGCATAAGCATACCGAAGATTCCCTCACTGTCGCCCGTCGAAGTCGAACGATTCGGGGTCGATGAGGTGGCCTCACGACGTTCGGCCGTCCACGCCGACCGAGCGTCCCCGTCGACTGTCGTTTCGGCCGCGGAACCGTCCGGTCGCCCCGGCGTCCGCTTCGTTCCGGGTCGGAACTCCTGTCAGCGTGGGTTGTTGTTCCTCGCGTAGTACTCGGTCGTTTAAATGCGACGAGGGACACTCGCCGATAAATGAGCGATTCGAGCGAGGAGTCGGCGGAGCGAGAGGGTGCGGTCGAGCATTTGGACTCTGCGCTGTCGGCGGACCGACTGGACGACGCCAAGTATCACGTTCGGCAGGCGCTTCAACTGCTCGACGTCGAGTGACGCCGGACGGGGCGTTCAGTCCGAGACGGCCGAGTCACCCACCTCGGCCGCGTTCTCTCGCAGTTCGTAGGTCAGGACCGACTCGGCGAAGGTCGCGAGGCCGTGGTCGATGCCGTCGCTCCACGCCGCCGTCTCGTTGGGCACGCCCGGAAGGTCTTCGTCGTGGAGGGCGCTCATCAGCACCGGTCCCCTGTCGGTCATGAGCAGTCGCCCGATTCTGGGCGTGGCGTCCCCGGCGTCGAACCACTCTATCAGTTCGGACGTGAAGACGCGGGCGTCGATTTCGGCGTCCGCGAACGTATCGCGGACTGCCTCGGCGTCCGTGCCGACGTGGACGGCGACACCGCGGTCGTCGGCCGACCTAAGCGCGTCCAGCAACTCCTCGTCCAGCAGGGTCTCCGCGAAGACTATCAGCAGAATCTCGTCGGTCGCGTCCGCGACGAGGTCGAGTATCCGCTCCGTGACCTGCTCGTGGTCGTTGATGGCCCACACCGCCTGCTGGTTCTCCTTGAACACCGGTTCCATCTGGCGCAGCGACTCCTCGACCGTCTCGAAGTAGGACTCGTACTGCTTGCGGAGAACGCGGACGGCGGTGTTTATCGAGACGCTCTGGAAGGTCCGCGGTTCGCCCTCCTGCAACTCGACCAACCCCCGCTCCCGGAGGCGGTCCATCGTCTCGTAGACTCGCGAGCGCGGGATGTCGGCCACTTTTCCGATTTCCTTCGCAGTGCCGTGAGGGAGTCGCGTGAGCGCGACGAAACACCGGGCTTCGTACTCGGTCAGTCCGAGTCGTTCCAACCCGTCTACTGCCACCTGTACCTCTTCCATACACGCGGAAAGGGCGGGAGACAGTAGAGCCTTTGGGCGTTTTTCCCGGAGGAACACCAGCCGTGTTGTTCCTCGGAAACTGTCGTTCTACTTAAACGCGTGTGGCGAGTAACTCCGATGTGGCCACGAACGAAACTCGTCGCAGTTTCGCGGCCCGAACCGCGAGACGCGACCGACGTGGCCTGCACGGTGACCGAAAAATGGAAAGCACGACTACCCCACGCTCGACCGATGCACAGTCTCTGGACGCAGTTCTGTCTCTCCTCCGGAAGGAACGCCGTCGGCACGTCCTCGCGGTCCTCTCCGAGCGGAACGGCCCGGTTTCCGTACGCGACCTCGCCGCGGCGGTCGCGGCGCGCGAAACCGAGGGCGACGCCGGCGAGATTTCGCCGGAGACGACCGGGAGCGTCGCGGCGACGCTCCACCACGTCCACCTGCCGAAACTGGCGGACGCCGACGCGGTGGCCTACGACGACGAGGCGGGCACCGCCACGCTCGCGCAGGCCGAAGGGTTCACGCCGTTTCTCGGACTGGCCGACGAGGCCCGGTGAACGCCGGGCGAGGCGAGGTACCTCCGCCGCGAACAGTGTACACTCCACTGAATAGCAATATCCTCACACGTTAGAGGAACGAAAGCCTTCCTTAAAGCAACATATAGTGTCTTTTAGCGAGTGAATCTTTTAGCCGCAGCGTCGTCTGCGAACGCCTCAGGGCGACTCCGAGTCCGAGTCCGAGTCGTCCCGTGGCGACGGGGACGACGCCGAATCGCCGCCCACCGCCGACCGGGGGTGAATCGGTCCCTCGCCGTCGGTCAACCGACCACCCGCCCTGCCGTTCGACACCGCCAGCACCTCGCCGACGACCGAGAGCGCGATTTGGAAGGGTTCGCCCCCGCCCAAGTCGAGACCCACGGGCGTTCCGATTCGCTCGGCGTCGGCGGCCGAGAGTTCGACGCCCGCCTCGGCGAACTCCTCGCGCATCGCGTCGAATCGCTTGCGCGGCCCCATCAGGCCGACGTACGGAACCCGCGTGTCGAGGAGCGACTCCAGCGCCAACCTGTCGTCCACGAAGTTGTGGCTCATCACGACCGCGTAGGTGTCGGCAGGGCGCGAGACGGCGTCGCCGACCGCCGTCGGCCGGGTAGCGACGACATCGTGGGCCGCGGAGAACCGCTCGGCGTCGGCGCGCGCTCCGCGGGCGGTGGCGACCGTCACCCGGAATCCGGCCTCGCGGGCGAGGCGCGCGACCGGTCGCACGTCCGCGCCGTGGCCGAAGACGAGCAGTTCCGGCGCGGGTTCGAGACCGTCCACGAACACCGCCGCGGTCCCCCGGTCTGTCTCGACCGTCACGGTGTCCGAGCGCCCGGCCGCGGCGAACTCCCCGGCGCGCTCGCGGACCGCCGCGAGCAGGTCGTCGGGGAGCGGCGGGCGAGCGTCGGCGTCGGCCGCGGCGACTTCCCCGTTCTCGGCGACGAGCGACCGCGCGCCGACGGGTGCGTCGGGATACTCGTCGCTTCCGTCGGCGGACTCCCCCGAGACGACCGTGGTCAGCGCGACGCGTTCGCCGTCCGCGACTCGCTCCAACGCGGGCCGAAAGCTCTCGTCGGCGGGTTCGACCAGCACGTCGACGACGCCGTTGCATCCGAGTCCGAACTCCCACGCGTCGTCGCCCGTGAGGTCGAACGTCCCCCGGACCGGGCCGTCGGCCAGCGCGCGCTCTGCGAGGTCGGCGACCGGGCCTTCGAGACACCCGGCGGTGATGGCCCCGACCGCGGCGTCGTCTGCGAGGACGCGCTTCGCCCCGGGGCGTCGGTAGGCCGACCCCTCGACCGCAGTGACGGTGGCGACGGCGGCCGCGGCGTCGTCAGTCGCGGCGTCGTCGGGCGGGGCCGAGTCCGCGACGACTTCCCAGAGGCTCTCACGGACCGACAGCGCGCTCGCGGCCCACGCGTCGGACTCGTCGTTCATGGCCCGTGGTAGCAAATACGGATATTTAGGTGTTGGCGTGAGTCCGCGCTCGCCTCCCCGTCGGTTACCGGAGCGAACTCGTCGGTTTGCCAAGACGTTATTACCTCGGCGTCCGACAGGTTCGTCGCATGGGAGACGAACCCACACATTACCCCCGTGCGGACCTCGTAGAAGACGCCCGCTCGCTGGCGACCACGCTCGAAGCGTCTCACCCCGACCCGTACGCCGGACACGGCGGTCGGGTGGCCTTCCACCGAAACCTCGAAGAGCTAGTTCGGGAGATTCCAGCGGACGGCGAGTCGCTCGAGGCGTTCTACGAGCGCGTCGCCGAGTTCGCGGCGCTGGTCCGGGACCTCCACACGGCCGTCAGTCCGCCCGAGGAGACCGAGGCGGAGGTCGCCGGGCGACTACCGCTCGGGTTCCGCGTCGTCGGAGACGGTCTCTACGTGGACGAGGTGTACGACGAGGATTGCGCGGACCTGTTGGGCGGGCGTCTCGTCGCCGCGGAGGGCGTCCCGACGGCCGACCTCGAAGCGCGGGCGGCCGCCGTCGAAAGCGCCGACAACGAGTACGGCGACCGCAGAAACCTCGGGAAGATGCTCGAAGCGGTGGCTCCGCTCCGGTTCCTGCTGGACGATGAACGCGAACCCGAGCGGCCGACGCTGACCGTCGAAACCCCAGACGGCGAGCGCACCGAGCGGACCCTCGAAGTAGTCGAGACCGACGAACCTGTCGAGACGCTGGCGACGAGCGTCGAGCGCCCGGAGACCGACGGCGAACCCGCGTTTCGGTTCCTCGACGACGAGCGTTCGACCGCGCTCCTCGCGCTCCCGGACATGCGACTCTACCGCGAGCATCCCGAGATGATGACCGCGATGGACGCCGAGGGGTCCGAACGAATGGCCCGCGACGCGTACCGGGAGGTCGTCGGCGAACCGGTGCCCGACGAGCTAACCGACGTGCTGGCGGGGATTCCCTCGGCGACCGAAGTGCTGACGGAGTTGGTCGAGGAGATGGCCGACGCCGGGACCGAGACGCTGGTGGTCGATACGCGGGACAACGGCGGCGGGAACTCCGCGCTCACCTACATTCTGCTCTACGTCCTCTACGGGTGGGACGGTATCGCAGACGCGACCGCGGACCAGATATCCGTCCCGAAGGACTCGGACCTGTACCGCCAGCGGTTCGGCGACGAGGGAGCGGTCGGCGAAACCGACAACCCGGCCGGGTTCGACTTCGAGTCGTACTTCGCGCGGGGCGATGCCGACGAGCAACTCGACCAACTCCGCGAGCAGGTCCGACTCACCGAGACCTTCCGCGAGGAGGTCGAATCGGGCGACAACGAGGCGTACTACCGCCCGGAGAGCGTGGTCGTCGTGACCTCGGCCGGGACCGCCTCGGCGGGCACCGAACCCGCCTTCCTGCTGTCTAAGCTCGGCGCGTCCGTCGTCGGCGTCCCCTCGGTGCAGGCGCCGAACAAGCCCCGAGACCTGCTTCCGGGCGAACTCCCGAACACCGGCCTCGACTTCCGGGTGTCGTTCCGCCACGTCGAGTTCCGCCCCGAGGCCGACGACGGCGACGTGTTCGTGCCGGAGGCGGAGCTGACCTCCGACCGGTTCGAGGCGTACGACCGCGCCGGCGACGCCGGCCTCCGACTGGCGCTCGACTTCGCAGGCGCGGACGACGACTCGGAATCGAACGCGTAGCGTCGCCAACTCGTCATCGGCTCGGTTACTACGCCACACCCTCACAAACCCACCGCAGAAACCCCGAACGTAAAGATATATCCGTCGCTCCGTCGGTACATCCGGCATGGAGCTTTCAGGGAAGTCGGTCCTCGTCACCGGCGGTGCCGGACTCATCGGCACCCACCTCACGGAGTCGCTCGCCGCGGACAACGACGTACTCGTCGCCGACAACTGCTCGAAGGGCAACCGCGAGTGGGTGCCCGAGTCGGCCCGGTTCGCCGACGCCGACCTCACCGACCCCGACGACGTGGCCGAAGTCGTCACCTCGGACCTCGACGTCGTCTTCCACCTCGGGGCGCTCTCGGACGTGAACCGGGGCGACCACCGCCGCGTCTTCGAACACAACAACGCGATGCTCTACAACATCCTCGAACGCATGGACGAGGTCGGCCTCTCGAAGATAGCCTTCGCCTCCTCGTCGGCGGTGTACGGCGAAGCGCCCCGCCCGACGCCCGAGGACTTCGCGCCGCTCGAACCCGTCAGCACCTACGGCGCGAGCAAGTTGGCCGGCGAGGGCCTGCTCTCGACGTACGCCCACTCTCACGACTTCACGACGTGGATGTTCCGGTTCTCGAACGTCGTCGGGCCCCACCAGCGCAACAACGTCATCTCGGACTTCATCGAGAAGTTGCTCGACGACCCCTCCCGTCTCGAAATCCTCGGCGACGGCCGCCAAGAGAAGTCCTACCTCCACGTCGAGGACTGCGTGAGCGGGATGGAACACGTCGTGGAGAACACCGACGAACCGACCAACATCTACAATCTGGGCACCAGAACGACCATCTCGGTCACGCGCATCGCCGAACTGGTCAGCGACGTGGTCGGCTGTGACCCCGAGTTCGAGTACACCGGGGGCGACCGGGGCTGGACCGGCGACGTGCCCAAGATGCGCCTCTCCATCGAGAAGGCCAGCGCGATAGGCTGGTCGCCCGAACGCGAGAGCGCCGACGCGGTCCGGACCGCGGCCGAGCAGTTGTACGACGAACTGGCCTGACGCGGCCGGCGATTAAGCCCGGTCAAACGCTACCCCCCGCGGCTCTTCGCGCCGATTCCAGTGGGCGTAACGCGTCTCAGACCGGTCTTAGCGAAATATTTCTCGAAGGCGACTCCGCGCGGCGAGCCTAAGCGAGCGATAACAATAGTGTCACGTCGAGAACGTGAACGCGTCCGGTGACAGCTATGTTCGATACGACCCCGCTCGCGCTCGACCGCCGGCGCTTCCTCGCCGCGGTCGGAAGCGCCCTCCCCGCGACCGGTTTCGCCACCGCGTTCCGCGACGACCGGTCCAGTTCAGACGACGACTCGCAGACCGACCAATCGTCCGACTCCGACTCCGGAAATCGCCAGCGTCCGGACTGGCGACTGACCGGTTTCGACGCGACGAACGTCGGATACCACCCCGACCTGACCGGCCCAAAAACTCGCGCCCGAGAACGCTGGCGTCGCGACGCGGCGGTCGAGGGCGTCGTCGCGGCGGACGGCGTCGTCTACGCCAGCACCGAACGAGACGTGGTCGCGTTCGACGCCGAGACCGGCGAGGAGAAGTGGCGGACTCGGGTCTGTGACAACGCGACCAGCCAGAACCTCGTCTACACCCCGGCGGTCGCCGACGGTCGGGTCTTCGCCAGCACGTTCGCCGAAACCCTCTACGCGCTCGACGCCGAGACCGGCGAGACGCGCTGGGAGTACGGTCTCGACCACCGATGGGGCGGGAGGATACTCGCGGCCGACGCCGACGCGGTGTACGCGACCGACGACTCCCGGCGGGCGTTCGCGGTGGACGCCGAGACCGGCCGCGAGCGGTGGGAGTACCGCTACGGCGAACCGCTCCCGTCCACCCCGGTCGTCGCCGACGGGACGCTCTATCTCGGGTACGCCGACCGGTCGGTCCTCCGCGCCGTCGAAGTCGAGAGCGACCGTCAGCGTTGGGAGCAGTCCGGCCCGGGCGACGAGTGGGTCGAAGCGATGACCGTCGCGGACGGCACCGTCTACGCCGGATGGGGCCTGCCCGGCGAGGAACCCGGCCACCTGACCGCAATCGACGACGAGACGGGCGAGGAGAAGTGGCGACTGGAGACCGACCGGACGGTGGACACCGAACCCGCCGTGGCGGACGGAACCCTCTACGTCCACAGCGGCGGATGGCTTCGGGCAGTGGACGCCGAGACGGGCGAGTTGAAGTGGCGGTTCGACACCGAAGGGGCAGTGGACAAGGATTCGTGGCACAGCATCGAACCGCCGTCCGTCGCCGACGGGACGGTCTACGTCGGCGGGTACGACGCGATAGTCTACGCGCTGAACGCCGAAACCGGCGAACCTCGGTGGACCTACGCCTTCGGACAGGAGTCCCCGCTCCACGTCACGCCGGTTCCCCACCGCGGGAGTCTCTACGCCGCGAGCGAAGGAGTCGTCGCCCTCGACGAGACGAGCGAGGCCGCGGTCACGGCGGCGTTCGAGGCCGACCAAGACGGCGCGGACGAAGACGACACCTTTCAGGTCGGCGAACCGGTCGAGTTCGAGGCGCTGAAATCTCGCGGTCCGATCGCGGAGTACGAGTGGGACATCACCGAGGAGGAGGGCATCGACGCCCGAGGCCAGCGCGTCGAACACACCTTCCGCGAGCGCGACGACGAGTTCGTGACTCTCCGGGTCCGGGGCGACGACGGGCGGGTCGATACGGTCGAGCGCGAACTGAACGTCGTCCCGTGGGAAGACTGAGTTGGAGTCGGTTTCGAGCGGTCCGCGTTCTCGATGCGGTCGGCGTCGTCCTCGGTGCGCAGGTCGGCGAAGATGTCCGGGAAGGGACGGAGACGGGGTTCGAGTCCCCGACACACCTTCGAGAAGCGACAGACCAAAGGCGCGCGCCGGAGTCATGTCGTCCCATGGCAGAGACCAACGAGGAACTCGTCGCCCAACTCGAAGCCCTCGGCGTCGAGTACGTCTTCGGGTACCCCGGCGGGCGGGTCATCGAGTTGCTGGACGAACTCCCCGAGTCGGACATCGAGGTGGTCCGTCCGCGCGACGAGCGAGAGGGCAGCGTCATGGCCGAGACGTACGGTCGCCTAACACAGACGCCGGGCGTCCTCGCCGGTCAGGGGCCGTGGATAGGCAGTCTCGGTACCATCGGCCAGATGGAGGCCCGCCTGTCGTCGTCGCCGATGGTCGTCCTGACCGAGGCCAGCGAGCGCGGCGACTACTCGACGCTCGCGCCCTACCAGCAGTCCCGGGGCGACTACGGCGGCCTCGACCTCCCCAAAATTTTGGACGGCGTGACGAAAGAACACTGGTTCCCGCGCTCGCCGACCGAGACCCTCCGGAGCGTTCAGTTGGCGTTCAAGCACGCGACCGCGGGCCGGCCCGGTCCCACGGCGGTCATCCTCGACGGCGACGCGATCACCGAGGAGGTGCCCGAGGACCCGATTCCGCCGGTCTGGGACGCCGACGAGCAGGTCCGCAACTGGGACGCCGCGCCGACCGAGAGCGACGTGGAGCAGGCGGCCGAGGCCTTCGCCGAGGCGGAACGACCGGTCGTCATCGCCGGCAACGGCGTCCACGCCGCGCAGGCCTACGACGAGTTGCGGGAGGTCGCCGAGACCTACGACGCGGTCGTCGTGACCTCCTACCTCGGAAAGTCCACGATTCCCGAGACCCACGACCTCGCGGGCGGCGTCATCGGGTCGTTCGGCCACGAGGGCGCGAATCAGGTCGTGAGCGAGGCCGACGCCCTGCTCGTGGCGGGATGCCGGATGAACCCGATGGACACCAACTGGCAGGCCCCGAGTTTCGTCCGACCCGACGAGCAGACGATCGTCCACGCGGACGTGGACACCCGGAACGCGGGGTGGGTCTACCCCGCCGACGTGGGCCTCATCGGGGACGCGAAGGAGAGCCTTCGGGCGCTCTCGGACGCCGGTGAAGCGGCGAGTGCGGGCAACGACTGGGCGCGAGATCGCGCCGAGTCGGCCCGCGAGTCGTTCTCGGCCCCGGAGTGCGAGTCCGACGCCTCGCCCATCAAACCCCAGCGCGCCGTGAAGGAAATCGAGGCGGTCGCGGACGAGGACACCATCGTCACGGCCGACTCGGGCAACAACCGCTTCTGGCTACTCAACTACCTCCAGACGCCCGGCGTCCGGACCTACTTCGGGTCGGGCGGCGTCGGCGGGATGGGATGGGCGACCCCGGCCGCGGTCTCGGCCGCGATTACGACCGACGAGGACGTAATCGGCGTCGCCGGCGACGGCGGGTTCACGATGACGATGACCAGCGTCGAAATCGCCGTCGAGAAGGGGGTCGCGCCCACCTTCGTCGTGCTGAACGACACCAGTCTCGGGATGGTGCGCCAGATGCAGGAGGAGGACGGCGACATCGCCGGCGTGGAGTTCCACGACACCGACTTCGTGGCCATCGCGGAGGGCTTCGGCGCGGAGGGAATCCGGGCGACGACTCCGGACGAACTCGGCGTGGCGCTCGCGGAGGGGAAAGAAAACGACGTGCCGACGGTCATCGACGCCCGCATCGACCGCGAGGAGGACATGGCCGAGCAGTTGCAGTCGTCGTTCTACGCGGAGGTCGGCGGACTCCACGAGTGAGGTAGCGTCGCCGTCGGCCGAAGCTGTTTTACCGTGAAAGGTCGTTCTCCGGCCGGAGGGTGCGGGATACAATGGCACATGACAGTGACGGACGTTCGAGACGTCAGTTCGTCAAGGCCGTCGGCGCATCGGGGGCCGCGGCCGGTTTGACGGGATACGTAGAGTCGGGGACCGTAGGTGAAGTGCAGCAGGGCGGGACGACGCTCCAGTGGGCGACCGACCCGGACTTCAAGGGACAGCCGTGGAATCAGGAACTCGAGCCGGTGCTGTACGACAACGGTCTCTCGAAGGATATCGAAATCGAACTCCTCGCGGGACCGTCAGTGACCGACAACCGGCGGGCACAGTATCAGCAGTGGCTGTCGGCCGGTCGGGCGAAACCGGACATACTGTGGGTGGACAGCGGATGGACGATTCCGTTCGTCGTCCGGAACCAGTTGATGAACCTGAGTCAGGCGGAGAACTTCCCGAAGAGTCGCATCCAGCGGGTCGAGAACCAGTACTTCGACGCGAGCGTCTCGACGGCGAAGGGGCCCGACGGCGACCTCTACGCGCTCCCGATATACCCGGACTTCCCGACGATGCAGTACAACAAGCAGTACCTGAAGAACGCCGGGTACGGGCAGTCGGACTTCGAGAAGTGGGCCACCGAGTCGATGACGTGGCAGAAGTTCTCGCAGGTGACGAAGGAAGCGATGAACAGCAACGACGTCCAGTACGGCTACACCTTCCAAGGCAGCGCCTACGAAGGCCTGTCGTGCTGTGACTTCAACGAGTTCATGACGAGTTGGGGCGGAGCGTACTTCGGCAACCCCGAGCAGTACCTGTTCGGTCCGGTGGGCGACCGGCCCATCACCGTGGACGAGCCACAGGTCGTCAACGCCATCAAGATGGTTCGGACGTTCATCCACGGCTCGAACGCGAACAACACCTTGAGCAAGTATCAGGGGAACATCGCGCCCGCGGCGGTGATGCAGTGGACCGAAGAACCGTCGCGCAAGCCGTTCACGAACGGCAACGCGGTGATGCACCGCAACTGGCCGTACGCCATCAACATCAGCGGCTCCGAGGAGAACCTCGGAAAGGACCTCGGGGTAATGCCGATTCCGTACGCCAAGACCGAGAAACAGGCGAAGTATCCGCTGACGGGCGGTCCGGTCGCCGCCTTGGGCGGGTGGCACAACGCCATCAACCCCAACTCGAAGAACAAGGAGGCGGCCGTCGAGGTGCTGAAGGCGATGATGAGCGACGAGTTCAAGTACAAGCTTTTCGAGGTCATCGGCAACGTGCCGCCGGAGCCCCAGCTTCTGACCTCGGAGCGGGCCAAGCAGGTGCCCGTCATGGGCCAGTTCGTCGAGCAGCTTCGAATCGCGGGCGAGAACGCGATTCCGCGACCGGTCACGCCGGTCTGGCCCGCCGAATCGTCGAAGATAGCCCAGCAGGTCAACGGCGCGTTCGCCAAGGGCGGCAAGCCCGAGCAAGCGATGACCCAACTCAAGGCACAACTCGAGGCCATCGAACAGAGCGCGTGAGTCGACGACCCCCACGTCTCTTTCGACGTGGCGGAACACCGCTTTCGACGCGACGGGACGTCTCCGTCAACTCGGCGAGACAGGTAATCGTAGTGAACCGTCTCTCGGACTCGGTAGACATTTGTAGTTACCTTAAAGAAAGATATAGGTGTTTCAAGGATATCAGTAGTTGTTTTCACACACCTATAGGCGGTTGCCGAGGGTGCGCCCGAAAAACCGTGAGGCATTTGTCAACGTCCACCAAATTACCGACGATGGGAACCGAGGAGCAAAACCCGTCGTCGCCAGTGGACTCCGGCCTATCGTCCCCCGTCCACCTGCTCGCGGCCCACCTCGCAGTACTCGTCGCGGTGATTCACGTCACGCTCGGCCTCTACAACTGGGTTCGCTGGGCGAGCGCCGGATTCCTGATTCCCCGAGACCTCCGGTGGCCGCTGTTCGTCTTCTCGGGCGTCGTCCTCGTCGTCGGCCTCCTGCTGGCCGCGCAGGGTCGCTACCGACGCCCGCTCTACGTCGGCGGCATCCTCCTCATGGCCGTCTACGTCGTCGGCTACTTCGCGTGGCACGCCACCGGCCACCGACCGCTGCTGCTGTTCGGGGAGGGTGCCACCCACGCGGGACCGCTCGTTCCCTTCCTGCTGGACCACTTGTTCGCCGGACCGGTGAAATTTCTCGCCATCGTCTCGGAGGTCACGCTCGCGGTGCTGTTGGCGTATCTGCTGGTTCGAGAGGATAGGTGAACCAAATTCGGAACGAACGCTACGCCACGGCCTCGGTCGCGTTCGCGAACTCGAAGCGCGCGCCGCCCGTCTCGCTCTCCGTCACCGAACAGTCCCACTCGTACACGTCGGCCATCTCGTTGACGAACGTCAACCCGAGTCCCATGCCGCCGTTACTGCCCGCCGTCGTGTACCCCGTCTCGAACACGGCGTCGCGCTGGTCGGTCGGGATGCCGGTCCCGTCGTCGGCGACGTAGAATCCGGTCGGCAGTTCGCCGACCGTGACCGTCACCTGCGGACCGCCGTGTTCGACGGCGTTCTCGAACAGGTTCCGGAACAGGTGGCGGACGTACGTCTCGTCGGCCTCGATGGTCCGGTCTATCTCCACCTCCAGCGTGGCGTCGGGGGCGTCCACCTCGTTCCACGCCTCTCGCGCCGCATCAGCGAGTTCCACCGGCGCGCTCTCCGAGAGCGCCTCCCGACCCCGCGTCACGACCAGCATCACGTCTATCATGTCCTCGATGCGGTCGAACGCTTCGGTGACGTACTCGACCGCTCCCGAATCGGCCTCCGCCGGTAACTGCTGGCTGTATATCTGACCGATGGTGACGGGATTGCGGAGTTCGTGGGCGAGCAGACTCGCGAAACTGTCGAGGCGCTCGTTCTGCTGTTCGAGTTGCCGCTCGCGCTCGTTGCGCTCGGTGATGTCGCGCACGACGACGACCTTGTCGTGGGCGGCGTCGTCCTGTTCGGGCAGGACCGCGACGGTCGATTCGACCTCCTTCCTCTCGCCCGACGCGGTCCGAACTATCGATTCGTACGTCTTCGTCTCGGCGGTCCCGTCCCCGAGGTCGTGACTAACCTCCCGCGACATCGCGTCCACGTCCGTCTCTTCGGCCGCGACGAGCGACGAGGGCGACCCGACGAGTTCCTCGCGGTCGTAGCCGACCAACTCGGTGTAGGCGTCGTTGACTAACGTGAATCGGCTCTCCTCGTCCACGACGAAGATGCCGTCGTTGACCGTCTCGACGATGGTGTGGTAGCGTTCGAGTTCCCGACTGTAGCGCTCGGCCTCCCGCTGGCGCTCCTCGGCGTCCAGCGCCCGAGTTCTGGCCTTGGCGTCGTGATACCCCATGCCGAGGCCGGCGACGCTGGCGAGCGAGGGGAGGACGACGAACCCCGAGACGGGGTCGTCGAGGCTACCGAGGAGTTCCGCGGAGAGCGCGATACCGAACATGACCCCGAAAGCCCGAAGGCACCAACTGGCGACGACGTGGAAGAGGTCGGGCCGGACGTTCGTCCGGGGGAGCCGATAACCGCAGTAGGAGAGTACGAGACCGCTCGTGGCGAGAAGGAGGGGAGAAATCAGCGCTTCGCCGACGGTCTGTTCGCCGGTTTGCGTGACCGCGATTCCGACTGCGACCGCGGCGTACGCGCCGCCGAGAGCGAAGAGGACGCGCCGTGCGCCGAGGCCAGCGACGGCCCGTGAAACGTAGCCCATCGCCAGTTACCATGAAGTGAGCGTTAATTACGGTTGGGATTCGGTCGCCGCGACCCGGGCGGCCGTCGGCCGGGACTACACCTCGTCCAGCACCTCGTCGGCGAACTGCGCCAGCACCGTCCGGGCGTCCCGGTCGCTGCCCCGGATGCCTATCGCGAGGTGGTCCACGCCGCGGTCCGCGAGCGCCCGGAAGTGCTCGACGAACCACTCGCTGCCCGCCGCGAACCCCTGATGGACGTGTTCCATCTCGGCCTCGGGGTCGGCCTTCAGGTTCACCGTCGTCGCCTGCGCGAACGGTTTGTCGCCCGCCGCCTCGCGCCAGTCGCCGACGACGCTCTCGGTCGTGTTCAGTGGCATCTGATAGTGGAGCCAACCGTCGCCGTTGTCGGATATCCAGTCGAGCGACTGGCGGGAGTTGCCGGTCACGAGCAGGGGAAGCGTCTCTGCGGTGGGTTTGGGAACCACGTCGAGGCTCCCGTCCAGCGTCCCGTACGACGACTCGACTTCCGGGAACTCCTCGGTCCAGACCGTCCGGAGGACCCGGACGTGTTCGCGGAACCGCTCGCCGCGCGACTCCTCCGCGACGCCGAACGCGGAGTACTCCGGCGAGCGGTCGCCCGTGGCGACGCCCAGCACGAGGCGGCCGTCGGAGAGTCGGTCCACCGACGCGGCCGACTTCGCGACGTGCAGCGGATGGCGAAGCGGTAGGACGACGCTCCCCGTCGCCAGCGCGATGTCGTCGGTCCGGGCCGCGACCTGCCCGAGGTAGACCCACGGGTCGTACACCTGCCCCGCGTCGCCGAACTTGGGCCAGTAGGTCGGCACGTCACGGACCCAGAGCGCGTCGAAGCCCAACTCCTCGGCGTACCGCGCGAGTTCCATCTGGTCGTTCGTCGGCGGTACGTCCTCCTCGCTGGTCGTGATGGGGAAGAACAGGCCGACCGAGAGGTCGGCGTCCCCGAAGAGGCGTCGGAACCCGCGGTTCTCGTGACCGAGGTTCGCGCGGCCGGAGTTCTCTTGCCCTCGATTCTCGCGTTCGGTCACGGCGCGTGGTAGGAGTGACCGACAGGAGAAAGCGACGCTTCCGGAGCCATCATCCGTCGGACCATTCTGGGGAGTTTAGCGAGAGGGCACGAGTTCCGCCAATCCGCAAGGCCTGCAGGCGTTCCCCGAGGAGTTAGAGGGCCGAGAGTCGTGGCTCGAACCGTTCGAGTAGTACCGGGAGATACGCGACGAGAGTCCGGTCAGGTATGACGAACGCCACCGACCATCGTGAAACAATTCTAATAAGTTGCTGCACTTTTTTTACGGTCGCCGACAGATTTGCGAGGGATGACGGACTCAGAGACGGTACTCGTCACGGGCGGCACCGGCTTCATCGGTTCCTACGTCGCGCAGGACCTCGTCGAGGCGGGTCACGACGTGGTGGCCTACGACCTCTCGACCGACACCCGGATTCTGGGGAAACTCGGCGTCGCCGACGACGTGACGGTCGTCCGGGGCGACATCACCGACCCGACCAGCGTGATTCGGGCGGTCCGCGAGTCGGGCGCGACCCGAGTCGTCCACCTCGCGGCGCTCCTGACCAACCTCGCGCGGGACAATCCCCGCGGCGCCGCCGAAGTCAACGTCATGGGCACGAACAACGTCTTCGAGGCCGCCCGGACGCTCTCCGACCAAGTCGAGCGCGTGGCGTGGGCCTCCTCCGCCGCGGTGTACGCTCCGCCCGCGAACTACGAGGACGAGTGGGTCGACGAGGACGACTTGGTGTACCCCGACACGCTCTACGGCGCGACAAAGGAGTACAACGAGCATCAGGCGAAGGTGTACTTCGAGGACCACGACGTGAGCCACGTCGGCCTGCGCCCGACCGTCGCCTACGGCCCCTACCGCGAGACCGGCGGGTCGGCCTTCCTCGCGGACATCGTGGAGAAACCGGCGGTCGGCGAGTCGTTCTCGGTCGAGTACGGCGACCAAGTCATCGACTGGCAGTACGTCGAGGACATCGCCCAAGCCTTCCGGAAGGCGGCGTTCGCTCCCGAGGAAGACCTGAGCCAGCGCATCTACAACGTCCGGGGCGAGGTCGCCACGATTCGGGAGGCCGCCGAAGCGGTGCGCTCGATTATGCCCGACGCCGACATCGAGGTCAGCGACGAGGGCGAACTCCCGTGGACTCAGAAGCTCGACATGACCGACGCCCAAGAGGACTTGGGCTACGACCCCGAGTACGACCTCGAAGCCGGCTTCCGGGCGTACATCGACGCCCTGCGCGCCGAGGAAGGACTGGAGCCGCTGGAGTAGTACGAGACTGACGAGCCGATTTCTGAAAGCCTTCTCTCCCGATACCGTCCACGTCAGCGGGGAATCCTCGAAAACCGAATGTCAGTTCGAACAGCTTTTTCCGGGCGTCCGACCTGTGTCCGCCATGGAGAAAGTCGCCGTCGACGAGGTCGACAACGAGCGAAATCCGATGAAAGTTCACAGCGTCCGCAAACCGGTCTCGCGTGCGCTCGGCACCGACCACTTCGCGATGAACTACTTCGTGCTGGAGTCCGGCGAGTCGTTCTCGGGCGGCCTCCACCGGCACGACGACCAAGAGGAGGTCTTCTACGTCGAGTCGGGGACCGCGACGTTCGAGGTCGGACTGGAGCGAGACGAGGTGACGGTGGAGGCCGGCGAGTTGATTCGGTTCCCGCCCGGCGAGTTCCAGAAGGGGTACAACGACGGCGAGGAGACGGTCGAAGGGTGGGCGCTCGGCGCGCCCGGCGCGACCCACGACTGGGACGAACTCCAGTCGCGGGCCTACTGCCCGGAGTGCGAGGACGAGACGACGCAGGACGTCGGCATGGTGGACGGCACCTTCGAACTCACCTGCACCGAGTGCGGGACGACGCAGGGTTGACAATAGTTATTTCTACGGAGTCAGCGTAGCGGGGGCGTCAGGTGGGGACATGAACGAACGACCCGAACCAGACCGGCGGCCGAGAGTAGGGAGACGCACAGCGCTGCAGTCACTCGGAGCGGGAGTGGTCGCGCTCGGACTCGGGGTCGCCGGGACCGCGAGCGCACAGGAGCGGTTCCCGCCGAGCGACCGGACCCACTGGGGTCGGCCGAAGCGACTGGGCGACGGGACGATGGCGACGTTCTTCGCCGAGGGGAGGTCGGGCGCGCCGCGCTACCTCGGCGTCTGGTTCACCGCCGACGCGCTCGACGGCCTGCCCCAGGGCGGGGAGTCGCCGTCCCGCATCACCGAACTTCCGCTTCCGGCGGCCGCCGAGGACGCGTCGAACTTCGAGTGGGCGAGCGTCGACTGGAACCCGAGCGGGCACCTCCCGAGGGAGGTCTACGACGTGCCGCACTTCGACTTCCACTTCTACACGATGGAGCGTGCGGCGGTCCACCGAGAGATTCCGCCCGGCGAGTGCGACGCCGACGGAGACGGCGCGCCCGAGGCCGCGGTGCCCTGTGAGGTGCAAGCGCGCGGCACCGAACCGCTGCCCGACGCCCAGTTGCCGGAGGGGTACGTCTCGACGGACGACACCGTGCCGCTGATGGGCAACCACTGGGTCGACTCCGAGGCGCCGGAGTTGTCAGGGGAACCGTTCACGCACACGTGGATATACGGGTCGTTCGACGGCGAAATCACCTTCCTCGAACCGATGATAACCACCGAGTTCCTGCGGGGACTGCGAGGGCGGGTCGTCGCCGACGTGAAGACGCCCGAACGATTCCCCCAGCGGGGGTTCTACCCCACCCAGTACGTGATACGCCACCTCCGACGGCAGGACGCCTACGCCGTGTTCCTCCGGCGGTTCAAGCAGTTCGAGGGGAGCTAAGTTCCCCGGAGACGCGGTGGCCGCGAGCGTCGGGTCGGCCTCGAACGCGCCGTCCCCGGGAACGGTAACCAGCGCGAAACGGTAGCCGAGCGCGGAAACGGAACGGTGAGCAATACAGCGTCACCGAAAAGAAGTTTATATATTGCTAAGGGAAAGCCAGAGTTAGGGACGGAGGTACGCGTAGCCGTCGTCCTGCAATCGGGTCAGTTCGCTCGCGCCGGAGGAGACCTTCTCGACGCCCTCCACGAGGTCACCGTCCTCGATGTCCATCATGTCGAGCGTGTTGCTGCAGGCCCGGAACTCGATGCCCTCGGTCATGAGCGATTCGACCGTTCCGCTGTGGGTGCCGCCGACCGTCAGCGGGTCGATGCCCTTCGACTGCGCGACGACCACGATGTCGTCCATCTCGATGGTCTCGTCGTTCGAGAGGTTCTCCGCGATGGTGAGCACGGTCTTCTGCTGGTCCTCGTCGCCGCTGGTGAGGTGGAATGCGGTTCGCATACGAATCGAGTACGCGAGTGACGCGGAAGTGGTTGCTGGCCCCGCCGCGACGCGTCGAACCGTCGGCGCTAGCCGTCGCCGACGCCGCAGAGTGCGTCGTCGACATCACAGAGTGACCGCAATCGGGGTCGTCCGCCCGACGGGCGCACTCGACCCGGAAACGTCGCCTCCAGAATCATCGACCCCGGAAACGTCGCTTCCGAGACACGAACGCTTACGGTTCGGCCGACAGACTTCCGAGGTATGACCGACGACCCTCCGAACTACGAGGCGCAGGTCCGAGACGCCTTCCCCGAGATTCGGGACATCGAGGACGAGGACTTGCGCGAGCGAGTGGTCGAAGCGTGGACGCTCGGACTCGAACGCGGCGGGTGGAAGGACGTGTCCGACATCCCCTACGCGTGGAACATCCACGAGGTCACGAACGTCGAACACGTCCGGGGCGTGACCAGAATCGCGGTCGAGTCCGCCGAGCAGCAGCGAGACTTCCACGGCGCGGACCCCGACTTCGACGTGATTCGGGCCGCGTGCCTGCTCCACGACGTGGGCAAGTGCTACGAGTACGTGGACCACGTGGACGAGGAGCGACTGCTGGACCCCGACCCGCGATACGCCAGCGAGGAGATTCCCCACTCCCTCTCGGGGTACGCGCTGTCCCACGAGGTCGGGTGTCCGCTGGCGGTCCAGCGCGCGATTCCCCACTTCCTCGGCGAGGTGCCGAAACGGACGCTCGAAGCCGAGCTGGTCAAGAGCGCCAACTCCGCGAGTTCCAACGCCATCACCCAGTCCGCGATGGGCATCACCTTGCAGGAGTGGGTCGAGAAGTACAGTCAGACGAGCGAGTGAGGCCCACAGACCGACCCGCCTCCGACACTTTTCACGCTGGCGCTCGTCGGTCCGAGCGACCATGCGACCCAGCGAACTCACCACGCTCGTCTCGGGCCTGCTCCACGAGGAGACCCAAGTGACCGACCGCGGCCTCGACCTGACCGTCAACGAGGTGCTTCGCGTCGAGACGCCCGGCAGCGTGGACTTCGGCGGCGACGAACTCGACGGCGCGAACCTCTCGGCCCACGAGAAGGTGTGGCACGACGGGGACGACGACTACCAGTGGTGGCACTTGGAGGGCGGCCAGTACCTCGTGGAGTACAACGAGACGCTCTCGGCGGACCGGCCGCTGACGGTCCAGACCCGCGACGCGGTGCGGACGCGCGGCGCGTTCCACCCGACGCTCGAACTGACGGAACTCGGCCGAGTCCCCTTCTCGGTCGCCTCGGGCGGGATTCGACTGAAGGAGAACGCCCGGATTTCGACCGTGCTACCGCCCGACGAGGGGTCCGAGTAGTCGGTACCGAGCGACGGTTCATCGCGCGCCCATCGGATTTTCACCGCATCGGGCGGCGCGAACGCCGAGGACGGCGGTTAGTGGTTGAGAGGGCAGTTAAGCGGCCCAGAGCGGCGGACTTGCGGCAGTTCAGTGTTCGATGGTCGTAATCTCCTCAACCGGCCACTGGCTCAGAATCTCGACGCCGTTCTCGCGGACGACCACCATCTCCTCGACCCGGACGCCCTGCCGGTCGGCGGGTCGCATCGTCTCGACGGCCATCGTCATCCCCTCCTCGATTTCGATGGGGTGGTCGGGCGAGAGGCCGCGCCAGATGAGCGGAACCTCGTAGAGTTGGAGGCCCAGACCGTGCGCCCAGTGGTTCGTCGTCATCTCCCAGAACTCGTCGGCGCCGTACCAGTCCATGTGTTCGCCCTCCTCGTCGGGGAAGCCTTCGCAGATTTCGTCGGTCGTCGCGCCGGGTTCGATGCGCTCCAGCACGTCGTAGAGGTCGTCGCGGGCCTTCTCGTAGGCGTCCTTCTGGGCCTGCGTGGGTTCGCCGACGCTGAAGGTCCGGTAGTAACAGGAACGATAGCCCATGAAGCCGATGTTGTAGAAGTCGGCGTAGACGAGGTCTCCGGGTCGGATGACGCGGTCGGTCGTGTTGGCCTGATGCTTCGGCCACGTGTTCGGCCCGGAGGTGACGTACCCGCCCTGCACCATCGCGCCGAGTCGCCAGAGTTCCTTCGTGGCCTCGCCCCAGACCTCCGACTCGCGCATGCCCGGCTTGGCGGTCTCCGTGATGCGCTGAAAGCCCGCCTCGCAGATGGCCGCGACCATGCGCAGGCACTCGATTTCGTCGCGGGTCTTGACCTTCCGGGCGTCCTCCATGACCTGTGCGCACTCGCCGGGGCGCACGTCGACGCCCCGGTCCTCGAACTCCGCAACCAAGGCCTGATTGCCCACGTCGATTCCCATCGGCTCTTTCTTCACGCCGTACTCCTCCATCGCCTCGACGACGAGGTCTGCCATCTTGCCCTTCAGCCAATTGCGGGCCGAGTCCCGGCCGGACGCGCGGGGGACGTTGCCGAGTCCGGGGACGGCGTAGCGGATGTCGTCCAACCACGGGCAGTTGAACCGCTGGTTGCTCGCGTGGTCGGCGGTGTCCCAGTGGACCACGTCGCCGTCCTCCGTGACGAGGGTGTAGTGGTCGGCACCGCTCCCGCCGGTCATGGCGAGTCCGGTCACGTAGCGAACGTTGGGGTCGTTTATCAGGAGCATGCTCCCCATCTCGGTGTCCTGCAGGCGCTCGACGGCCCGCTCCTTGCGCTCGCGTCGCATGCGCTGGAAGTCGATGCGCTCCTCCCAGTCGACGCCCATCGTGCCGCGAGTGCCTTCCATGAAATTGCGTTGATAAAACCCCATGCAGGCGATTACGCCGAGGCGAGTAATGAAAGTAGGTGAAGTTCTGCAACCCGAGTCGGTCGGCCGAGGACTACCGGAAGTGGTCGGCCTTGCTGGCGATGTACGCGACGATGAGTACGTCGATTATCAGCGAGACGATGCTGAAGGTCACGAGGTCGAGAATCGCGCTCAAGACGTACAGGCGAATCGCCCACTTGTAGCCCCACCGCTGAAGCGTCCAGAGGCCGACGAGGACGATTCCCCTCCCGACGACGAGCGCGAGTCCCACGAGTCCGAGGACGGCGAACGGGCCGCCCCGGCCGATTACACCGAGCATCCCGAAGAACGAGGCGAACACGCCGAGGAACCCGAGGAGGCAGAGTATCGTGATTCCGAGCGGTCTGCCGCGCGAGCGACGGTCGTAGTTGGAGGGCATCACCTTCGATTTCCGATGAGACCGGGATAAGTTTTGGGTCAGTGCCGGACGGCAGTCGTCACTTCCCACGGGTTGGACAGGGGCGCGGTCCTCGCGACGTCGACCGGTTCGTCCGGACAGAGGGTGATGGCAAAGGAATTACATCGGTTCTGGTCCTCGGTCGAGCGGTACTGCCACGCGGTTCGTCGCGTGTAGAGGAGATGCGACCGCGTGCCAAGAGCGTGGTCTAGAGGGTAAAGCCATAACCGCGTTTGACGAAAGTGAAACCGTCACTAACTATTAGAATCTCTAATATCTTGGGCCGAGCTGCAGTTCGAGGGACAAGTTTTTTAGATGCCAGTTTCGTTCGAGTACGCAATGGACGAGCCGGTCCGAGTGCTCCACGTCGACGACGAACCCGACTTCTCGGAGCTGACCGCGACGTATCTGGAGCGGACCGACGGGCAGTTCTCCGTCGAGACAGTGACCAGCGTCAGCGAGGGGCTGGCGCGGTTGGACGACGGGGACTTCGACTGCATCGTATCGGACTACGACATGGCCGAGCGGGACGGAATCGACTTCCTCGACGCCGTGCGTGAGGACTACCCCGAACTTCCATTCATCCTGTTTACCGGGAAGGGGAGCGAGGAGATCGCCAGCGAGGCAATCTCGGCCGGCGTGACGGACTACCTCCAGAAGACCCCCGGCACGGAGCAGTACACACTCCTCGCGAATCGGATCGAGAACTCCGTCGCCCAGTATCGGGCCGAGCAGGAGGTGAAGGAGACGGAGGCTCGGTACCGACACCTGATCGAAGAGTCGACCGACGTGATAACCGTCGTCGACTCCGACGGAACGTTCGAGTATCTCAGCCCGGCCGCCGAACGGATACTCGGGTATTCCGCCGACGAAATGGTCGGCGAGAACGCGTTCGACTACGTCCACCCCGACGACCGCGAGCGCGTCGTCGAGGAGTTCAGCGATCAGGTCCGACGCCCGGAGGAACGCGTCACGACCGAGTTCCGGTTCGCGCACGCCGACGGGTCCTGGCAGTGGATCGGCGTGCGGGGGCGGAACCTGCTGGACGACCCGATCATCGACGGCGTCGTCGTGTACGCCCGCGACGCGGCGGAGCGCGAGGAGCGCGAGCAGGAACTCGAACAGTACGAGACCATCGTGGAGAACACCGAGGACGGCATCTACGTGGTCGATTCCGACCACCGATTCGAGTTCGTGAATCACCGCGTGGCCGAAGCCTCGGGGATTCCGCAGGACGTCTGGGAAGGCCAACACGTATCGACCCTCTCGGAACTCGGAATCCTCACCGAGGACGAGGTGACCGCCCTCGAGGACGGGTTCGACGCGATAATCGGCGGCGAGGAGGACCAGGTGAGCGTCGAGGTGACTCCTCAGGTGCCCGAGGAGGAGTTCGTGCTCGACCTCCGATTGACGTCGCTGCAGACCGAGCGGCTGAGCGATTGCGTGGTCGGATTCTCGAGGAACGTCACCGAACGGAAGCGTCGAGAGCGGGAGTTAGAGCGGAAGAACGACAGCCTAGAGAAGTTCGCCAGCGTGGTCAGCCACGACCTCCGGAACCCCCTGACCGTCGCCGAGGGGCGTCTCGAACTGGCCCGCGAGGAACACGACAGCACGCACCTCGATGAGGTCGCGAACTCCCACAAGCGAATGCGAACGCTTATCGACGACTTACTGACGCTCGCCCGGGAAGGCGACACCGCCACCGAAGCCGAGCGTATCCGGCTCTCGGAGGCCGTCGAACGCTGCTGGCAGAACGTCGAGACGGAGCGAGCGACACTCGACGTCGACACGACGCGGACGGTTCGGGGCGACCGGGGCCGCGCGCAGCAGTTACTCGAAAACCTGGTTCGGAACGCCGTCGAACACGGCGGGACGGACGTGACGATAACCGTCGGCGACTTGGAGGACGGGTTCTACGTCGCCGACGACGGGCGGGGGATATCCGACGCGGAAGCGGTGTTCGACGCGGGCTACTCGACGGCCGAGGACGGGACCGGTCTGGGACTCACCATCGTTCGGCGCATCGCTGACGCACACGGCTGGGAGTGGACCGCGACCGAGAGCGAGCGGGGCGGCGCGCGATTCGAATTCACCGGACTCGACACCGAACCGAGATGAGGACTCGCCGACCCGAGTTCTCCGTCAGAGAGACGGGGCTGTAAAACCATCATTTATGTGAAAGGAGGGACACAGCACCCGACGTGAACGAACTCTCCGCAGACCGCGTCTTGTGGCGCAACGTCGGCCTGGTCCTCGCCGGCCTCGTCGCCGGCGTGCTCGTCGCCTACTTCGAAGGTGACGTCGTCCCACCGGTCCTCGTCATCGGCGCGATAGTCGTCGGAATGCTGCTAATCGACCGATACGACATGTAAGAGCTGAGTTCGCGATGCTCTGGATCGGCGGGTCGAGAACGGAAGACATAGCTCCGCGGGTCGGCTACCGACGGCCATGTCGTGGTACGTCCTCCTCGTCGCTGGCCTGTTCGAGGTCGCGTGGGCAATCGGTCTGGAGTACTCGGACGGTCTCTCGAAACCCGTGCCGACCGCCGCGACGGTCCTCGCCCTCGTGGTCAGCATGGTGCTGCTGGCGAGGGCGGTCGAGGAGTTGCCGGTCGGGACCGCCTACGCGGTCTGGACCGGCATCGGCGCGGTCGGTACGGCGACGCTCGGCATCGTCCTGTTCGACGAACCCGCCGACCTCGTGCGAGTCGCCTTCATCTGCGTCATCGTCGTGGGCATCGTAGGCCTGCACGTCTCGTCGGGCGGGCACTGAGTCGCCCCTCGACTTCCGGATGGTTTTATGATTCTTCCAACTGTTTCGCTGATTATGTACAAGCACGTCGCGCTGCTGGTCCGACAGGACGGGATGAGCCACGACGAGTTCGTCGACTACTGGCAGAACAACCACACCCCCATCGCCCGCGAAATCGAAGGCGTCGCGCGCTACCAGACCGTCCTGCCGACCGACCCCGAGAACGCCGAGTTCGACGGTCTCGCCGAACTCTACTTCGAGGAGTTGGACGACCTGCACGACGCCCTCGGGAGCGAGGGGTCGCGCGACTACGACCCCGACAAGGGCAAAGCCAAGGAGGCCCGCGAGGACGTCGACAACTTCCTCGACGTCGAGGAGCGACCCCGGTTCATCGGCGAGGAAATCGTCCAGAAGGACGAGGTGGACGGCGACACCGACGGTCTCTACAAGCACTCGGCGTTCCTCGTCCGGCGGGACGGGATGAGCCACGACGAGTTCGTCGACTACTGGCAGAACAACCACACCCCCATCGCCCGCGAAATCGACGGCGTGGTCCGGTACGCGACGGTCCTGCCGACCGACCCCGTGAACGCCGAGTTCGACGGCGTCGCCGAACTCTACTTCGAGGACCTCGACAAACTCTACGACGCCCTCGGGAGCGAGGGGTCGCGCGACTACGACCCCGACAAAGGCAAAGCCAAGGAGGCCCGCGAGGACGTCGACAACTTCCTCGCCGTCGAGGAGCGTCCCCGGTTCATCGGCCGGGAGACGGTCCAGAAAGACGAGACGTAGCCTCGGCCGGCGAGAGCGCGGCCCGCGGCGACGCTACGTCTGCAAGTCCATCCCGTCGAAGCGGCGGTAGCCGAGATACAGCGGGACGCCGCCCCAAAACGCCAGAATCACGAAGCCGAACCAGTCTTGGAGGTAGAGCGCGCTCGCCTCCGGAAAGACGGTGAGTTCGCGGTACTCCGGGATGACCGCCCTCGTGGCTTTCATGAACGCCGACGACGGATTGAGGAGGCCGACGAAGTCCATCCAGTCGGGGAGTCCCGACTCCGGGAGTTCCGAGGCGGGACCGACGACCGCAAACTGGAGGAGGAGCAGGAGAACGTCCCAGCCGACCAGAAACAGCGCGTACAGCGCCGCGGCACCCGCGAGCGCCCACTCTCTCGACTTCGAGACGGCCGAAAAGCCGATTCCGATACCGATGTAGACGGCCCCGTAGAAGAGCGTGAGGAGCGTGTAGAGGGCGAAGACGACGAAGTCGAACGAGTCGTAGGTGAGTAGCGCGACGGTGCCGGCGACGGCGTAACTCGCGAGTATCGAGACGGCGACGACGGCGGTCCGGCCGAGGAACTTGCCGAGGACCACGTCGCGCCGGGCGTTCGGCAGTCCCAAGAGGAGTTTGATGCTCCCACTCTCGCGTTCGCCGAGTATCGACCGGTAACTCAGCGCGAGACCGACCAGCGGAACGAAGAAGACCGTGGGTTGTCGCATGCTGTTCAACAGCGCCAGCGTACTCGTCTCGACGCCGCTGTCCCGGTACATCGTCGGGACGAACTGCATGGCGGCGAGACCGGCGGCAAAGAGGGCGAACAGCGCGGTGACGGAGACGAGCGAGTGCGAGCGAATCGAATCGCGGAAGTCCTTTTTCACGACGGCGCTCAGACTCATCGTTCTAGTGCTAATTAGTTGGACATCATATAATTTCGGTCGCGGTCCGCGAGACGAACCGCAGTTCGCCGCGTTCGCTTCGCTAGCCGAACAGCACGAGCAGGAGGAAGAAGACGACCAGCAGGACGGCCAACGCGAGGATTCCCGTCGGCGAACCGCCGTCGTCACCGCCGCCGATACCTTCGTTTGACTGCTGGGAGACGCTCGGTCTACCTCCGCCGCCAGCGCCGAACACGACCATGCGGTTGTTCCGTCACTCGCGCCACATAAGTCTCGTGGGACGGTGTTTCGTGGCGCGGCGACATCTCGCGCATAAAACACTAAGACGCTCCCCGCCGACCCTATGGTATGGAAATCGGGACCGGACTGTTCACCTGCCAGCGGCGACCCGACGACGACCGGTCGATGGGCGAAATCTACGACGAGATGCTGACGCTCGGCCGGGCCATCGACGAGTCGGGCCTCGCCAGCGCGTGGGTCTCGGAGCATCACTTCGCCGAGGACGGCTACCTCTCGGCGACGATGCCGACGCTCGGTGCGCTGGCCGCCGAGACCGAGAACGTCGAACTCGGCACCTGCATCGCGCTCGCGCCGCTCTACGACGGGGTCAGACTCGCGGAGGACGCCGCGACGGTGGACCTGCTCGCGGACGGCCGACTCACGCTGGGTCTCGCCATCGGGTCGAACCCGACCGAATTCGAGGAGTTCGGCGTCCCCCGCGAGGAACGGGTCGAGCGCATGCGCGACACCACCGACCTGCTCCGGGCGGCGTGGTCCGACGGGCCGCTGGATTACGACGCCGAGTTCCACGACGTGTCGCCCGACGCGAGCGTGACGCCGAAACCGGAGTCGGAGATTCCGGTCATGTACGGCGGGTCCGCGAAACCCGCGGTCCGGCGCGCGGCCCGGGTCGCCGACGCGTGGTGCGCGCCCTCGGCGCTCTCCGTGGAGGGCGTCGAAAAGCGCGTCGAGGACATCCGGAGCGTCCGCGAAGAGGAAGGCCTGCGAGACGACTCCTCCGAGGAGGGCGAGGCGGACGACGACTTCCGAATATACGTCCTCCAGCACGGGTTCGTCGGCGACTCGAAGGAGGCGGCGTGGGAGCAGATGAAGGACGGCTACTTCTACATCCAGCGGCGCTACGCCGAGATTTTCTCGGGCGAGGAGGTCGAGGAGTTGGACGACGAGCGCAAGCGGGAGTTGAAAGAGCAGGCCGTCTTCGGCACGCCCGAGCAGGTAATCGACCAGTTGGAGGAGTACCGCGAGGCGCTCGGCGACGACGTTCACTTCATCTTCCGGACGTACCACCCCGGTATCGGCACCGACCGCATGGTCGAGTGCGTCGAGCGACTGGGTGAAGAGGTCGTGCCCCACTTCGCGTAGCGGCCGGTCGCCCGAGGTTCCGTGGTCAGTCGATTTCTTGATACGTAACGGGTTATTTCGGCGCCGTCGCGGCTACATCCTACACGATAGTTTATTACTGAAGATTCCGCATAGCTGGTATGGGGCGCGAAACCAACCCACAAGGTGGCGGTGAAACGACGGGTGGAACGACCGACGGACTCGCTTCGCGGCGGACGGTACTCCGACTCGCGGGCCTCTCGGGGGTGGGCGCCCTCGCGGGGTGCGTCGGCGGAGCGGGACTCGGCAATCAGGGAATCGACTCGGTGACGTACGGCGTCCTGAGTCCGATGACCGGACCCTACGGCGGACTCGCCGAGGGCCAGCGCAACGGCGCGAAACTCGCGGTCCAGCACGTCAACGAGAGCGACGAGTTCGGCTTCGAGATGAACGCCGTCTACGAGGACACCGAGGCCGACACCGCGACCGGCCGGCAGGTCGCCCAGAAGGTCGTCCAGCAGGACGGCGCGAACTACCTGATGGGGGCGATTTCGAGTTCGACCGCGCTGGCGCTCAACTCGTTCGCGGCGAACGAGGAGGTGATATACAACCCCGGCGCGGCGGCGATGAACATCACGGGGTCGGAGTGCAACGAGTACGTCTTCCGGGCCGAGACCCACACCGCGCAAGTCGCGGAAGCGGTGGCGCCGTGGACCGCCAACAACGTCGGCACGAACGTGTGGTTCCACATCGCCGACTACGCCTACGGCCAGTCGGTCCGCCGGGAGTGGAGTTCGCGGATGAAGGCGGCCAGCGACGACTTCACGGAGGTAGGCGTCTCCCGGTCGCAACTCGGCGCGACCAACTACGGGTCGTACATCAGTCAGATAAGCAACTCCGAGGCCGACGTAGCAGTGCTGGGCATGACCGGCGGCGACCTCATCAACTTCACGAAGCAGGCCGCGAATCAGGGACTGAAACAGGACGTGCAACTCGTGAGTCCCACGATGACGTTCCAAGTCGTCCGGAACGCGCTCGGTCCGGCGGCCTACGGCACCTACGGCGGCGTCCGGTACGTCCCGAAAATCGAGACCGGCGACAACCAGTCGTTCGTCTCGGCATATCGGGACGCCTACGGTTCGGTGCCCGACAGTTTCGCGCGCGTCGCCTACGACTCCATCCGGATGACCGCGCACGGAATCGTCGAAACCGGCAGCAGCGACCCGGAGGAGGTCAAAGACACCCTGCCGGGGCTGGAAGTTCCCAGCACCTTCGGGCCGAACCGGTTCCGGAAGTGCGACCACCAAGCCATGAACCCGGTCTGGGCCGGCGAGAACGTCGAACCGAGCGGCGGCGGCGCGGCGAACGTCGCGCTCCGCCAGAAGGTCGAGGGACCGAACGCCATCCCGCCCTGCGACCAGGTCGACTGCGACCTCTAACATGGTCGGCGTCACCGGAATCGCAGAGCAGTTGGTCAACGGCCTGACCATCGGGATGGTCTACGTCCTGATAGCCGCGGGACTGTCGGTCATCTTCGGCGTGATGGACGTTATAAACTTCGCCCACGGCGAACTGTTCGCGCTCGGCGCGTACTTCGCGTTCGCCATCGTCTCGCCGCTGGGCGGCGCGGGGTTCTGGGTCGCGCTGGTGGTCGCGCCCCTGCTGGTCGGCGTCGTCGGGGCCGCAATCGAGCGGCTGACGCTCCGGCCGCTCTACGACCGGAACCCGCTCTACCACATCCTGCTGACCTTCGGACTGGTGTTGATGCTCAACGACGTCATCACCTTCTTCTGGGGCAAGCAGGCCAAGGCGTTCGCTCCGCCGCCGATTCTCGACGGTCCGGTGTCGATTCTGGGGGTCAACAACTCGGTGTACAGCTACTTCATCATCGGGTTCGGCGCGCTCCTCTCGTTCGGGACGTGGTGGGCGCTGAACAACACTCGGTTCGGACTCGTGGTGCGCGCCGGGTCGCAGGACCGCGAGATGGTCCGGAACCTCGGCATCGACATCGACCGGTACTACACGCTGGTGTTCGGCGCGGGCGCGGCGCTCGCGGCGGTGGCGGGCGTCGTCCTCGGGGCCTACCAGAACGTCAGCCCCGGCATGGGGAACGCGGTCATCATCCCGGCGTTCGTCATCGTCGTGCTGGGCGGTCTGGGAAGCTTTCGTGGCGCGGTCGTCGGCGGGTTGGCGGTCGGCGTCATCCAGACGCTCGCCCGGACCTACGTGCCGGTACTGGAGGGTCTCATCGTGTTCGTGCTGATGATCGGCGTCCTGCTCGTCAAGCCGGAGGGCCTGTTCGGCAACCCCGAGTGGCAGACCACCGCCGAGTCGGAGGGCGAACTGCTGGCGGGCCGCGGCGGCGGCGTCCTCTCCGACGCCCAGCGGTTCGGTCTCGGGGCAGTCGCGGTGACGCTACTCGCTATCGTTCCGCTCGGCGTCGAGGTGTTCTACTCCGAGTACGTGCTGACGCTCCTGTCGGACGTGCTCATCTGGGCGCTGTTCGCCCTGAGCCTCGACTTCGTGATGGGCTACGCCGGACTCGTCTCGCTGGGTCACGCGCTGTTCTACGGGACCGGAGCCTACGCCGCGATCCTCGTGTTGCTCCACCTCACGCCGTCGGCGTTCGTCGCGCTGGCGGTCGCAGTCGTCGTCTGCGGCGTCATCGCGTGGGCCATCGGCCACCTCTCGATTCGGGTCTCGGGCGTCTACTTCTCGATGATAACGCTGGCGTTCGCCCAGTTGTTCTACCGGGCGGTCTTCAAGTTCGAGTGGACCGGCGGGAGCGACGGCCTGTTCGGCGCGGACGTGCTGTACGGAATCGGTAGCTTCGCGATGGAACTCGACGACATCGCCGAGGCGGTCCCGCTGGTCGGCGAGGAAGGCCTGTTCTACTACTTCCTGCTGGCGACCGTGGTCGGGTCGTACCTCGTCGCGCGCCGGATGATGCGCGCGCCCTTCGGGAGCGTCCTCCAGTCCATCCGGGAGAGCGAGCGCCGGACCGAGTTCGTGGGCTACGACGTTACCGCGTACAAGCGCCGGGCGTTCGTGGTCAGCGGCGCGATGGCGGGACTGGCGGGCGGCCTGTTCGCCGTCAAGGACGGGTTCGTCGCGCCCTCGCTGCTGTTCTGGCTCAACTCGGGCGAGGTGGTCGTGATGACCGTCCTCGGTGGGATGGGCACCCTCTACGGGCCGATGGTCGGCGCGGGCGTCTACATCGGGTTCGAGGAGGTGCTGTCGTCGTACACCGACCAGTGGCAGTTCTTCCTCGGACTCGTCTTCGTGATATTCGTCATCGCGCTTCCGAGAGGGCTGGTCTCGCTGCCCGAGAAACTCGCCGGTCTCGGGGGTCGTGCAGGGACCGGCGCCGGCGCAGGTCCGAGCGCCCGCGAGGAGGACGAACCCCTCGCCGAGCAGGAGGTGAACGAATGAGCGCGACCGACGAGTCGGCGGGCGACGGCGCCGCGGAGTTCGACCCGGAGACGGGGGCCGTCCTCCGGACCGAGGGACTGACCAAGCGGTTCGGCGACTTCACCGCGGTCGATTCGGTGGACCTCGCGGTCGCCGACGGCGAGTTCCGGAGCGTCATCGGGCCGAACGGCGCGGGCAAGACGACGCTGTTCAACTGCATCACGGGGGCGCTCGCACCGACCGAGGGCGGCGTCTACTTCCGGGGCGAGGAGGTGACTCGGATGGCGCCCCACGAGCGCGTCCGGCGCGGGATGGGCCGCTCGTTCCAGATTTCGACGGTGTTCGGCGGCCTGTCGGTCCGGGAGAACGTCAGGCTCTCGGCCCAGTCGGTCGCGGAGGGCGCGGGAGAGATTTCGCTCCCCCGAAAGCTGTTCAGTCCGACCGACCGGTTCGAGTCGGTCGAGCGCCGGACCGACGAGGTGCTCGCGGAGATAGGCTTGGAGAACCGGGCCGACGAGTACGCCCGCACTCTGGCCCACGGCGACCGGCGGCGACTCGAACTCGGACTGGTGCTGGCGACCGACCCGGACCTCGTGTTGCTGGACGAACCGACCGCGGGGATGGGGAGCGAGGAGACCCGCCGGACCATCGCGCTCGTCGAGGAGGTGCTGGCCGACCGAACCATGCTACTCATCGAACACGACATCGACCTCGTGATGAACGTCTCGGACACCGTGACGGTGCTGAACCGCGGGCAGGTGCTGGCGACCGACACGCCCGAGCGCATCGCCGACGACGAGTCGGTCCAGCGGGCGTATCTCGGAGGTGTTCGGGAGTGAGCGACGAGTTCGCTCCGCAGGACCGCCCCGCGGACCGTCTCGACGCCGGGGTCTGTGAGGACCCCCTTCTCGACGTGTCGGGTCTCGTCGCGGGGTACGGCGCGACCGAGGTGCTTCACGGCGTCTCGCTCTGCGTCGAAAGGGGCGAAGTGGTCTCGCTCGTGGGACGCAACGGCGCGGGCAAGACGACCACCCTGCGCTCTGTCGTGGGCAACGTCGCGCCCTCGGCGGGCACCGTCACCTTCCGCGGCGAGGACGTGACCGACCTCTCGGCCGAGGCGACGGTCCGGAAGAACGTCGCGTTCGTCCCGGAGGAGCGGCGCATCTTCCCCGGCCTGACGGTCGCCGAGAACTTACAAGTGGGCCGTCTCGGCGGGGGCGACACCGCCGAGGCGCGCGACCCCGAGGCGGTGTTACAGGAGTTCGAGAACCTGCGGGAGCATCCAGACCGCAAGGGCGCGGCGCTCTCGGGCGGCGAACAGCAGATGCTCGCCATCGCCCGCGCGCTGGTCGCGGGGGCCGACCTGCTCCTGCTCGACGAACCTACGGAAGGCCTCGCACCCTTCGTCGTCCGGCAGGTCGAGGACCTCGTGCGGAACCTCAACGACGAGGGCATCGCGGTCCTGCTGGTCGAGCAGAACGTCGGCGTCGCGCTCGAACTCGCCGACCGCCACTACGTGCTGGACCGCGGCGAAATCGTCTATCACGGCACGAGCGACCAGTTGCGCGAGAACGGCGAGGTGATGGACCGGCATCTCGGCGTGACGACCTGAGACGGCAGGTCCGGAAGGCGCGAGTCGTCTTCCGGCCGCTTTCGGTGGCGGGTCCGGCCCCAGCGGCGGGCATAGACTCAAGACCCCAGAAATCCAACTATTCGGTATGAGCAAACTACTCCGGTACGGCGGGTGGGCGCTCCTCGCGCTGGCCGCGCTGTGGGTCGTCGCCGAAATCGTGAGCGTCCTCCTCGGATTCGTCTCGTGGCTCGTGAGCACCCTCGTCACTATTCTGGTGGCCGCGGTCCTGCTGTACCTCGCGTACGCCCTCGTCTCGCGGTTCCTCGGCGGGAGCGGCGGCGGGAACTCTCGGTCGCGGTCCCGGTCTCGCGAACGCGAGAAGATTTACGAGTAGCCCGGACGCGCGTTTTCGAGTTCCTCGCGACGGACTAGAGCCACTGGCCGAGAGCCATCCCGAGCGCCGACGCGACGGCCGTGCCGAGACAGAGCCGCCACGATTTCCCGGTGACGGCGTACGCGCCCAGCGAGAGCGGGACGAAGACCAAGAACGCGGCCAGCGAGGCCGGGAGGAAGGCGAACGGGTTCGTCCGGAGGTAGAGTGCGGTCGCACCGACCGCGAGGAGTCCGCTCGCCGCTCGCCGCCGCCTCGGGGCGGTCGCGACGGTCATCCGTCCGCGACCTCTCGGACCGACCGTCGGACGATTTTCGCCGCGTCGGCGCTCGCCTGCGGGAGTTCGCGGGCAACCGCGGCCGCCCTCACGTAGTTGCCGAGTTCGCGAGCTATCGAGTTCACATCGACCGAGTCGTCGCTCGCCGACCGGACCAGTTCCTCGTCGGCGTAGCTGACGAACTCGTCGATAGCGGCGAGTTCGCGGCGGTTCAGGTGGGGGTGTTCGTCGCGCTCGCGGACCGCCTCGATGGCGTCCACGGCGCGCCTGCGGAGCGTCCGAACGTCAGCGACCGACTCGACGGTGACGTGCTCGTCGGCGGCGACCCGCTGGCGGAGCGATTCGAGCGCGCGGAGTCGGGCCAGCGTGCCGTGGCCCGCGAGAATCGTAGTGGCGTAGTCGTCGGTCCGGCGCTCCCGCTCGAAGTCGTCGTGGTGGGTCAGTTCCTCGGCGAGGTCACCGATAGCGTGGCCGACGGGAGTTCCCTCGACGTTGCCGTCGACGTAGGCCGAGGGCGTCCGCGGGTCGGCGTCCGGGAGTCGGCGGCGACGCGCGTCTATCACCGCTTCGAGCGCGTCCACCGCCCGGACGAACCCCGACCGAAACGTCCGGGTGTCGCCGGACTTGCGAATCGGGTCGTAGAGGGTGGCCATGTCGTCCATCGCGGCGCGGGCGACTTCGAGGCGCCCCGCGAGTTCGCCGACCGCCAGCGGGTCGTCGGGCGTCGGTCGGCCGCGCCCGACGACCCGTTCGGCGGACCCGGTCGCGGTCCGGAGTCGGCCCTCGACCGTCGCGTGGACGACCAGCGCCCGGACCGGGTCGGTGCCGAGGTAGTCCCACGCGTACCGGAAACGGTTGAGCGCGACCCAGATATCCTCGGCGGACCTCCGGAGGTCCTCGGGCGCGAGGTCGCCGTCGATGGCCCGCCAGGCGGCGGCGACCGAACGGGCCGACTCGCGGGCGTCGCCGAGGCGGTCGATGGCTTCGAGCGGCGAGGCCGCCTCCGAGACCGCGTCGATGGATTTCTCGGCCTCGTCGCGGTTACGGGCGAGTCGCCGCCGAATCGCGCCGTTGGGAATCGCCTCGGCGTCGAGCGACGCGGGGACCGACCCGAGGAGATCTCGCGCCCGAGCGAGACCGCTGTCGATGTCCGAGCGCGGAATCTCGACCGGCACGGTCTCCGGAACCGACGGCGAGTCGGAGGCGACGACGTCTCGGAGCGTCGCTCCGTCGAGGGTCGGACCGCCGTCCTCGCGGTTCAGAACGTCGCCGAAGTCGCTACACCCCGCGAGCGCCGTCGCGCCGGCGAGCGCGAGGAACCCCCGGCGGGTCGCGCTGGCGGGCGTGCGCGACCGCCAGCGCGGCGGGGACGACCGTTCGGACGACGGTGACGGCGACCGGTGGGTTCGGTCGTCGGTCATCGCCTCTCCTCCGTCGTGGAACGGTCCGTATATCTTTGAAGTTTCCCTGTCGTTGTCTTAGAAATCTCTGTCTGTCTTTCCACCGTCGCCGTCTCCTCCCGCGCCGGCGTCCGGCGTGTCGGTGTCCGGCGCGTCGCTGTCGGCGTCGTTTCGTTCCCCGTCGCGGTCGTTCCCGCCGAGTTCGCGTTCGCGATTCGGAGATACTCCGGATAGTCACAGCCGTCGTCGCTCGAACTGGAACCGCGATTCGTCACCGCGTCGGGTTCCAACGCGACGGGGACGCGAATCAGCCACGCCACCGCGTCGCTGTCGTCTGTCTGACACGGCACGTCGGCGTCGCGGTAGTCGTAGCCGTACTCGACTTCGATTTCGGTGTCGGACCACGCGACGGAGCAGAGTTCGGCGGTGTAACACGCTCCGAGTCGACGAGTGTCGAAGTACAGCGTCGCTCGCCCGAAGTCGGTGTCGGCGACGAACGCCCGGGCGGCGTCCGCGCCGTCCACGTCGGCGAACTCGAGTCGGTCGGCGGTCGCTCGGGTGGCGACGAGTCCGGTCCGGCGGGCGGCGTCCGGCGCAGACGTCGCCGACTCGTCGGTCGAATCGGCGTCGCCGGTCGAACGCAATGCGTCGTCGCGGGGAAGCCACACGGGCGAGCGGGGTCGCCCCGACGTTCGGAGTCGGACCCGGTCGGGGTCCCGAGCGACGTGCTCCGGGGGCCGGTCGCCGGGGACCGATTCGGTCTCGGTCGTCAGGTCGCTACACCCGGCGAGACCGGTGGCGAGCGCGACCGCACCCTGGAGGAGGCGTCTGCGGGGGAGGGCGGGCATAACGTGTCAACTCGGACAACGGCGACCCATCAAGATTGCGGCTTTCGGCGCGCAGACGCGGTCGGAGCGGTGGAGAGAGTGCTACGCGCTACCACACACTTAACTCTCCGGAGACCTTTGAACCCTCCATGGCTTCGACGTGGCGGCAGTTGCTCCCGCAGTTTCTCGCGATGCTACTGCTGTACTTCGTTTTCGTCGCCGTGCTGGGCGCGGTGGGCGTGGAGGGGTTCGTGCCGCGAATCGTCGTCGCGCTGGTTGTCGCGTTCGGCTATCCCGCCGTCCTCCGGCGGATGGGTCGCGCGCCGCCCGCGTGGGAACGACAGTGACGGGTCGGGCGTAACGAGTCAGGCGAGCCGGGAGATAGTCCGGGGAGAGCGCGGCGTTTCACCCGGAAGGTAGTCGCACGAGCGAGAGTGAAAGTCGAGCGAGTAGGCGACGGACCGTCGATTCGTCGCCCGCGATTCACCGAAAACAGGCACAGGCAACGCCTACGTCGCCCGCAGACGGGCCATAACAAAACAGTTCGACGCCTGACAGACGCGCATGCAGAAACTCACAGCGGCACTCGTAGCGCTGCTCGTCGGCGCCAGCGTGGCGGCGGTCCTCCCTGCCGCCGCGACCGACGGGCCGCCGGACGGAGAATCGACGGCCGAAATCGAAGCGCGCGAACCCCCGAACCTCCCCGAACAGTGGCGACGGACCTACGGCGCGAGCGGCGACGACATGTTCGCCGACGTGGTGCGGACCGACGACGGCGGCTACCTCCTCGTCGGGTGGACCGGCGGTGAGGACCGCGACGGCTGGGTCCTCAAGACCGACGCCGCGGGCGAGCGCCAGTGGGCCAAGACGCTCGGCGGTTCCGGCACCGACCGGCTCTGGGGTCTCGCCCGGACCGGCGACGGCTACCTGCTCGCCGGGCGGACCACGACCGACAGCGGACCGCAGGGCTGGCTGGTCGAAGTAGGCCCCGACGGCGCGGTCCGAGAGAACCGAACCGTCGGCGAGGGGGCGTTCTACGCGCTCGAACGCCGGGACGCGGGCAACGGAACGACCTACCTCGCGGCCGGTTGGACCCGCGGCGAGAGCGGTAGAGACGGCTGGGCGGTCGGACTCGACGCCGACCGCTCGACGGCGTGGCAGAAGCGCTACGCCGCCCCGGAGGGGTACAGCAACGGCTACCTCCGGGCGGTCGTGCCGACCGATTCGGGCTACTACCTCGCCGGGAAAATCGCGGGCGACAGCGACGACGCGTGGGCGCTCCGCGTCGGCCCCGACGGCGAGCGAGCGTGGCAGACCACCGCGGGCGGTGCGAGCAGGGACGACGTGTGGGCCGCCGCGCCCGCCGCCGCGGACGGCAACGCCTCCGCCGGGTTCGTCCTCGCCGGCGAAACCGAGAGCAACAGCACCGGGCCGCGCGACGGCTGGCTCGTGAAGTTCGGACCCGAGGGAGCCGTCGAGTGGGAGCGCCGACCCGGCGGCGAGGGCACCCAGTGGCTCGACTCGGCGATGCGGACCGAGGACGGCTACCTCTTCACCGGCGGGTCCGACGCCGGACCGAAGGGGAGCGTGGACGGTTACGCGCTGGCGACCGACGCAGCGGGCGAGAGTCGCTGGCAGAAGTACTACGGCACCGACGGCTGGGACAAGCCGTGGCCCGCGGTCCGGGCCCACGACGGCGGCTACCTCCTCGCGGGCCAGACCTCCGGCGACGGCGCGACGGGCAAGGACGGCTGGCTGGTGAAAATCGGCGGGTCGGGCGACGGCGGGGGTAACGCGACGCCCGTCGAAACGACCGACCCGGCCGAGACCACCGCCGAGGCGATGCGGGGCGACACCGCCACGGCCACCGCCGACCCCGAGGGCGGCGTCCCCGGATTCGGCGTCGGCGCGGCGCTCGTCGCGCTGGCCGGCCTCCTGCTCGCCGCTCGGCGGTGAGACCTCGCCGCGTTCGGGGAGTAGGCCGACCCTATCGGCCGGTCAGCCGGAGGCAACGCGACGTTACGCACCGCTTTCGCTCCGCATAACAAAGGGCGGAGATAGGTTACTGGCCGAACGAGTCAAAATGACACGGGGGGAGGCCGGGGAGACGCGCGAGCAGTTAGACGTGTTACTTCTCGCATGGTTACTCGTCGCCAGTAGCGTCGTCGGCGCGAGCGGACTCTCGCTCGCGGCGGGCGGCGCGGCACCGAGGAGCGCGAGCGAACTGCCGGGAAGCGCGAACGCCGCGCCCGCGGTCGGACCCGTGAGCGCTGGCGGGCCTCCGGGCGCCGGCGGACCGGGCGCGGCGTCAGCGCCGGCGCGACCGGGGAAAGCCGCTCCCGCGTCCGCACCCTCAGCGTCCGCATCCGCGCGTAGTTCTGCGAGCGCTGGAGCGAACGTGCAAGCGTCTGGCGTCGGCGCCAGGGCGAGTGGCGTCCGCGCGAGTGCGAGCGCAGGCGACAACTCGACGAACGATACCCGGAGCGCTACCAGATGCGGCCGGGGCGAGATTCCGCGCGGACCGGCCGGTGCCGCGAACCTCTCGGACGCCGACGCCGAACTCACCGGCGCGGCGAGCAACGACCGCGTGGGGTGGGCGACCGACGCGGGCGACGTGAACGGCGACGGGTACGCCGACCTGCTCGTGGGCGCGCCGACCAACGACACGGCGGGCACCGACTCCGGGGCGGCCTACCTCTTCTACGGACCGGTCAACCGGAGCGAAATCGACGTGTCCGAAGCCAACGTGACCTTCCGAGGGCGGGCGGGCGGCGAGCGCGCCGGGTTCTCGGTCGAAGTCGGCGACCTGAACGACGACAACTTCTCGGACGTGGTCGTCGGCGCGCCCCTCGCCGACGAGAACGGCCGTAATTCGGGCGCGGCCTACGTCGTCTACGGCGACGAGGAACTGCCCGAGCGCGTCGACCTGCAGTACGCTTCCGCGACGTTCTTCGGGGCCGAGAAGGGCGACCGCGCGGGGTGGTCGCTGGCGACGATGGAGAACGCGAGCAACGGGAGCGCGGGCCTGCTCGTCGGCGCGCCACAGCACGACGGCGTGGCGAAGGACTCGGGCGCGGCCTACCTCTCGTACATGCCCCGCGTCGGGACGTTCGACCTCGCGAGCGCGAACGTGACCTACCTCGGCGTGGCGAAAAACGACCTCGCCGGGACCGCCGTCGCTGCGCTCGACGCCGACGGCGACGAGGTCAGCGACGTGCTCGTCGGCGCGCGCGGGAACGACTCGCAGGCCGTGGACGCCGGGGCGGCGTACCTCCAGTACGGCCCGCAGTTCGAGGGGACCTCGCTGCTGGTGAACGCGCCGGTCACGTTCAGAGGGTCCGGTGAGGGCGACCAAGCCGGGTTCTCGGTCGCCAACGCGGGTGACCTGAACGGCGACGGCCGCGACGACGTGGTGGTGGGCGCGCCCTTCCACGACGTCCCGGCAAAGGACGCCGGGGCGGCCTACGTCGCCTACGGCGGCGACCTCTCGCGCTCGGTGAACCTCTCGACGGAGGCCGACGCGGCGCTCCCCGGCGAGTCGCGCAACGACTACGCCGGGTGGTCGGTCGCCGGCGCGGGCGACGTCAACGACGACGGGTACGCCGACCTGCTGGTCGGCGCGCCGTTCGACGACGGCACCTCGGAGAATACGACTGCGGGAGGCGATAGCGCGGAGGACGAGGGCGCGCAGAACGACAGCGCCCAGAACGACACCGCGGAGAACGCCACCGTCCGAGACGTGGGGTCGGCCTACCTGCTCTACGGTTCTCGAATCGCGGAGCGCCACTCGCTGACGGGTTCCCACGCCAAGTTCGAGGGCGAGTCCGAGGGCGACCTCGCGGGGTACGCGCTGGCGGGCGGCGACGCCAACAATGACGCGGCGACCGACCTGCTCGTAGGCGCGCCCTTCACCGACGGCAGCACGAACGTCGGGTCGGCGTACCTCGTGGCCGGCGACTGCCCGCAGAAGGCCGAGACCGGGACCGAGACGACGACCACGACCGAAACCACCACGACCGAGACGACGACTACCGAGACCACCACCGAGACGCCCGAACCTCTCCGGGTGCGGGTCTCGTTCGACTGTCGGCAGGTCACGGTCGCGGCCGAGCAGTACACGCAAGTCGTCCTGACGTTCGCCGACGGGAGCAAACAGACGTTCACGAGCATCTACAGCGGGACCAACACCTTCGCGGGTACCGGGTCGAACGCCGGCAAGGTCGTGAAGCAGGTCAAGGTGTTCAACGGGCCCGACCGGTTCGAAGTCCAGCGCAACGACACCAGCGGCTGTGAACCCGCGACGCAGGAACCCGACGAACCGTTCGCGCCGAAGATATTCTTCACGAGTTGCGAGAAGGCCGTGGTGCAGGCCGACGAGTTCCGGTCCGTGACGCTGGTGTTCGAGGACGGCGACCGCCAGACCTTCCGCGGGGACTTCCGGGACCGCGCGCAGTTCGTCGGCACCGGAGACAATCAGGGCGAGGTTCTGAAGGCCGTCGTCGTGAGGGGACCGGACGGCGAGTCGGTGACGCGCCGGAATCCGAGCTTCGAGGCCTGTGCGGGGCCGGACACGACCACTACCACGGAGACGACGACCACCACCACGACGGAGACGCCCGGACCGCTCGAACCCACCTACGACTTCGCCTGCACGAAGGTCGCAGTGGACGCCCACCGCTACGACTCGGTGACGCTGGTGTTCGAGGACGGCGACCGCCAGACCTTCCGCGGGCGGTTCCGAGGTCGAAACGTGTTCTTCGGGACCGGTGAGAACCGCGACGAAGTCATCGAGCGCGTCGTCGTGAGACGCGGCGACCGGACCGCCTCGCAGCGCAACCCCGACTTCGAGGAGTGCGTCGAGCGCGAGACGCCGACCACGACCACCACGACGACGCTGGAACTGCCGACGACCACCACTACCGAGACGACCACCACCACCACGACCACGGAGGAACCGGGGCCGCCGCCGAACGGGAAAGCGGCGAGTCCGTCCTGCGAGCGCCTCCGACTGTCGAACCCGACCACCGAGCGGTTGACCTTCTCGGTGACGGCGGAGTCCGGACTGACGCGCGTCGTCATCCTGAACCCGGGCCAGACCGAGACGTTCGCCATCCCGCCCGGCACCTACCGGGTGCAGGCGAAGGCGGGCGGACTGGTCGAACCGACCCGGCCCGCGACGGTCAACGGCGTCGAGATAGAGAACATCCGGGTCGAGGCGTGCCCGACGCCGACGACCACGACGACCACAGAGACCACTACCACGACGGAAACGGACACGACCACCACCACGGAGACGCCGACAACGACGGAGACGCCAACCACGACGGACACGACCACCACGACGACCGAGGAACCCGCGGAACCGACCACGACGACGACGGAAACCGCGACTACCACGACCGAAACCACCACGGCGACGGAAACGACGACCACCGAGACGACTACCACGACAACGACGACTGCCACCGCTACGACTACCACGACAACGACGACTGCCACCGCTACGACTACCACGACAACGACGACCACGACAGCGGAACCCCGACCGCCGAACCTGACGGCGCGCTCGGACGCGTGCGAGGAGTTGACCGTCGAGAACCCGAGCGACGAGAACGCGACGGTCAACGTGACCGGACCTGACGACTTCGCGCGGGAGTTCGCGGTCGGTCCCGGCGAGAACCGGACGCTGGCGAATCTGACGCCCGGCGACTACGAGGTTCGGGCGTGGGTGCCCGGCGGCGACCAGACGGCGGCCGACGACGAGACCGAGCGCCGGAACGCGACCGTCAACGGCGACGCGGCCGGGACGGTGAGCGTCGCCGACTGCCCGAACGTCGTGGTCTCCTCGGCGGACCCCGGGACCTTGAGCGTCGAGAACCCGACCGACCTGAACGTGACGGTCAACGTGACCGGGCCGGACGACTTCGCGCGGACGCTGGAATTGGTCCCCGGCGACGAGACGACGCTGGACGAGTTACCGCCGGGGAACTACTCGGTCCGAGCGCGGACCGGGTTCGTCGGCGAGGAACCCGGCAAGGCGACCGTCAACGACGGGGCGAACGTCACCGTGAGCGTGGCCGGCCGGCCGACCACGACCGAGACGACGACAACGACCGAGGCGACCACTGCCACGACCGAAACGACGGAGACCACGACCACAGCGACTACGACCACCGAGACGACTACAACGGAAACCACGACGACAATAGAGACTACGACCACCGAGACGACTACAACGGAAACCACGACGACAACAGAGACTACGACGACAACGGAGACCACCACCACCGAGACTACCACCACAGAGACCACCACCGAAACGACGACGGAAACGACCACCACGACGGCAGAACCGGAACCGGCCGCCGTGAACGTCGTGGCGACCAGTGAGGAGTGCGAAGCGCTCACTCTCGTCAACGAAGGCGAACGCGAGGTCACGGTCGAAGTCGTCGGACCCGACGGCTTCGAGGAGACGGTGACGGTCCCGCCCGGTCGAGTGCGCGAACTCTCGGACCTCCCGTCCGGCGAGTACGAGGTCCGGGCGACCGGCGAGGGCGTGACGATAAACGAAACTGAGAGCGCTGCGGTCGAAGTCGCGGACTGTCCGGCGGCCGCTGAACAGTCGCCGACCACGACCACTACTGAGACCACCACTACCACGGCTACTGAAACGACAACGACGACGGAAACGACCACGACAACCACCGAGACTACGACCACCAAAACCACCACCACCACGACGACGGAAACCACGACTACCGAGACGACCACCACCGAGTCTACGACCACCACGACGGAGACGACCACGACAACTACTGAAACGACTACCACAACGACGACCACCACGACCACCGAGACGGCGCCGACGCCGAAGGTCGAACCGCGGCCGGTCGCCGGATTCCCGAGGTGCGAGGACTTCGGGTTGGAGCGCGGCCTACTGTTGACCTACGAGGACGGTGAGTTCACCAGCGAGAACGCCACCCGAGTCGGGCCGAACACCTTCCAGTTCGAGGCGGGCGGCGATAGCTTCGAGATAGAGTTAGGGGTCGCCGAGCGCGACGACGACGGCCAACCCGTCGCGGTGACGTTCGACTCGACGCTCCGCACGGCCGCGGCCATCGTCTACGGCGGGCCGGGCGGGAACGTCTACGTCTTCCCCGAGGGCGTCTCGGCGCGAGCGGAACTCACCGCGCCCGACAACCCCGGCGGGAATCCGTTCCCCGTCGAGCAGTTCGCGGTGTGCTACGACCCCGGGACGCCGAACCGGGCCGAGAGCGTCGGCGAGTCGGCGGGGTCGGCCGACTTCCCGCTCGCCGGTCGGAGTGCGACCGCGCTGGTCGGGTGCGCCGCGGTCGGGATGCTGGTCGCACGACGGCGGCGGTAACTAGGCGGCGAACCTCCGGACGACGCGGTGGCGCTCGAAATTTGCCAAGGACGCGTTCCGTGCCGTTTGGGCAATCGCGACTATCAGGAAATCGGCGGGAGGACTCGACGGTGATTCCCACTGGCACGTCGGCGGTTCGATTCCGACTGGCGGGACGGCGACCGGGCGAAGTGACGGCGGAATCGAAGCTCTGTTCAGACAGACACGTCCGCATCTCGAATCAGGCGTCTGACGTGGCCGAGCGAGTAGGAGACGCCGTACTCGCGCTCGATGAGTTCCCGGACGAGTTCGGGCGTCCACGACGAGGCCTCGAAGTCGTAGGCGGCGGGCGAGTCCGCGAGCGCGTCGAACACCGCCTCGCGCTCGTCGGCGGCGAGTTCCGAGGGCCGGCCCGGCCGGTCGTCGTCCTCGACGGCCTCGGAGAGGGGTTTCTCGGCGATGCGGTCGAGCCAGTAGTAGAGCGTCGATTCCGGAACGTCGTACCGCTCCGAGAGGACCGAGACCGACACGCCGTCCTTGTACGCGATGGCCACCATCAGGCGCTTGGTGGCCTTCGCGCTCTCCGCCGCGTCGAGTTGGTCCTGCAGGGCCGAGAGCGGGACACCGTCGAGCTTGTCCATCGGGTAGAATTTTCATATTTCTTGTTATTAACTCTATCTGTTCTTATATGATTTCAGACTTGACTGTTCCGCCGACGGTGTGGACGACCACGTTGCCAGTTCCCCGGGGGTTTAGACAGTCGCCCTCGTACGGCCGGCCATGGAAGTCACCGACTACGAGTTGTTCGAGGTACCACCGAGATGGCTGTTCCTGCGCCTCGAAACCAGCGACGGGACCGTCGGGTGGGGCGAACCGGTAGTCGAGGGCCGGGCCCACACCGTCCGGGCCGCCGTCGAGGAGTTGCTCGACGGCTACCTGCTCGGCGAGGACCCCCTCAGAATCGAGGACCACTGGCAGGCGCTCTATCGCGGCGGGTTCTACCGGGGCGGCCCGGTCCTGATGTCCGCCATCGCAGGCATCGACCAAGCGCTCTGGGACATCAAGGGCAAGCACTTCGGCGCGCCGGTCTACGAACTCCTCGGCGGGAAAGCCCGCGACCGAATTCGGGTCTATCAGTGGATCGGCGGCGACCGGCCCGCGGACGTTGGCGAGGCCGCCCGCGAGCAGGTCGAGGCCGGATTCACGGCGCTGAAGATGAACGCGACGCCTGAACTGGAGCGCGTCGATTCGCCCGCGAAGATTCGGCAGGCCGAACAGCGACTCGCCGAGGTCCGCGAGGCGGTCGGCGAGGACGTGGACGTGGGCGTCGACTTCCACGGGCGAGTCGCCAAGCCGATGGCGAAGCGACTCGTCGCGGCGCTCGAGCCCTACGAACCGATGTTCGTCGAGGAACCGGTCCTGCCGGAACACAACGACGCGCTCCCCGAAATCGCGGCCCACACCACCACGCCAATCGCCACGGGCGAGCGTATGTACTCCCGGTGGGACTTCAAGGAGGTGTTCGAGTCGGGGGCCGTGGACGTGATTCAACCCGACCTGAGCCACGCCGGAGGAATCACCGAGGTCAAGAAGATAGCCTCGATGGCCGAGGCCTACGACGTGGCGCTCGCGCCCCACTGCCCGCTCGGCCCGGTCGCGCTGGCCTCCTGCGTGCAGGTGGACGCCTGCACGCCCAACGCCCTGATTCAGGAGCAGAGCCTCGACATCCACTACAACGAGACCAGCGACGTGCTGGACTACCTCGCCGACCCGTCGGTCTTCGAGTACGAGGACGGCTACGTCGAACTTCCCGAACGACCGGGTCTCGGCATCGACATCGACGAGGAGGTCGTCCGCGAGCGCGCCGGCGAGGTGAACTGGCACAACCCCGTCTGGCGACACGACGACGGGAGCGTCGCGGAGTGGTGAGATGGCGGCCCCGCTCGACGCGTTTCCGGACCTGACGGACGAGACCGACCGCGAACTCGTCGCGCGCCACCAGCGAGTCGTGAGGGAGTTGGAGGGCGTCGGCGTCGACGGCCTCGTCTACGAGTACCGGACCCAGTTCCACCGCGACCCGCTCGTGACCCAAGACCGGACGGCCTACTACCTCTCGGTCAGGAGCCACGTCTGGGAGGAGTTCGCCGACCGGATGGACCTGACCGACGACGAACTGGCGCGACTGAAGCGGTGTCACGCCGAGCAGTTCGCGGCGAGCGTCGGCGAGGCGGCGAGCGCGGACGCGATGATTCTGACGAAAGAATAGGTGCGTTATCTTGTAATTCCTGGCTTCAGATAGGAAGAACGGATTCGAACCGAAGGATAATCTGTCGTCAGGAGGCGACGATTTTCCGTCGCTAAATCGAGTATTTTTTATGACAGGGGCCGACTTAACCGGTATACCGATAGTGGGAGTCGGTGGCAGTAATCTACACTCATGAACTGGGATACCGAGGACTTCACGGAGCGTGCGCCGTCGCTCGACCGAGACGGGCGCGCGGCGTATCGGATAGTATCGAACGGGTTAGACGTCAGCACCGCGGTTATCGAGGCCGTGACCGAGGTGGCGGACTGCGACCGCCTCGCCGACGAGTGCATCCTGTACGACGTGGTGGACCCGGACGCGCTGAACCGCCTGTTCGAGAACCGGAGCGGCGGAACGGCGGGTGCGACCGGACGAATCGTCTTCGAACTCAACCGCTGTCGGGTCGAAGTGCGCGCGGACGGCAACCACGTCGTTTACGAACCCGACAACTCCGGCGACTCGTCGGCGTCCACCGCGCAGTCGGCGTGAAGTTCGGCCTTCTCCAGACGGGCGCGACGTTCGTTTCCTCCGGAACGGGCCCTGCCGTCGGATACCGCACGGGAACGGTCCGAATCAACACACGAAAAGGTAATCAAGGCGTGTTCGCATCCTCAGTTAAGGAGCGATTACCGAATGGCCGTCACCGACAACACGACGTTTTGGGAGATGTATCGCGACCTGCCCGTCCGCACGACGGTCGCGACCGTCGTCCCCGTCTTTCTCGCCTTCGCACAGTTACTCAACGGATACGTCCACGGGATTCCTCTCGTTCGAATCGCGGGGTTCACCGCCGGAATGGTCGTCGCCGCCGTGCTGGTGACTCAGTACCACCTCGTGGAGTACAACCGCGAGGAACTCCAGCGCGAGGTCTTCGGCGACGAGTGAGCGCCGAGTGAGTCCGCTCACGACTCGGGGTCGTGGCGCTCGAACCACTCGGTCAGTTCGCCGAGGCGGTGAGTCGCCCGGTCGGGGTCGCCGATGTTGTGGTGTTCGTCGGGGTAGACGACCAGTCTGGCGGGGACGCCTTGCTTCTTGACGCTGACGTAGAGTTGCTCGCTCTGGGAGGGCGGACACCGCCAGTCCTCGCCGCCCGCGGTGACGAGCAGGGGCGTCTCCACGTCTCCCACGTCGAGGATGCTCGACGCGGCGTCGTAGCCCTCCTCGTTCTCCCACGGCAGGCCGAAGTCGTTCTCCCACCAGACGTGACTGTCGTCGGTCCCGAACGCCGACCGGAAGTCGTAGACGCCGTGTTCGGCCGCGGCGGCCGCGAACCGGTCGGTCTCGGCGACGAGGTATCCCGTGGTGATACCGCCGTAGGAGAACCCGGTGGCGAACAGTCGGTCGGAGTCGGCCCAGTCGCGGGCGACCAGTTCCTCGACGCCCGCCAGCACGTCGGCGGTCTCGCGGGGACCCCACTCGCCGCGAATCTGCTCGCTGAACTCGCGGCCGTACGAGGAACTGCCGCGGTAGTTGGTCCGGAGGACGACGTACCCCCGGCCGGTCCAGTAGGAGAAGTCGAACGAGAACGTCGGGGCGTCGTAGGAGATAGGACCGCCGTGGATGGACGCGACGACCGGGCGCGGGTCGGGGTCCTCGGGGTCGAAGTCGTCGGGCAGGTACGCCAGCGTCTCGATTTCGTCGCCCTCCGAGTCGACGGTGACGCGGCGACACTCGGGCGTCCGGCGGTCCGCGAGCAGGTCGTCGTTGAGCGCGGTGAGGCGAGTGGGGTCGGCGTTGTCTCCGAGACGTCCGGCGTCGAGGGCGTGGAGGTCCTTGCCACGTTCGGGCTCTGCGAGCGCGACGACTGCGCGACCCCCGCGGAGGTCGAACCCCTCGACGGTGCGGTCTCTGCCCTGTGCCTCGAACGTCCGCTCGGGGTCCCCGTCCTCGCCGAACCTGACGAGGCGAGTCAGACCCTCGTCGCCGACCGCGGCGTAGACGTCGTCGCCGTGCCACCCCAACGCGCCGTACCGGGCGACCGTCCGGTCGAGGTCGCCCGACCGGGACTCGTAGCGCTCGTCCCCGGACTCGCCGGTCGCGTCGGCGACGTACACTTCGGACGGACGATACCAGTTCTCGGGGTCGCTGCCGACGAACGCGAGGCGGTCGCCGTCGGGATGCCAGCGCGGTCGGCCGGCGGTCAGGTCCGAGTCGGTCAGTTTGTGCAGGTCCGACCCGTCGGGCGAGACGGTGTAGAGGTCCATCACGTAGTTGTCGTCGGGGCGCTCGGTCCGATTCGAGAGGAACGCGATGCGGTCACCCGAGGGCGACCACGCGGGACTCAGGCCGGTCGCGGGTTCACGCGCGCCGCCGCCGTAGGCGTCGTCGAGGCGGGTCGTCTCGCGGGTCTCGCAGTCCACGACGAACAGGTAGGTCCTCACGTCGTCCAACCAGCCGTGACCGTCGAACTTGTGCTGGAGGCGTTCGGTCTCTATCGGTCCGTCGTCCTCCCGGCGACTTTCGAGGTACTCGCGCTGGTCCTCGGTGGGGTCGCGGGCCGCGACGACGAGGCGGTCGCCCTCCGGCCCCCAGTCGAAGCCTCGCGCGCCCTCCTCGAAGTCGGTTATCTGGCGGGCGTCACCCCCGCGTTCGAGGTCGAACGCCCAGATTTGGGGCTTCGGTTCGTCGTCGGTTCCGTTTTCGCCGTCCGCGTCTTCGCCATCGCGGTTTTCCGCGTCGGCGTCGTCGCGCGTCACCGCGATTTCGGCGTCGGTGTCGCGGGCCGCCGAGAACGCGAGTTTCGAACCGTCGGGACTCCACGAGGGCGCGCTGGCGTCGGAGGCCCGCGAGAGGCGATGCGGGTCGCGCGAACCGTCGGTCGGCGCGACGAACAGCGAACTCCGGCGCTCGTCGTCGGCGCGGTCGAACTCGTCGGCGACGAACGCGACGCGTTCGCCGTCGGGCGAGACGGCGAGGTCGGTCACGAGCGTCAGGTCGTAGAAGTCTTCGACTTCGAAGGGGTCGCTCATGCCGAAAGCGTTGCGGGCCGCCGACTTGAGCGTGTGGGCACCGGAAAGGCGGAAGACAGCGGCCGGTGGAGAGAGCAGAAGGGACAGCGGAGGGTGAGCGGAAGAGTCCGCCGATAGCAGTAGAAATCGGGGTCCGAGGAACGCGAACGATGACAGGGGACTGCATCGCGAGGAGTTTACCATCCGGTAAGATTATTGTTCTCGCTCCGTATAGTCGATACTGGCATCGAGAGGATGCCCGGGAGTGGACGAGAGGCCACGCCACTAGTTCACAATCGAGGTATTCTACGGCGTTCCGTCCGCTCCTTCGAGGGGACCGGCAGAAACGGTGAGAGAGAGCATCGGCCGAGCGTAGACTCAGTCGTGCTGACTCAGTTCGAGCGAGTCGAGAATGAACTGGTCGATGGCTTGGCGCGCCTCTTCGGGTGCGTCCTCGTGACCGAGGGAAATCCGTCGCTCCCGGGAGGCGTGAATCACGTCGGTGATAAGTTGCCCCATCCGCTCGGCGTCCACCTCGCGGAAAACACCGTCCTCGATTCCGTCCTCGATAACGTCCACGATGCTCCCCCGTATCCGCTCGTAGTGGCTGTTGAACAGTTCTCGATGCCGGTCGTCGTTCTGAGCGTACGCGTACAGTTCGTGGTACACCCTCATCCGGTCCCAGTGCGTGAACTCGTCGAACTCGGGACCGAACAGACACTGGTCGATGCGCGCGTCGAGTTCCGACCGCGGGTCAGCCTCTTCCTCGACCTCGACACTCCCCTCGTACTGTTCGATGATGTACTCCAAGAACGAGGAGAGCAGGTCGTACTTCCCGTCGAAGTGGTAGTGAATCACTTGCCGGGACATCTCCATCTCCTCGCCGATGTCGCGCACTCGCAGGTCCTTGTACCCGTGCTTGCTCAGTGCGCGAAAGGTCGCCTCCATGATTACCTCGCGAGTGTCTTTGGAGTCGACCTCCGCGCTCGGTTCACTCATGCTACGGTCCACTTGACGGGGGTGACTCATATCGGTTTCTCCCTGCGAGACCTGCGAGCGTCGTACTCGACTCGGCGAAGCGGGTTTCGGTAACGAGCGACCGAGTGAGACGAAACGAGAAACCGGAAGGCCGCTCTCGCGTTTCCATCGAGGAGCGAGCGCACGACGGGGTTGGAGGCCCGTTGGGAGAGGCTACAGTTCGGGAACGTCGGACGGCATATCGAAATCGTGGTAGTACTCGCCTTTCTCCTTCGAGAGGATGTCGAGGACGGCGGCCGCGCCGTCGCCGGCCGCGATGACGGCCTGCCACTTCTCCGCCCGCCCCATCGCGCCGGTCGCGTACACGCCCTCGACCGTCGTCTCCATATCGACGTTCACGTCGACCACGTCCTCGTCGGTGAACTCGCACCCGAGTTCTTCGGCGAGGCTTCGGTCGCCGCCGGTAGCGAGGACGACGTACTCCGCAGTGTACTCGTCTTCGGCGGTCGTGACGGAGAATCCGTCGCCCGTCTGCTCGACGCCAGTTACTTCCTCCTCGCGAAGCGTCGCGCCGCGGTCGCGGACCTGACCGCGAGTTACTTCGAGGAACTCGTCGCCGCTGATGCTTCGAACCGCGGGGTAGTTGAAGAGGTGGGCCTTGTGCATCCACGACTCGTCTGTGTCGAACACGACGGTGTCGAGGTCGTTCTTCGCGGCGTACAGTGCAGCACTCAGTCCGGCGGGACCGCCACCGATGATCGCTACGTCTACCATACTCGACGCAACGAACGACCCCTAAAAGTATCTTACCATCTGGTAAAATCAGGTTCCGTCGGGCGTTCGTCGTACAGTAGTCCTTCTGAGAGCCTCGATGTGAGGGACAGTTACAGCACCACCGGGCCGCGTTGTCGGATGGGTTCACGGTGAGGGCGACCGGTGACGACGACGACGCGGAGAGCGTTCTCGCTCCGGAGTTCGACGTTTCGAGCCTCGGTCATCGGGAGGACGTCGCCCTCGGTGAACGCGTTCCCATCGACCATACCGTCGCCGGCGACGCCGTAGAGGAACCCCGACCATCCGTCGGGAATCGACCGCGACCAGACGTCGGACACGGTGACGTCGAGGTACTCCATCGGCGTGGAGAGTTCGACCGGTGACCCGTCGCCGACGACTGTGGTCACAGTCGCGCCGTCCTGCGTCTCCGTGGGGAGTTGCTCGGCGTCCGCGTCCACGTAGTTCGGTTCGACGTCCTTCCGTTCGCGCGGGAGATTCACCCAGAGTTGTAGTCCATTGCAGGCGCGACCGTCGGCAGAGAACTCGGAGTGTCGGATACCGCTCCCGGTAGTTATCCTCATCGCGTCGCCCTCGTACGCGGTGTTGGAGACGCCCAGCGAGTCCTCGTGGTCCATTCCGCCGTCGAGAATGTACGAGACGATTTCGAATCCCCGGTGGTGGTGCATCGGGAACCCGTCGTCGGGGTCGATGTAGAACCGCTCGAACAGGACGAACGGGTCGAGGTGAGACGGATAAGTACTCGTCGGGAAGGCGCGGTTCGAGTTTACGCCGGGTCCGTGTCGAACCGTCTCTCCAGAAATGGGGCTACGGAGGTCCTCTCCCGTTCGGTCGAACTGACTCATATCTGTGCTTAGTTTACCAGGCGGTAAAACCCATCGAAGTCGGCGATTCCGCCGCTCCGTCTCGTAGCACGCTTTCGGTCGGGGGAGCGGAGAATCGGCCCGGAGTTAATTTTTCTACCGCCTGTCGGGGAACTGCGAACCGGAAGCCCTCTCCGTGTTCGCGTCCCTTTTACATCGTTCTACCGTTTGGTAAAACGCACATGACCAACGACCTCTCGATCGACGCCGATTGGAACGCACTCTACATCGACGGTGAGTGGGTTCCGGCCCAGAGCGACGAGACCATCACCGTCGAAGACCCCTCCACCCGCGAAGCGGTCACGGAGGTTCCGTCGGCGACCGAATCAGACGTCGACGCCGCCTACGAGTCGGCCGCGGACGCACAGACCGAGTGGGGAGACCAACCGCCCGCACGGCGACAGGAGGTCGTCCAACAGTTCCTCCAAGCCCTTCAGGAACACAGCGACGAGGTTATCGACCTCCTGAGCCACGAGGTCGGCGGGTCCCGCATCATGGGCGAAACGTCCGTCCAAATCGCGTCGGACCACGCCAGCGAGGCCGCGACGCTACCGCGTCGGATGAAGGGCGAACACGCCGACTCGAACATCCCCGGCAAAGAGAACGTCGTCCAGCGCGGACCGAAGGGCGTCGTCACGGTCATCTCGCCGTGGAACTTCCCGCTCAACCTCTCGATGCGAGCGGTCGCCCCCGCCATCGCCGCCGGGAACAGCGTCGTCCTGAAGCCCTCTACGGAGTCACCGATTACCGGAGGCCTGCTGTTCGGGAAACTCTTCGAGGAGACGGACCTCCCCGACGGCGTACTGAACGTCGTGACGGGACGCGGGTCCGACATCGGGGACCGCGTCGCAAGTCATCCCGAGAGCGACGTCGTCTCCTTCACCGGTTCGACGGAGGTCGGCCGACACGTCGCGGGGCTCGCGGCCCAGAATCTCGCCGTTCCCGCCATGGAACTGGGCGGCAACAACGCCTTCGTCGTCACCGACGACGCCGACATCGACCGAGCCATCGACGGTGCGACCTTCGGGTCGTTCGTCCACCAAGGGCAGGTCTGCATCTCCATCAACCGCCACATCGTCCACGAGGACGTGTACGACGAGTACGTCAAGCGCCTCACCGAGCGCGCGGAGTCGCTTCCCGTCGGGAGCGCCCACGAGGAAGACACCGTCGTCGGTCCGATTATCAACGAGTCACAGCGCGACGAGATGCTGGACTACGTCGAGAAGACCGTCGAGGCGGGTGCCACCCTCGAAACCGGCGGGGAGACCGTCGACGTGGACGGTGCCGGCGACTCGTTGGTCGTCGGACCGACGGTCCTCTCGGACGTGGAAAACGACATGGCCGCGGCCTGCAACGAACACTTCGGCCCGATTGCCCCGGTCATTCCGTTCTCGGACGTCGACGAGGCAGTCGAAATCGCGAACGACACCGAGTACGGCCTGTCGGGTGCCGTCCACGCCGGCGACCTCGGAACCGGAAAGCGAATCGCCGAGCGGATGGAGACGGGGAACGTCCACGTCAACGACCAACCTATCAACGACGAGGCGCACGTTCCCTTCAGCGGAACCGGCGCGTCCGGCATGGGGACGTACAACAGCGACGCGTTCCTCGAAGAAATCACCGAGATGAAGTGGATTTCGCTCCAGCGCGAACCCCGCGACTATCCCTTCTAGGGAAGTCGAGGGAAGCCAATCACTCGGTTTCGGCAGGGGTCGGTCATAGAGCCGTCGTCTTCGCGCGTGTCGTCTACGCGCGATTCGCTCAGGTCGTGCGCGGTTCGCGGAGGTCCTGCGCGGTTCGCTCAGGTCGTGGTCGAGGTGGACACGACGTAGACGCCGAGAGCCATGACGAGTCCACCGACGACGAAACCCGGCCCGATGGCCTCACCGAGCAAGACTGCTCCGAAGAAGGCCCCGACGAACGGTTGGACGAAGAAGAAGACAGCGACCGTCCCCGCGTCGACGTACTCCAGTCCCTTGTACCAGAGGTACCACGCGGCCGCCGTGCTGGCGACGCCGAGGTAGAGGACCGCACCGGCGACGGGGATCGAGAGCGTCGCGTCGGCGAGAGCGCGGTGGGTCAGCGCGAGTTCCGCCGCGGCGAGAACCCCGAGCATCGGCACCGCGGCGACCGTCGAGTAGGTCGCGGTCTCCAGCGCCGAGTAGGCCCGGACGAGCGACTTCCCGTAGACGGTGTAGCCGGCCCACGCGAAACTGGCCGCGAGGAGGGCCGCGACCCCGACGGCGTTCCCGGTCGAGACGCGGTCCACGTCGTACCGACCCGCGAGGACCAGCAGGGTGCCGACCGACGCGAGCGCCATCCCCGCGGCCTTCCGGCGAGTCAGGGGTTCCGACAGCACCGCGACTCCGAGCAGGAGGGTGAACACGGGCGTCAACACCGTCAGGAGCGCGCCCTGACTCGCGTTCGTGAGGTCGGTGCCGACGAACTGCGTGACGATGGTGAGCGTGACCCACCCGCCGAGCGCCAGAAATCCGCGTCGGTCGCTCGCCGAGAAGTCGCGGTCCGGGTAGGTCCGCCGGACCACCGCGAGCAGGGTCGCGGCCCCGAGCGCGACCCGGAGGAAACCGAGCGTGACGGGGGGAATAGAGGCGAATCCCCACTTGCTCACGACGTACATCCCGCCCCAGAGGGAGGCCGCCGCGAGCGGTGCGAGCGCGGCGGTCGGTGTCCTCGCCATACGTGAGCGTCCCTGCGTACGGCGGGTATTTGAGTGTTCACGACTCCGGACGAGCGTTCCGAGCGCGAAGCCAGTATTGCACGCCACCTACAAAATAGTTAAAGCCGTGGAGCGACAACTTCGACGCGATGAGCGAAGACAAACTCGAATCTATCCGCGAGCGAAAGCGAGACGACCTCCTCGGAGCGCAAAACGAGGAGGGCGACGGAACTGGCGTTACGCCCGAGAGCGACGCCAGCGCCGAGTCCGAACCGGCACCGACCGAACCCGTTCACGTCGAGAGCGTCGAACAGTTCTCCGACGTGACCACTCGATACGACGTGACGCTGGTCGACTTCTACGCGGACTGGTGCGGACCCTGCAACATGCTCGAACCGACGGTGGAAGCCATCGCGCGGGACACCGACGCCGCGGTGGCGAAGGTAGACATCGACGAGCATCAGGGTCTCGCCGCGCAGTACGGCGTCCGGAGCGTGCCGACCCTACTGCTGTTCGCCGACGGCGAGCAGGTCGAGCAGATAGTCGGCGTGCAGGACGAGGCGACCCTGACGAAGTTGGTCGAGCGACACGGCTGAGCAGTACTTCGGTTCTCGATTCTGGCGGCGACCGTTTCGGAGTCTTGTCCGTTTTGGGCACGACTCATAGTCGTTAAGGGGTTCGGCCACCGATTCGGAAACCATGGGCTTTCACACCTTCGACCCCGCGTCGGCCGACAAACTCGAAGACGAGTCGCGGTACCGGTACCTCTCGCGCGAGGAGTTGGTGGTCGCGCTCGCACTCGACGCCGACGGGAGCGACGCCGTCGCCGACTTCGGGAGCGGGACCGGGTTCTACACCGACGACGTGGCCCCGTTCGCGGGCGAGGTCCGGGCCGTGGACGTGCAGGAGGAGATGCACGAACGCTACCGCGAGAAGGGAGTCCCCGAGAACGTCTCGCTGGTGACCGCGGACGTGGACGACCTCC